>DATJOZ010000120.1:0-27616 GCA_035506655.1 Gaiellaceae bacterium
GCACTCGGCCTGGTCCATCTCGTGGAAGAACTCGAGCGGGAACCCGAGCGGATCGTGGAGCCGGATCGCCGGGCCCTGGCCGAGCTCGACGCCCTCGACGCGCGCGACGTCGCAGCCGAGCGCGCGGTACGCGTCCGCGACGCCGTCGAGATCCTCGGGCCGGCGCACGCGGTAGGCGATGTGGTCGAGCAGCGGCTGCGGGCCCCGGCGGAGCACGAGCGAGTGGTGGAGCCGTTCCTCGTAGCCGCGGAGGTAGAGCGCGTCGTCGGTCTCCGCGGTCGGTACGAGTCCGAGCACGTCGACGTAGAACGCGCGCGACGCTGCGAGGTCGGTCACGGTCAGCTCGACGTGCGCGACGCGGACGATGTCGAACGGCGGATCGACCCAGGTCAGGTCGAGGCTCACGAGCCCAGCCCGAGCCGCGGGATCGGGTGCTCGCCGAGCGAGACGTGGATCGTCTCGAGCTCGCAGTAGAACTCGAAGCTGTAGTCGCCGCCCTCGCGCCCGATCCCGCTCGCCTTCGTCCCGCCGAACGGCGTGCGGAGGTCGCGGACGTTCTGCGAGTTGACCCAGACGAGGCCGGAGTCGATCGCCTGCGCGACGCGGTGCGCGCGCGTCAGCTCGTTCGTCCACACGTACGCGGCGAGGCCGTAGTCGGTCGCGTTCGCGAGCCGCACGGCGTCCTCCTCCGTCGAGAACGGCGTGGCGACGAGCACCGGCCCGAAGATCTCCTCGCGGAAGACGCGCATCTCGGGCGTCACGTCGGCGAAGACCGTCGCCTCGAGGAAGTTCCCGTCGGGGAGCGCGTCGGGCCGCCTGCCGCCCGCGAGGAGCCGCGCGCCGTCGGCGACGGCCGAGTCGACGAACTCGATCACGCGCGCGTGGTGCTCGGGCCGGATCAGCGGGCCGAGCTCCGTCGCCTCGTCGAACGGGTCGCCGACGCGGATGTTCCGCGCGCGCGCCGCGACCGCCTGCACGAGGTCCTCGTAGATCGGCTCCTCGGCGATGAGCCGCGAGCCGGCGGTGCAGCGCTGCCCGTTCAGCGTGAAGATCTGCGCGAGCACCGCGTCGACCGAGCGCTCGAAGTCCGCGTCCGCGAACACGACGACCGGCGACTTGCCGCCAAGCTCGAACGAGAGCCGCTTCAGGGTCGGCGCCGCGTTCGCCATGATCGTCGAGCCGGTCGCGGACTCGCCGGTGAACGACACGAGCTTCACGTCGGGATGCGCGACGAGTGCGGCACCGGCGGTCTCGCCGTAGCCGTGCACGACGTTGAAGACGCCGGGCGGCAGGCCGACGTCGTCGAGGAGCGCGGCGAGCCGGGTCGCCGTGAGCGGCGACCACTCCGCCGGCTTGAGGACGAGCGTGTTCCCGGCCGCGAGGCACGGCGCGATCCGCCACGTCGAGAGCATCAGCGGCGCGTTCCACGGCATGATCAGCGCCGCGACCCCGACCGGCTTGTGCACGGTGTAGTTGAGGAAGTCGTCGCCGACGCGGTACGCGCGGCCGGTCAGCTCCTCGATCTGCGCGGCGAAGAAGTCGAAGTTCTCGGCGGCGCGCGCGGCGAGCCCGCGCATCTGGCGGATCGGCATCCCGATGTCGAGGCACTCGAGCCGGACGAAGTCGTCGGCGTTCGCGCGGATCGCGTCGGCGATCGTCCGGAGGACCGCGGCGCGCTCCTTCGCGCTCATGCGCGGCCACGGGCCGTCGTCGAACGCGGCGCGGGCGGCCGCGACCGCGTCCCCGACGTCGGGGGTCAGACCCTCGGACACGTCCGCGATGGGCAGGTTCGTGACCGGGTTCAGCGTCTCGAACGTCGTCCCGGCGCGGCCGGGGCGGAACTCGCCGCCGATGTAGTGGAGCTGCGGCCGGAGCTCCGTCACGCGACGGCCTCGAGGAGCCCCGCTTCCACCAGCAGCGCCTCGATGCGCGCCCGGTTCGCCTCGGAGGGCGACGTGAGCGGCGGCCGCACGGCGCCGCACTCGAGGATCCCGAGCCGCTCCATCGCCCACTTCACGGGCCCGGGGTTCGTCTCGAGGAACGCCAGCTCGACGAGCGGGTGCAGCTCGTAGTGGAGTCGCTGCGCCTCCGCGTGGTCGCCGGCGACGAAGGCGTCGTAGAGCGCGGCGCACGGCTTCGGCGCGACGTTCGCGACACAGCTCAGGTGGCCGACGCCGCCGATCGCGAGCATCGGATAGCAGAGCAGCTCGATCCCGCAGTAGGCGAGGAAGTCGCGTCCGCAGATGTTGAGCACGTGCGACGCGTGCTCGAAGTCGCGCGTCGTCTCCTTGATCCCGACGATGTTCTCGTGCGCGCGGCGCAGCCGGCCGACCGTCTCCGGCGCGATGTCGACGGCGGTGCGGACGGGCACGTTGTAGACGACGATCGGCAGGTGTGGGAACTCGCGCGCGACGGTCGCGTACCACTCGAAGATCGCGTCCTGCGTCGGCCGTGCGTAGTACGGCGTGACGACGAGCACCGCGTCGGCGCCGAGCTCGTCCGCCTTCGCGGTGAGCCGGAGCGTCTCGTCGAGGAGCACGCTGCCGGTGCCGGGGAAGAACGGGGCGCGGTCGGCGACCGTGCGCGCCGCCGTCTCGAGCGCGGCCTCGCGCTCCTCGAGCGTGAGCGAGACGGGCTCGCCGGTCGAGCCCTGCACCGAGATCCCGTGCGAGCCCGACTCGAGCTGCCAGTCGATCAGCGCCGCGAGCGCGTCGTGGTCGACGGCGCCGTCGGCGTCGAACGGCGTCACGACCGGCGCGATCGAGCCGCGGATCTGCGACGGGTCGGAGCGGAACCTCACGTGCGCCCCTTCTTCCACGCCTCGAACTCGGCGCGCCGCTCGTCGCCGAGCGGGAAGAGCCCGCGAATGCTCTCGCCCTCGCCGACGCGCTCGTATGCGAACTGCTCCGCGAGCTCCTGCTCCGCCGCGTCGCGCGCGACCTCCTCCGCGAGCTGCGCCGGGATCACGACGACGCCCTCCGCGTCGCCGACGATCACGTCGCCGGGGAGCACGAGCACGCCGCCGCAGGCGACCGGCACGTTCGACTCGAGCGGGAAGTGGAGCAGCCCGAGCACGCTCGCGTGCGGTGCGCGGAAGTACGTCGGGATGTCGAGCTCGGCGACGGCGGGGCTGTCGCGGAGGCCGCCGTCGGTGACGATCCCGGCGGCGCCGCGCCGGAGCGCGCGCAGCGCGAGGATGTCGCCGATCGTCCCGGCACCCGGCTCGTTGCGCGCGTCGATCACGAGCACCTCGCCCGGCGCGATGCTCTCGACCGCGGCCTTCTGCGCGTTCAGCTCGCTCGTGTCCGCGGCGACGACGTCCTCGCGCACCGGGACGTAGCGCAGCGTGTGCGCGATCCCGACGAGCCGCAGGTCCGGCCGCGTCGGCCGGAGCCCCGCCATGAACGCGTTCCGGATCCCGCGCTTCTGGAGCTGCGTCGTCAGCGTCGCGGTCGCGATCCCGCGGAGCGCCTCGAGCGTCGCCTCCGGCACGACGTGCGCGCGCGGCGCGCCGGCGCCCGTCGCCGCGGCGCGCACCTCCGGCGAGACCTTCGGCATCGCGCCGATCGGGTCGAGCGGCAGGTCGTCCTCGACGACGGTGTTGCGGAGCCTGCCGACGCCCTCGACCTCGACCTCGACGACGTCACCGGGCTCGAGCGGCCGCGAGTTCGCCGGCGTGCCCGTGAGGATCACGTCGCCCTCCTCGAGCGTCATCAGCCGCGAGAGGTCGGCGATCAGCGTCGCGAACGGGAAGATCAGCTCGCGCGTCGATCCCTCCTGCACGACCTCGCCGTTCACGTACGTGCGGAGCGTGAGGTTGCCGAGGTCGAGGTCGCTCGCCGGGACGAGCCGCGGCCCGACCGGCGTGAAGCCGTCCTGCCCCTTCGCGCGGACGTTCGAGCCGGCGTCGGCCCAGCGGAGGTCGTAGACGACGAGGTCGTTCGCCGCCGTGACCCAGCCGATGCACGACTCCGCCTCGTCGACGGGGATCCGCCGCCCGCCCTTGCCGAGCACGAGCGCGATCTCGCCCTCGTAGCAGAGGAGCTCGCAGCCCTGCGGGCGCACGACCGGGTCGCCGTCCCCGGAGAGCGACGACGGCGGCTTGAAGAAGTACGAGGGCGCGCCCGGCATCCGGCCGCGCTCCTCGGCGCGGCTGCGGTAGTTCAGGTGCACCGCGACGATCTTCGACGGGTTCAGGCCGAGGGCGCGCGTCACCGCGCGATCGTATCTCGCTCAGTACCCGCCGCCCCCGTTGCCGCCGCAGGCGGCGACGACGAGGACGACCAGCGCGGCGAGCGCGAGAACGGTGAGGGTGCGACGGAAGCGCATCATCCTCGTCTACGCGTGTGAGCGGCGAGCGGTTTCCGTCATAGTCCGTCCATGCGCGCAGCGGTGACGCAGGACCGGGGACGGATGGAGGTCGTGCCCGTCGCCGAGCCCGGCGAGCCCGGGCCGGGGCAGGTGCTCGTAGGGCCCGAGGCGGTCGGGATCTGCGGCTCGGACTTCCACTACTTCCTCGGCGACATCGGGACGATCGAGGACCCGTCGGTGCTCTACCCCCGGATCCAGGGGCACGAGGCGGCGGGGACGATCCTCGCGGTCGGCGCCGACACGCCGGGGCTCGAGACGGGGATGCGCGTCGCGCTCTGGCCGGTGCGCGCGTGCGGGCGCTGCTACGCGTGCCGCATCGGGCGCGGCAACGCATGCGTCGACATCTCGCTCATCGGCGTCCACGAGGACGGCGCGCTGCAGGAGCAGCTGCTCATGCCGGCGGCGCAGGTCTTCCCGGTCGGCGACCAGGACGCGACGGTCGCTGCGGTGATCGAGCCGGTGTCGATCGCGGTGCGCACGGTCGTTCGCGGCCGCGTCGCCGCGGGGGAGAAGGTCGTCGTGATCGGCGCCGGGCCGATCGGGCAGGCGCTCGCGCTCGCCGCGACCGACCGCGGCGCGTCGGTGCTCCTCGTCGACACGCTCGAGAGCCGGCTCGCGCGCGGCGCGGCGATGGGCGCGGAGACGCTGCAGGTGTCGCGCGACGAGAGCTTCGTCCCGGCGGTGCGCGAGTGGGCGGGAGGCGACGGGCCCGAGGTCGTGATCGAGGCGTCCGGCGTCGCGGAGCTCGTCCAGCCGTGCGTCGAGCTCGTCGCGCAGGCGGGGCGCGTCGTCGTCGTGTCGCTGTCGAGCGAGCGCGCACCGGTCCGCGTCGGCGACCTGCCGCTGAAGGAGATCGACCTGCTCGGCGTCAGCTGCTGCGGCTCGGGCGAGTTCGGCGACGCGGTCGACCTCGTGAGCCGGCGGCGCGACGCGGCGGCATCGCTCGTCACGCACGAGTTCACGCTGGACGAGGCGCCGCGCGCGATCGCGTACGCGATGGAGCATCCGACCGAGGTGATGAAGGCGGTCGTGCGCGTTTGAGCGAGCTGCCGTGGGGCGGGACGCTCGGCTCGATCGTCCAGTACGCGTACGTCGCGGAGGACATTGAGGCGGCGATCGGCGAGTGGGTCGAGCGGCTCGGCGTCGGCCCGTGGTTTCTCATCGGCCCGTTCACCCCGGCGACCGGCCGCTACCGCGGCGAGCCGACGGAGGCGGTCTTCACCATCGCGCAGGCGTTCAGCGGCTCGACGATCATCGAGCTCGTCGCGCAGCACGACGACGAGCCGTCCGTCTTCAACGAGCGCGGGCTCGAGTACGGCTTCCACCACTTCGGCGTGATGACGAAGTCGTTCGACGCGGAGGTCGAGCGGTACCGCGCGATGGGCTACGAAGAGGCGTACTTCGACACGCTGCCGACGACCGGGATGCGCGTCATGTACTTCGACGCGCGGCGCGACCTGCCCGGGATGATCGAGCTGCTCGAGCACACGGACGCGCAGGAGAAGGTCTACGCCGACTATTTCGAAGCGGCGCGCGGCTGGGACGGCAGCGAGCCGATCCGCGGCGGCTGATCAGCGGCGCCGGGCGGCAGCGGGCGCGCTGAACGGGCCGGCGCCGGCGCCGTTCAGCCCGCGCACGACGTAGCGGTAGACGACGGCGCGCTTTGCCGTCCGGTCGAGGAACGTCGGAGCCGTCGTCGTGGCGAGCCGCTTTTTCGCCGTCGAGCCGGTCGATCGCCAGACCTCATAGGCGACACCCGCGCCTGTGGAGCGCTTCCACGCAAGGCGGACGCCGGTCGCCGTACCCGACGCGCGCAGCCCGGTCGGCGCGCTCGGCACGACGAGCTGAAGCTGGATGTCGTGCGGCTCCGTCGTGTCGCCGATGCCCGACGAGACGATGTCGGGATACCCGTCGCCGTTCGCATCGACGACCCCGAAGAGCCAGTTCGCGGGCGTGAACGGGAACATGTGGTACGTGCCGGTGCCGTCGTCGAGATAGATCGCCGTCGACGTATCGCCGAGGCCTCCAGAGTTCGTGTCGACGACGAAGTCGAGGTGCCCGTCGCCGTTGAAGTCGGCGACGCGGATCGCGTAGGGCCACGCCTGTCCTTCCTGCTGCTGCGTGAGGCGCTGGCTGGTCTCGTCCCGGAACGTCCCGTCGCCGTTCCCGATCAGGATCTCGA
This sequence comes from Gaiellaceae bacterium, assembly GCA_035506655.1. GTDB lineage: Bacteria > Actinomycetota > Thermoleophilia > Gaiellales > Gaiellaceae > Palsa-739. Next base: position 6,554 of record DATJOZ010000120.1, read on the forward strand.
GGCGGCGGCCGCTGAAGTCCTTGCGCTGGAAGCCTGCGATCAGATCCGCCTTGCCGTCACCGTTGACGTCGAGCGTCGCGAGGCTGATCAGGATCGCATCCGGGCCGAACGCCTTCGCGGGCAGCGGTGCGGGCGCATCGTGGAAGTGGCCCGTCCCGTCGTTGAGGAGGACGCGCGAGTCGGGCGTGTCGTTGGAGCCGCCGAGCACGAGGTCCGGCGCGTGGTCGCCGTTCAGGTCGACGAACAGCGAGCGCGTGTATTGATGCGGCCCGTAGTTGTCGAGGAGGAACGACGGCAGGAGGTCCCGGCGGCTCGTGAAGTGACCCGTCCCGTCGTTGAGGAGGATCTCCGGAGGCGACCCGTCGCCGCAGCAGAGGTTGCCGACGTAGATGTCGATGTCGCCGTCGCCGTCGACGTCCGCCGCCGCCGCGGAGTGGGTGAATCCGGATTCCGGCGGGATGTTCGCCGACGCATCGACCAGCTTTCCGGCCGGCGTCGAGAGCACGAGTGTGTTGGGATGACCGGGGAAGGGCTCGGCGTCGTAGCCGTGATCCGCGACGAAGATGTCGTTCCGGTGGTCGCCGTTGAAGTCGGCGATGATGATCTGGCGTCCCCACTCGGTGCGCGCGGGCGGCCCGTCCCACATCGACGAGCCGTCGACGAAGCCGCCGTGGCCGTTCGCGAGCAGGATCCCGATCGGGTGCGTCACGTGTGTCGGCGGCACGGTGAGTCGCGTGATGACGACGTCGGGGAGCCCGTCGCCGTTCAGGTCGCCCGTCTCGAGCTCCGTCGCGGCACCGAGTCCGGTGCCGGTGATCGACCCGGTCGGCGCCGCGACGGCGAAGACCGGCGGCGCGAGTGCGGACCCGGCCTGGAGCGGCACGGCCGCGGCGACGCCGATCGCGGCGAGGACGACGATGCCTCGGGGCAGACCCATCGAGCCACAGGATGCCCGATCCGGTGCCTGACACCGCACGGCGCTCAGGTGCCTGGCACCTGACGGCCCGGAAGTGCCAGACACCGAATCTCTACGGGGTGCCTGGCACCAAATCGCTCTCAGGTGCCAGACACCGAATCTCTCAGCGTTCTCACAGGCGGCGCTGGTTCCCTGGGACGGTGAGCCGGATCGCGCGACAGCTCCGCGGCGGGAGCGACGGGAACGAGCAGCTCGTCGTCATCGCCGGCGCGGCGCTCCTCGTTGCGCTCGCGGTCGAAGGCGCGACGATCCTCCACATCCGGTCGCTGATGACCGTCCATGTCTTCGTCGGGGTCCTGCTGATCCCGATCGTCGCGCTGAAGCTCGCGGCGACCGGCTGGCGCGCGCTCCGGTACTACGGCGGCGACGAGGAGTACGTGCGGCGCGGGCCGCCGCACCCCTTCCACCGCATGCTCGTCGCGCCGATCGTCGCGCTCTCGACGATCACGCTCCTCGCGACCGGCGTCGCGCTGATGGTGACGGGCCAGGCGCACGGGCCGATCGTCGGCCTCCACAAGGCCAGCTTCGTCGTCTGGTTCCCCGCGATGAGCGTGCACGTGCTCGCGCGTCTCCGCAAGCTCCTGTCACGGCTGCCGCGGCCGCTGCCGGGGCTCGGGCTCCGCGTCGCGGCGGTCTGCGCCGTCGTCGTCGCCGGCGTCGGCGCCGCCGTGCTCACGCTGCCCGCGGCGAACCATCTGCAGGATCGCGTGACGTCGCACGTCGGCTTCGACGACCACTAGCCCGCGTCGGCGACGGCGATCCAGAAGATCGCGGCGGCGCGCGCGCCGGCGTCAGGACGGCCGTAGGCGCGTTCCGGGTTGAGCGCCGCGCGGCCGACCCGCGGCTCCATCGTTGCGGTCGCCTCGGCCCCGGCCGCGGCGGCGGACGCGGCGTCGCGCAGCGCCTCGTCGAGCGGCGTGCCGTGACCGGACGCCGCGGCGAGCGCGTCGCGCGCGGCCGCCATCGCGTCGATCACGGTGCGGTCGCCGACGGTCGCGCGGCCGATCTCCTCCATCGCGGCGACCGCCGCGCCGGCCGCGGTCGCGGCGTACGTCGTGTCGACGTCGGCGTTGCGGAGCACGCGCCCGGCGTACAGGAGCGCGATTCCCCAGAGCGGCCCGGCGGTCCCGCCGACGTCCGCGAACGCGCGCGCCGCGGTGTGCAACGCGTCCGACGCAGACGCAGGCGGCTCGGCCTCGAGCGCGGCGACGACGGCGCGCCAGCCGAGCACCATCGTCATCCCGTGGTCGCCGTCGCCCGCGAGCGCGTCGAGTGCGTCGAGCTCCGCCTGCGCCGCCTCCGTCGCGGCGAGGACCCGCGCGAACGCCGCTACCACGGCTCGTCCAGCGGCGGCATCAGCAGCGCGCGTCCCGGCGCGTCGACGAGCCGCCGCAGCTCGTCGTCGAGGCACATCACCGTCAGCGAGAGCCCGGCCATCTCGAGCGACGTGATGTACTCGCCGGCCCGCGCGCGGTGCACCGCGACCCCCGCGTCCCGAAGCCGCTGCGTCACGCGCCGCACGACGACGAGCCCCTCCATCAGCGGCGTCGCACCGAGCGTGTCGACGAGGACGAACGCGGACTCGCCGTCGCCCGGCTCGAGCTCGCCGAGCAGGAGATCCAGCAGCTCGTCGGCGACGTCGTCCGCCCGGCCGATCTCGCGGCGCGCCATCCCCGCCTCGCCGTGCACGCCCATGCCGACGTCCATCGAGCCGTCCGGGAGCTCGAAGGTCGGGCGGCCCGCGGCCGGGACGATGCACGGACCGAGCCCGACGCCGATCGTCCGGGTCCGCGCGTTCGCATGGGCGGCGGCCGCGTGCACCTCGTCGAGCGACGCGCCCTCGTCGGCACGTGCGCCGGCGACCTTCAGCACGAGCGCGCCGCCGGCGACGCCGCGCCGCTCGGAGGCACGGTCCGGCGGCGCCGACGCGAGGTCGTCCGCGACGGGATGCTGCAGCACGCGGATCCCGCTGTCCACGAGCAGCGCCGCGGCCATCGAGAAGTTCATGACGTCGCCGCCGTAGTTGCCGTAGAGGAAGAGCACGCCCTCGCCGCGGTCGACCCGCTCCGCCACCTCGACGATCGGCGTCGCGGAGGGAGACGCGAAGACGTTCCCGAGCGCCGCGCCGTCGGCGAAGCCCGGGCCGACGTAGCCGAAGAACGCGGGCTCGTGGCCGGAGCCGCCGCCGGTGACGATCCCGATCTTCCTCGACGCGGCCCGTCCACGCGACACGATCCCGCGCCGCGACGGCGTCACCTCGATCTGCTCGCCGTACGCGGCCTCGAGCCCGTCGACCATCTCGGCGACGACCTCGAACGGGTCGTTGAGGAGCTTCCTCACCCGCCGGCGGACTCGGGGAGCCCGAGCACCTGGCCGCCGTCCGCGTGGATGACGTTTCCCGTCGTCCACGCCGACTCCGGCGCGACGAGGAAGCGCACCCAGACGGCGATGTCCTCGACCGTGCCCATCCGTCCGAGCGGGATCCGGCGCGCAAGGTCGGCGTATGTCGCGTCGAGGTCGTCCGCGTACGTCGCGTGGATCGGCGTGTCGACGGGCCCCGGAGCAATGCAGTTGACGCGGATCCCGTCGGCCGCGAGCTCGTACGCCCACGCGCGCGTGAGGTACTCGAGCGCCGCCTTCGTCGAGCCGTACAGCATCGTCCCCGGCTTCACCATCGAGCCGACGGACGAGCTGATGTTCACGATCGCCGCGTCCGGCGCCGCGCGCAGCGACGGCAGCGCCGACTGGACGAGGAAGAACGGGCCCGCGACGTTGACCGCGTAGTGCCAGTCGAAGCGCTCGCGCGAGTGCGAGTCGAGCGGGCCGTTGCGGATCACCGCCGCGTTGTTGACGATCGCGTCGATCCGCCCGTATGCCGCGAGGGTCTCGTCGACGATCCGCTGCGGCGACTCCGGCTCGCCGACGTCCGCGGCGATCGCGAGCGCGTGCGTCCCGATCGCGGCACGCACCTCCTCGAGCGGCTCCGGACGCCGGCCGACGAGGACGACCGTGAACCCGTCCTTCGCGAGCCCGCGCGCCGCTGCCGCGCCGATCCCGCTCCCCGCCCCGGTGACGATCGCGACGCGGCTCATCGCTGGCCGTAGTACGCGCCCGGGCCGTGCTTCCGGCCGAAGTGGCGGTCGAGGAGCGCGGCGGAGACCGGCTCGACCGGCGCGAGCGCGACCGCGTTGAACGCGACGTGCGCGACCTCCTCGAGCGCGGCGGCGTGCTCGACCGCCTCGGCCGCCGAGATCCCCCAGGCGAACGCGCCGTGCGACGCGACGAGCACGGCAGGCATCTCGAGCGGGTCGCGGCCGTCGAGCGTCTCGACGATCACGTCGCCGGTCGCGCGCTCGTAGCCGTCGCCGCACTCGTCGTCGCGCAGCGCGCGCGTGCACGGCACGTCGCCGTTGAAGTAGTCGGCGTGCGTCGTCCCGAGGCACGGGAGCGGCCGCAGCGCCTGCGCCCACGACGTCGCGTACGTCGAGTGCGTGTGCGCGACCCCGCCGATCGCGCCGAACGCCTCGTACAGCGCGAGATGCGTCGGCGTGTCCGACGACGGCTTCAGCCCGGCGAGCACCGTCCCGTCCTCGAGCGACACGAGCGACACGTCCTCCGCACGCAGCTCCGCGTACGCGACGCCGCTCGGCTTGATCGCGACGACGCCGGCGTCGCGGTCGACCGCGCTCACGTTCCCGAAGCTCGCGTGCGCGAGCCCGCGCGCCGCGAGGTCGCGGTTCGCGTCGAGCACGGCGCGGCGAAGCTCCTCGTGCACTACGGGTACACGTAGTCCGGGACGAGGTCGATCGCGTGTCCGGACCCCGACTCGAGGATGATCTTCAGGGACGGCTCGGTGTCGAGGTAGTAGAACTCGATCGTGTCGCCGATGCGGCCGCCCATCAGGACGGGCGCGCCGATGTCCGCGAAGCGCTTCTTCAGCTCCGTCGACTCGTCGAAGTCGTGGAGCATCACCGCGACGTGATGGAGCCCCTCGCCGTGGCGGTCGAGCCAGTCGCGGTAGATGCTCGGCCCCTCGAGCGGCTGGAGGAGCTCGAAGCCCATGTCGCCGACGTGCGTCTCCGCGCCGAGCATCGTGTACTCGGTCGGCTTCCCGTTCAGCTCCGTGTGGTGGAGCCGCGGCGGCTCGTGGCGGTAGACGTTCCACGGGCCCCAGCCGAGGAGCGTCGTGTACTGCTCCATCGTCTTCTGGAGGTCGTGGCACACGACCGCGATCTGGGAGATCTGGAGCTGGCGGCCGAGGATCCCCTCCGCCGCCGCTGCGGCGCTCTGCTTGTCGCTCATGTCGCTCCTTCGTCGATGCGGGCGACCTCGTACGGCGCGAGGTCGATTGTCCGGTCGTCGCCGAGTCCGTGCAGCTCGACGCGCTGCGCGGCCGGCGTGAGGTTCGCGGCGAGGACGGTCGTGGCGCCGTCGCGGCGCACGGCGAGTCCTGCGAGCTCGAGCGGGCGCGTCGTCGCACACGTGAGCACCTCGCCGCCGCGCAGCGCGGAGACGTCGGCGAGCACGCGGTAGAGCGGGAACGGCGCGCCGTCGGCGACGCCGCGGATCCCCGTCGTCTCGAAGTACGTGACCGCGGATGCGCCCTGCTCCGTCAGGTGCTTCGCGCTCGCCGCCGTCCACGCCGCGGCGATCGGCTCGGCCTGCCGCGGGTCCGGCGGGTCGGGCTCGGCGTCGGCGACGGTCGCGTTCACGTTGTAGCGCCGCTTCAGCGTGACCGGCCCGACGAAGAGCGCCTTGCCGGGAGCGAACGCGCGGGCGGCGCGCACCTGCTCGCCCTGCGCCTCCGGCGTCTCGAGGATCGAGATGTCGTCGAACGCGTGCACCTGCGCGTTCAGCGACCAGAAGACGCCGTCCATCGCGTCGACCTGCGGCCTCGTCCGGTTCACCTCGCAGAAGTACATGTCGGTGCCGCCGGCGACGGGGACGCCGTCGAGCGCAAGGCGCTCGCGTGCCGCGCGGACGAGCTCCGGCGGCGTCGTCTCCTCCGGCGTCACGGTCTGCGCACCCTCCGGGACGACGAGGACGCGCGCGACGTCGACGCCGGCGAGTGCGTCGCGGAGCGGCGCGAGGTCGTCGTCGTCGCGCATGAAGAGCGCGAGCTCGAGCGCGGCGCCGGTCGCGTCGCACAGCTCGAGCGCGTGGCCGAGCACGGCGCGCCACGACGCCTCGCCGACGTGCAGGTCGCAGCGGAGGTGGGCCGGCGCGAGCTCGCGCAGCAGCTCGAGCTCCGCCGCCGACGGCTCCGCCGCCGCGACGCCGAGCCCGACCGGCGGCACGCGCGCGCCGGTCGGCGCGCCGACCGTGAGCCGCGGCGGCGCGGACGACGCCTCCGCGCTCCCCTTCGCGTACACGGTCACCGCCTGCGACAGCTCCTGCCCCTGCTTCAGCTCGTGCGGGAAGCCGAGCGCGAGCGGCGTGCAGTACGTCTTGAACGAGGCGTCGGTCCAGTTGCGCTGGTCCTCCGTCTCGAACAGGTCGCCGTCGAACTCGAACACCGCCGTCGGCCCCTCCGCGTAGTCGATCTCGAGCCGGCTCACCGACGGGAAGAGCGGGACGTAGACGCCGTTCTCGAAGCGCTGCGGCCCGACGAGATCCGGAAGCGTGCCGTCGACCGGCCCGTCCGGCGTCGTGCCGCGGAACGGCCGGCCCGCGCACTCGCGCCACGGCTGGAGCACGCAGAAGCCGACGCGGTTGTAGAGCATGTCGCGCTCGCCGCGCCCGTCCATCGCGAACACGATCCGCCCGTACGCGTCGCCGACGATGCTGCCGGCCCACGAGAAGTCGGTGTCGTGGCTCGTGTGGCGCACGGAGAACCGCGCCTCGAAGGAGTCGTCGCGCGCCTCGAGCTCGACGTCCGAGACGACCCCCGGGATCGTGTTCCAGTTGCGGTCGCGCACCGCGACGTAGATCCGGCGCACGAGCTCGACGTCGCCGGTCCGCACGTAGCGGAGGTCGACGCCGTCGATCACCGCCGTCAGCCCGCCTGCCCGCACCGCGCGCAGCATCAGATCGCCGTCATCCCTCCGTCGGCCGACCAGACGGCGCCCGTCGTGTACGGCGTGCGGTCGGACGCGAGGAACGCCATCACCTCGGCGACCTCCTCCGGCTGCCCGGCGCGGCGCAGCGGGATCGTCTCGAGCAGTGCGGCATGCTCGTCCGGGGAGACCCACTCCGTCATCGGCGTGATCGTGTAGCCGGGGACGACGCCGTTGACGCGGATCCCGTCCTGCGCGTAGTCGGCGGCGAGCACGCGCACGAGCCCGTAGACGCCGGCCTTGCTCGTCGAGTACGCGTCGTAGCCGGGCGCGCAGCCGAAGAGGCCCGTCGGCGAGCAGACGAGGACGACCGTGCCGCCGCCGCCGTCGAGCAGCGCGCGGATCCCGTGCTTCGCGATCAGGAACATGCCGGTGAGGTTGATGTCGATCGTGCGGCGCCAGACGTCGAGCGAGAGCCGGTCGGCGCGGTCGTCCTGGCCCGCGAGCTGGACGCCGGCACAGCCGAGCACCGAGTCGAGGCCGCCGAACGCGGAGACCGCGGCCGCGACCGCGCCCTCGACGGCCGCCTCGTCCGTCAGGTCGGCGACGAGCGCGATCGCCTCGCCGCCCGCCGCCTCGACCTCGCCGACGGTGCGCGCCGCCGCTTCCGCGTCGACGTCGAGCACGCCGACGCGCGCGCCCTCGCGCGCGCAGACCTTCGCCGTCTCGCGGCCGATGCCGTTGCCGGCCCCGGTGACGATCGCGCGCGTTCCCTCCAGCAGGCTCATTGGGCTCCCTCGTCGAGTGCGGCGAGCGGCTGCGTCCCGGCGGCCGCCGGCCCCGAGGCCTGGATGTCGATCCGGGTGCGGTCGGTCCGCAGCCAGGCGCGGTAGCAGTCGAACGGTCGCATATCCGCGTCCCACGCAACGGACTGGATCGACGCGACCGGCGCGCCCGGCTGCAGCTCGAGCAGCTCCGCGAGCCACGGCTCGGCCGCGACCGCCTCGAGCGTGCGGCGGCCGCCGTACGGGATCACGCCCGCGCGGTCCTGGATCCGGCGGTACAGCGACTCGTTCGGGTTCCCGATCGCGAGCGCGGCGTCCGCGACGTGCGCGACGAGATGGTTGACGACGTAGAGCGCGACCTGTCCGTCGACGGAGCGCAGGCGGATCAGCGTCGCGCCGTCCGAGCCGAACGGCAGCTCGAGGAGGCGCGTCGCCCACTCGGGGAGCGGGCCGCGCTCGGCCTGGAGGATCTGCGACGTGACGCTCCGGCCGAGCCGGTCGACCTCGTCCTGGAAGAAGCCCTCCGACGACTGCAGCAGCCAGAGCCCGGGCTGGCCGCGCTGGACGAACGTCCCCTGGCCCTTCAGCCGGTCGATGAGCCCGCGCGACTCGAGCCGGCCGAGCGCCTGGCGCACCGTCGTGCGCGAGAGGCCGTACCGCTCGCAGAGGTCCGGCTCCGACGGCAGCCGCGCGCCCGGCTCCCAGCGGCCCTTGACGATCTCCTGCTCGAGCAGCTCGGCGAGCTGGAAGTAGAAGGGGACCGGCGACGCGCGGTCGATCGCAACGTCCGGGAGCTCGCTGCGCAGCGTCTTCCTCCGGGCTCTTGCTTGTACGGACAGGACGACGTTATGCTCGCGCATCGATACGTGTCAAGCGTCTCGAGGTGAGCGGTGAGGATCCTGGCCTTCGGCGACTCCTTCATGCCCCCGCGCTATTTCGCGGCGGCCTTCGAGGGGCTGCGGGCCGCGCACGAGATCGAGCTCGCCCAGGTGGAGGAAGCGCCGGGCTTCGAGCCGTCGTCGCCGTCGGAGCTCGGGCTCCGCGAGTACCAGGGGTCGCCGGCGGAGCTCGTCGCGCGGATGCCCGGCGTCGAGATCCTCGTCGTGCAGGGCGCGCCGGTGACGGACGCGGTCGTCGACGCGTCGGAGGTGCTGCGCCTCGTGTGCTGCGCGCGCGGCGGGCCGGTCAACGTCGACGTCGCCGCGCTGACGGCGCGCGGGCTTCCGCTCGTGAACACGCCCGGGAAGAACGCCGACGCGGTCGCCGACCTGACGCTCGCGTTCCTCGTGACCCTCGCGCGCGGCCTGCCGAAGGCGCAGCGGTTCCTCGACGAGGGGAACCGGCTGCGGGACAACTGGGAGGGCGCGAAGTTCATCGGCAGCGACCTGCGCCGCCACACGCTCGGGCTCGTCGGCTTCGGGCAGGTCGGGCGGCGCGTCGCCGAGCGCGCGGCGCCGTTCGGGATGACCGTGCTCGCGTACGACCCGTTCGCCGGCGTCGACGGCCCGGTCGAGCGCGTCGACTCGCTCGCCGAGCTGCTCGAGCGCTCCGACTTCGTCTCGCTGCACGCGCGCTCGACGCCGGAGAACGAGAACCTCATCGACGCGGCCGCGCTCGCCGCGATGCGCCCCGGCTCGTACCTCGTCAACACGGCGCGCGAGACGCTCGTCGACGAGGACGCGCTCGACGCGGCGCTCGAGTCGGGTCACCTCGCCGGCGCCGCGCTCGACGTCGTGCGGCAGGACTCGGGCTCGGGCCGCCACCGCCTGCTGCGCCACGAGAACGTCGTCCTCACGCCGCACATCGGCGGCGCGACGCACGAGACGCTGCTCCAGGGCGCCGAGATGATCGCGGACGAGATCGCGCGGTTCGCGGCCGGCGAGCCGCTCGTCAACGTCGTCAACCGGGAGGCGGTCGCGGCGTGAGCGGCGAGCTCCTCCTCGCGATCGACGCCGGAACGGGCAGCTGCCGTGCCGTCCTGTTCGATCTGGACGGGTCCCAGGTGGCCATCGGCCAGCGGGAGTACTCGCACCCCGAGCTGCCCGGCCATCCCGGCTCGCAGGTCTTCGACTCGGCGGCGAACTGGGAGCTGATCTGCGCGTGCGTCCGCGAGGCGCTCGACGGCGTCGACCCGGGTGCGGTGCGCGCGGTGAGCGCGACGAGCATGCGCGAGGGGATGGTGCTGTACGACGCGCGTGGCCACGAGATCTGGGCGTGCCCGAACGTCGACTCGCGCGCCGGCGACGAGGCGACGGAGCTCGTGCAGTCGGGCGCCGCGCAGGAGATCTACGACCACGCCGGCGACTGGGTCGCGATCACGGCGCCGGCGCGGTTCCTCTGGATCGCGCGGAACGAGCCGGACGTCTTCGCGTCGATCGCGCACGTCGGGATGCTCGGCGACTGGATCCTCGCGAAGCTCAGCGGCGCATTCGTCACCGACCCCTCGCTCGGCTCGAGCTCCGGCATGTTCGAGCTCGCCGACCGCGACTGGTCGGACCGCGTGCTCGAGATCTGCGGCCTCGACCGCTCGGTCTTCCCCGACGTCGTCGAGCCCGGCACCGTCGTCGGGACCGTCACCGCCGGCGCGGCCGCGCAGACCGGCCTCCGCGCGGGGACGCCCGTCGTCGCCGGCGGCGCCGACACGCAGCTCGGGCTGCTCGGGATCGGCGTCACGCAGCCCGGCCGCTTCACCGTCGTCGGCGGGAGCTTCTGGCAGAGCACCGTCGTCCTCGACGACCCGCTGATCGACCCGCAGGCGCGGCTCCGAACGCTCTGCCACACGGTGCCCGGCCGGTGGATGATCGAGGGGATCGGCTTCTACTGCGGGATCGTGATGCGCTGGTTCCGCGACGGCTTCTGCGAGCTCGAGGCGTACGAGGCGGCGCGCGAGGGCGGCGACGTCTACGACCTGCTCGAGCGGAAAGCCGCGTCGCTCCCGCCCGGGTCGAACGGCGTCTTCGGGATCTTCTCGAACCTGATGCAGGCGAGCCGCTGGGTGCACGCGTCGCCCGGCTTCGTCGGCTTCGACGTCTCGAGCACCGGCACCGGCCGCATCGAGTGCTTCCGCGCGATCGAGGAGAGCGCGGCGTACGTCGCGCGCGGCCACCTCGGGATCGTCGAGGAGATCGCCGACCTCGCGATCGACGGCGCCGTGCTCACCGGCGGCGCGGCGAAGGGGACGCTCTGGCCGCAGATCGTCGCGGACGTGCTCGGGCTGCCCGTGCGCGTGCCGGTGGTGAAGGAGTCGACGGCGCTCGGCGCGGCGATCTACGCCGGCGTCGGCGCCGGGCTCTACGACGACGCGGGCGCGGCGGCCGACCGCCTCGTCCGCTTCGAGCGCACGTTCGAGCCGGACGCCGCAGCCGCGCAGGCGTACGGCGAGATCTACGGCCGGTGGCTCGAGCTCTATCGCCGCTCGCTCGAGCTCTCCGAGGCGGGGCTCGTGCGCCCGCTCTGGCGCGCGGCGGGAACGTGAGGAGGGACGACGATGCCGGAAGCTGACGCACGCGACGACAAGCAGTTCCACGAGGACATCCCCGCTCCCGAGCAGGGCTTCTTCCTGAAGGGGAGCGGCGCGTACGACTGGGGGATGAAGAACCGCCTCGCGCGGATCTTCCGCCCCGACACGGGCCGCACCGTGATGCTCGCGATCGACCACGGCTACTTCCAGGGCCCGACGACCGGGCTCGAGCGCGTCGACCTCAACGTCGTCCCGATCGCGCCGTACGCCGACGCGCTGATGCTGACGCGCGGGATGCTGCGCTCGACGATCCCGGCGACGCACCGCGGCGGGATCGTGATGCGCGCGAGCGGCGGCCCGAGCATCCTCAAGGACCTCTCCGACGAGCGCGTCGCCGTCGACATCGAGGACGCGGCGCGGATGAACGTGCACGCGGTCGCCGTCCAGGTGTTCGTCGGCGGCGAGCACGAGACGCAGTCGATCGCCAACATGACGCAGCTCGTCGACGCGGGCTACCGCTACGGCATCCCCGTGCTCGGCGTCACCGCGGTCGGCAAGGAGCTGACGCGCGACGCGCGCTACCTCGGCCTCGCGACGCGCATCTGCGCCGAGCTCGGCGCGCAGGTCGTGAAGACGTACTACGTCGCCGAGGGCTTCGAGCAGGTCACCGCGGGCTGCCCCGTCCCGATCGTGATGGCGGGCGGGAAGAAGCTGCCGGAGCTCGACGCGCTCGAGATGGCGTACCGCGCGGTGCAGGAGGGCGCGGCCGGCGTCGACATGGGACGGAACATCTTCCAGTCCGAGTCGCCCGCGGCGATGATCCGGGCCGTCGCGAAGGTCGTCCACGACGACGCGAAGCCGGCCGAGGCGCACGAGCTCTTCCTCGAGCTGGCGCGGGAGGGGGCGAGCGTCTGATGCAGATCACACGCCGCGAGCTGATGGCCAGCGCGCCGCGCCTCAGCGTCGGGATGCTCACCGCCGACCTGCTCCGCCTCGGCGACGAGCTGGCGCAGCTCGACGATGCCGGCATCGAGATCGTCCACGTCGACGTGATGGACGGCGTGTTCTGTCCGGCGATGACCGTCGGCCCGCCGGTCGTGAAGGCGATCCCCGACCGCTTCGTGAAGGACGTCCACCTGATGGTCGACGAGCCGCTCGAGAAGGTGCAGGCCTTCGTCGACGCCGGCGCGGGCATCGTCACCATCCACGTCGAGTCGACGCGCGATCCGCTCGGCGTCCTCCGGTCGCTCGCGGGCACCGGCGTCGTGCGCGGCGTCGCGCTGAGTCCCGCGACGCCGCTGGCCGCCGTGGACCCCCTGCTCGACGAGCTCGAGCTGGTGCTGATCCTCGCGGTCGTCCCGGGCGTGCGCGGCCAGTCCTTCATCTCGGGTACCGAGCAGCGCGTCGAGGACGCGCGCGCGCTCGTCGGCCCGGAGATCGTGCTCGCCGTCGACGGCGGGATCACGAAGGAGAACGTCGGTCGAGTCGCGTCGCTCGGCGTCGACCTGATCGTCACCGGCAGCGCCGTCTTCGACGGTGTCTCGCCGCAGGAGAACGCGCGCTTCATGCTCGAGGCGGCCCGGAGCGCGCGACCGTCGCTGGCCGGGCCGCCTTCGACATCTGCTGGCAACGGGCCGCCGCTCCTCACGGGCGCCGGCCACTACGAGGAGGGGTGATGGCGGAAAACACGGCTCCGTCCGGTTCAGCCCCGGACGGACGGCACACAGTCGCACAGACCGAGCTGCGGCCGGGGGCGATCGGCCTCCCCGGTGTGCTCATGCAGGGCGTCACCGCGATCGCGCCCGCGATCGCGGCGCTGTTCACGCTGCCGTTCATCGTCTCGAACGCCGGGGTGACGGCACCGCTCGCGTACCTCGGTGCGTTCGTGATCGCGCTGATGCTCGGCTACGTGCTGGCGCAGTTCTCGAAGTACATGACGTCGTCGGGGACGTACTACACGTACGTGAGCAACTCGCTCGGCGGGCGAATGGGCTTTCTCGTCGCCTGGCTGTACCTGCTCTTCTACCCCGTCGTCGTCGCGCAGGTCGGCTCGTTCATGGGCGACACGCTCCAGGGGACGCTGAAGGCGGAGTACGGCTGGAACTTCAAGTGGTGGTACTTCATGGTCTTCCTGATCATCTTCGTCGCGTTCACCGCCTACTGGGGCATCGAGCTGTCGACGGGGCTGGTCGTGATCCTCGGCGTGATCGAGACGCTGATCGTGCTCGCGGTCGCGATCTCGGGGTTCGTCGATCCGGGCCCGGGCGGCGTCAACTTCCAGTGGGCGAATCCGAGCAACGCGCCGAGCGGGCATGCGCTCTTCCTCGGCGTCGTGTTCGCGATCTTCGCCATCTCCGGCTGGGACGCGGCCGCACCGCTCGGCGAGGAGAGCGAGGACCCGAAGAAGACGATCCCGCGCGGCGTGATGGGCTGCATCATCATCCTCGGCTTCCTGCTCTTCTTCGTCTCGTGGGGCCAGATCACCGGCTGGGGAACCGACCTCGTCGGCAAGCTCCCGAGCTCGTCGGAGCTGCCCGCGTTCGTGCTGGGGCACAAGTACTGGGGCGGCGCGTGGGTGATCGTGCTCATCGCGCTCCTGAACTCGGCGATCGCCGTCGCGATCGCGACGACGAACTCCGCCACCCGGTTCCTCTACGGCATGGCGAAGACGGGCGTGCTGCCGAAGCAGCTCACGACCGTCAACAAGGCGCACCGGACGCCGACCGGCGCGATCGCGTTCCAGACGCTCGTCAACATCGGCCTCGGGCTGATCCTCCCGCTCGCGGTCGGCGTCGCGAACGTCTACAACATCACCGGAACGTGGTTCACGTTCGCGCTCGCCCCGGTGTACGCGGCCGCGAACGTCGGCATCTACTTCTATGTCCGCAAGCACCATCCGAACGACTTCAACTGGTGGAAGCACTGCATCGTCCCGGCGATCGGCATCATCGCCCTCGGGTGCGTCGTGTACTACTCGCTGAACCCGCTGCCCGCGTGGCCGATCAAGCTCGCTCCGATCGTCGTCGTCGGCTGGCTCGGCGTCGGCATCGTCGTGCTCGTCGCGATGATCATGCTCGGCAAGGAGGCCGCGCTCGCCCATGCGAAGGACGCGGTCGAGGAACGGATCGAGACTCCGGAAGAGCATGAGGCACGGCCGGAGTTCATCTAGGCGCGTCGCCCGCCTGCGGAGCGGCTCCTCGTGAGCCGCTTCGCAGGCAAGGGCGTCGTCGTCACCGGCGCGGCGCAGGGGATCGGGCTCGGGATCGTCCGGGCCTTCCTCGCCGAGGGCGCCGGCGTCGTCGCGTTCGACAAGAACGGCCCGAAGCTCGAGGAGGAGGTGGCGGCGCTCGGCGGCGACTGCGTCGCGTTCGTCGGCGACGTCTCGGTGCACGACGACTGCAGGCGCGCGGTGGAGCTCTGCGTCGAGCGGTTCGGAACGATCGACGTGATGTGCGCGCACACCGGGATCGCCGAGCCGCTGCCGCTGCTCGAGATGACGGACGAGCACTGGCACCGGCATATGGCGATCAACGTCGACGGCGTCATGTTCTGCACGGTCGAGGCGGCGCGCGCGATGGTCGCCGCCGGCCGGCCGGGCGCGATCGTCTGCACGTCGTCGATCAACGCGTGGCACGTCGAGGAGACGCACGGCGTCTACAACGTGACGAAGGCGGCCGTGTGGGCGTTCATCCGCTCGGCCGCGATGGACTTCGCGCGGCACGGCATCCGGGTGAACGGGATCGCGCCCGGCGTCGTCGACACGCCGATCGCGGCGCTCGTCGTCCACAACGAGGAGCTCGCGCCGGAATACCTGAAGACGATCCCGCTCGGCCGGTTCGGACAGCCGGAGGACATCGCGCGCGTCGTCCTCTTCCTCGCGTCCGACGAGTCGTCGTACGTCACCGGGCAGACCGTCGTGATCGACGGCGGTCAGACGCTCGGGATCCCGGGCGACCTCGAGGAGGCCGCCGACGTCACCGGATGGGAGGGAAGCTGATGGAGGTCGCCTCGGTCCGCGAGCTCTGGCTCGAGCGGTACGGGAACCAGATCGGCCGGCATCGCAGCGAGCTCGCGACGCCCGCGCTGATCATCGATCTCGACGTCGCGAAGCGGAACATCGCGTCGATGGCGGCGAAGTTCCGCGAGCTTCCGACGTCGCTGCGGCCGCACATCAAGGTGCACAAGTGCGTCGAGCTCGCGCTGCTCGAGGTCGAGGCGGGCGCGGTCGGGATCGCGTGCGCGACCGCGTGGGAGGCCGAGGTGATGGCGACGGGCGGGATCGGCGACGTGCTCGTCGCGAACCAGGTCGTCCAGCCGGACAAGGTGGCGAAGATCGCCGCCGTCGCGCGCGACCACCGGATCACGGTCGCGGTCGACGACGCGCGGAACGTCGAGCAGCTCTCGCAGGCCGCCGGCGCGGCGGGCTCGCAGCTCGAGCTCCTGATCGAGGTCGACGTCGGCATGGGCCGCTGCGGCGTCCGCACGCAGGAGGAGGCGCTGCCGGTCGCGGAGCGGATCGCGGAGCTTCCGCACGTGAGCCTCCGCGGCCTCCAGGGCTACGAGGGCCACTGCATGCTCGAGCCCGACCGCGACAAGCGCATCGCCGATGCGGGCGCGGCGAACGCGAAGCTCGTCGCCGCCGCGGACTATCTCGCGGAGAACGGCCATCCGTGCGCGGATCTCAGCGGCGGCGGGACGGGCACGTACTTCATCACCGGCGCGAACCCGCGCATGACGGAGGTGCAGGCGGGCTCGTACCTGCTGATGGACTGCTTCCACGGGAACCTCGTGCCGGGCGGCTTCGAGGTCGCGCTGACGATCGCGGGGACGGTGATCAGCCGCCAGGGGAACACGGTCGTGCTGGACTGCGGCCGCAAGTCGGTCGGCATCGACTTCGTCACGCCGCCGCTCGTCGCGTACCCCGACGCGGAGATCCGCTACTACGCGGAGGAGCACTGCCTCGCCGACTTCCCGTCGACGCCGCCGCTCGACCTCGGAGACGTCGCCGAGGTGATGGCCGGCTACGGCCCGACGACGGTGAACCTCCACGACGTCTTCCACATCGTCGAGAACGACGTCGTGACGGACATCTGGCCGGTGAACCCGCGCGGCGCGGGCCCGTCGGCGTTCGTCTAGCGCGCTGCGGCCCTGAGCAGCCGCCGGATCGCGGTCACCGGAACCCGCTGGTCGAAGCGAACCTGGATCGTCCGCTTGCCGGTCTTGTAGCCGCGCTCCTCGAGCTTGGCGCGGGCGTCGTCGGGGAGGACGGAGCCGGCGAGCCCGACGCTGACGTGCTTGGAGTAGACCGCGAACCCGCCGACGTCGCGCTCGACGCGGTAGATCGGCACGCCCCAGGCGATTCGCTCCTCTGCGTCGGGAAGGGCGGAGCGGAAGACCTCGCGCACGGCCGCGAGCGTCGCACGAGCTTCTGCCGGCGCGGCCGCGATGTACGCGTCGACGTCCTTCGGCTTCGCCACTCAGCCCGCCGCGGGAAGCGTGAACGAGACGCACGCCCCGCCCTGCGGCCGGTTCTCGGCCCAGATCCGCCCGCCGTGCGCCTCGACGAGGCCGCGCGCGATCGCGAGGCCGAGGCCGGTTCCGCTGCCGCTCCGGGCGGGGTCGGCGCGCCAGAAGCGCTCGAACATCCGCGACGGCGCGTCGTCCGGAAGCCCCTCGCCGGTGTCCTCGACCCGGACGAGAACCTCGTCGGCGACGCGCTCGACGTGCACCGCGACGGAGCCGTCGGGCGGCGTGTGGCGGACGGCGTTCGTGAGGAGGTTGGAGAGGACACGCTCGATCTTGTCGGGCGCGAGCGGGGCGGCCGCCGCGCCGTGGACGTGCGATTCGAGCTCGACGCCGCGTGCGTCCGCCTCGGGGCGGACGAGCCGCAGCGCCGACTCGACGAGCGCCGCCACCTCCGTCTGCTCGAGCTCGAGCCGCAGCACGCCGGCGTCGATCCGCGCGAGCTCGAAGAGGTCGTCCACGAGCGTCGACAGCGTCTGCACCTGCTGGCGCAGCGTCGGGAGGTAGTGCTCCGGCTCGACGAGGCCGTCCTCGATCGCCTCGAGCATCGCCTGCATCGACGCGAGCGGCGTGCGCAGGTCGTGGCTTGCCCACGCGACGAGCTCGCGGCGCGCGTCGAAGATCTGCTCGATGCTCGCGGCCATCGCGTTGAACGAGTCGGCGAGCTGCGCGATCTCCGCGGCGCCGCCCGACGGTGCGCGCGCCGCGAGGTCGCCCGCCGCGAGCTGCTGCGCGGAGTCGCCGACGCGGCGGAGCGAGCGCGTGATCGTCTGCGCGAGCAGGAGCCCGGCGACGACCGCGGCGCTTGCCGACCCCGCGGCGACGGCGAGGATCTTCACGTCCGCTCCCATGTGGAACATCACCCAGCCCGAGAGCAGCACCGCGGCGAGCGGGACGCACACCGAGAGGAAGGCGAGCCCGGTCACCTGCAGCCACACCGTCGGGGCGGCGCGGAGCGCGAGCGCGACGAGCAGCCCGGCGGCGAGGCTGGCGGCGGCGACGGCGAGCGCGAGCGCGATCACGGGTCGAAGCGGTAGCCGACGCCCCAGACCGTCTGCAGGTGCCGCGGATGCGCCGGGTCGGTCTCGATCTTCTCGCGGAGGCGACGGATGTGGACGGTGACGGTTCCCGTGTCGAGCGCCGCCGCGTAGCCCCACACGCGGTCCATCAGCTGGTCGCGCGAGAACACGAGTCGCGGGTTCGACGCGAGGAACCAGAGTAGGTCGAACTCGCGCGCCGTCAGCTGAACCGGCTCGCCGGCCTTCGTCACGACGCGGCCGGCGCCCTCGACGACGACGTCGTCGAACGCGAGCCGCTCGCTCGGCGCCGGCGTCGCGGCCGACCGGCGCAGCACCGTCCGGACGCGCGTCGCGAGCTCGCGCGGCGAGAACGGCTTCGTGACGTAGTCGTCGGCGCCGAGCTCGAGCCCGACGATCCGGTCGGCCTCCTCGCCGCGTGCGGTGAGCATGATCACGGGCAGGTCGGAGCGGCCGCGGATCCACCGGCAGAGCTCGAGCCCGTCGGCGCCGGGAAGCATCACGTCGAGGACGACGAGCTCGGGCTCGCCCGTCTCGATCAGCCGGCGCGCCGACTCGCCGTCCGCGGCCTCGAGGGTCGTGAACCCGTCGCGGCGGAGGTAGCGGACGACGACGTCGCGGACGATCGGCTCGTCGTCGACGACGAGAACGGTGGTCATGACGCTCATTCTGGCTTCCACTTCGGGTGATGTCGCGCCGCCCACTCCTCGTCCACCGTCCCGAGCGTCATCCCGCGGAGCGCGTGGCGCGTGGCGGGGTGGATGAGCGCGAGGTACAGATGGCCGACGAGGAGGATCACGGAGGCGTACAGCAGCCCGTCGTGGAGGACGACCGTGCTCGCGAAGCGGAAGCGCGTGTCGCGCTCGCCGAGCCAGAGCAGCAGGCCGGAGACGAGGAAGAGGAGGGTGAAGGCGGCGGTCAGCGCCGCGTTGATCTTCTGGCCTGCGTTGAAGCGGCCCTGCGGCGCGCGGCCGCGCCGCTTCAGCCAGCGGACGTCGTCGGCGTCGAAGAGGTCGAGGTCGCGCGCCGTGCGCCGCAGGCCGCGCCGGTCGCCGAGCAGGACGACGAGCGCCAGCACGCTCACCCACGCGATCCCGGACCAGAAATGGACGTCCTTCACGAGCGGCCGGCGGCCGACGAGGATCGCGAGGCTCGGTAGGTAGAGCACGAGCCCGGAGCCGAGCAGCACGAAGAAGCCGAGCGCGTTCGCCCAGTGGAGCGCACGCTCGGTACGGGAGAAACGGCGGACGGAGCGGCTCACGAGCCGTACCCGTTCGAGCGTCCGACCCACGCGTCGACGTCGTAGCCCAGCTGCTCCCAGTAGCCCTGGTCGGGCGTCTCCACGAGGTTCACCTGCTGGAGCCACTTGACGTTCTTGTAGCCGTACATCTCGGGGATCACGAGCCGGAGCGGCGCACCGTGCTCGCGCGGCAGCGGCTTCCCGTCCATCTCGTACGCGAGCATCACGTCCGAGAGCCGCGCCTGGTCGAGCGTGAGGTAGTCGACGTACGGCTGCTCCATCGACACGAACTGGATCGCGCCCGCGTTCGGGGCGACGCCGCTCCGCGCGAGGAGATCCGTCATCCGGACGCCGCCCCAGTGGACGTTCTTCACCGTCCAGCCCGTGACGCAGTGGAACGTCGAGACCTGATCGGTGCGCGGCAGCGAACGGACGTCGTCGTACGTGAGGTTCGTCGGCGAGTCGACGAGCCCGCCCACCGACAGCCGCCACGCCTGCGGGTCGAACGTCGGCATCGACCCGGACACGGTGTAGATCCGCCAGCCCTCTGTCGGGATGAGCGGCACGAGCGCCTCGGCGGGTCCGATCGCGCTCGAGACGCGGCCCCAGACCGACTTGCCCCAGACGAGCGAGGTGAGCCCGCCCGCGACCGTGGCGAGGAAGACGCCGCGGCCGTAGCGGTGGATGTCGCGGGCGGGCTCGTCCATCTACATGTGCGCCATGCCGGCGAAGAGCGTCCCGCGGAGGTCGCCGGGGTGGCTCTTCGTGTCGACCCAGACGACGTAGTGCCCGGGCGTCTTCTCGATCATCGCGAGCGTCGCGGACGCGACCGCGCCGCAGCCCTTCGGCGTGTAGTGCATTCCCAGCTCGGCGACCTTCATCCCCGCCTTGTCGCGGATCGACGCGCCGGTGATCCCCTTCGTCGTCAGCTCGAACGTCCAGCAGATCTGGCCCTTCGACTGCTTCGACTGCAGGTTCACGATGCCGTGCTCGCCCATGCCGGAGAGCTTCGCTCCGAGCTCGGGGTGCATCGTGTCGGCGAGGGCCGCGCCGGCACCTCCGAGCACGGCGGCGGTCGCGACGGCGGCGGCGATGGTCTTCGGGCGCATCCTGTCCTCCTCGAGTCGTGGGTGACTCTCGGAGCATCGGCCGCGCGCGTTGCGAGCCGGTTGCGGACTCCTTACCGGTTCCTTAAGTCGACCGGCGGCGCCGCGACGGAGATGGACGCAACTTGGCGTTGCGCACACCATGCCGTGATGCACGCGGTCGCGCTCGACCTCCGCAGTGCAGCCACCATGTAGTGCGTAATGCGCTACACTTTGTGGGATGGCTGTACCGCCTCTCTCGCTGCGTCTTGGCCGAGACGGGTTGCGTGCATTGGACGAGATCGCGCGACGCCGCGGCGTGAGCCGAGCCGAGGCTGCGCGTCAGGCTATTGCCGAGACCGCAGAGCGGGAGCGTCGGCGCAAGGGTCTCGCCGCGGAGGCAGCGGCCCTTGCCGGCGATCCTGATTACGTCCGCGAGGCGCGCGAAGTCGCCGCGCTCATGGAGCAGCTGCGTGGTCCGCGGTGATGTTCATGCGATCACGCTGCCGCGTGGTCGCGGTCGTGTGCAGCATGGACGTCGCTTTGCGGTGATCGTGCAAGCAGACGATCTGCTCGCGTTGTCGACGATCATCGTGTGCCCAACGTCGACTTCGACCCCGGCTGCGAGCTTCCACCCTGAGGTCGAGATCGATGGCGAGCCGACACGCGTGATGTGCGAGATGGTCGGCGCCGTCGATGCGCGAATGCTGGGCGAGCAGATCGGACACTTGACGTTCGACGAGCTGCGAGGTGTGGACGACGCGCTGCAGCTCGTTCTCGACCTCGCATGATCGCGGATCGGCGAGTTCGCCCGGCACCGAGTTCAGTGGAGCGTACCGGGATCGAACCGGTGACCTTCGGCTTGCAAAGCCGACGCTCTCCCAGCTGAGCTAACGCCCCGTGCTGGAGAAAGTGTAGAGACGCCGGAACCTAGGCGGCTTCGAGCGGCGAGCCGAGCTGG
>DATJOZ010000121.1:0-14193 GCA_035506655.1 Gaiellaceae bacterium
CGGCACCGGTCTCCTCGCCCGGACAAATCACTGGAAAGACACCCACACACGGGGTCATCCGCAAATCGAGTCACGAACAAAGAGCACCGGCGCCACCCTGACAAACGCCCCAGACGGGACATCGACACACTCACAGTCCGCGAATGACACCAGAGAGCTAACGGCCTGTGCGTGCTAGCCAGCGCGCGGTTAGCTCTGTTACGAGTGCAGCGGCGAGAAAAGCCGTCCAGACCAGCCGAAGCCAGGTCGGCGCGCTCCCGAGGACGAAGCGTGTAGCCCACGCAAGCACAGAGAGTCCAACAAGCGCGAGCGTTACGAGGCTGAGCCGACGTGAGGGTCGATTGTGCACAGCCATAGTCTCGGCGCTTCGGGCCAGCGTCTTGAATGCCGTAGCGCCCGCCGGCGCACAAACACGTCGCCTGGGCCAGCGTTCACGAATGTCCCCCGACCCGATAGGCCATTATGACGACCTGCTGATCGGCCGATAACCGAACGGTGCACGATCTCGCTCTCGCCATCTTGGCTCTGTCCATCGCGGCCGTCGTCTTCGCAGGCGTCGCGGCGCGGTGGAGTTACTTCGGATCAGAGCGAACCTTCGCGCCGAACCTCCTGCGCGTCACGGTTGCCGGATTCGCTGGAATTGTTGCGGGGCTGATTCTGCTAGCCGCTGCCGGACGCTGAAATCGCCTCTGGCACTGGCCCAGGAGGCGGGAGTGTCGGGTGCGCGAGCGTCCTCTAGCTCGACGACTCGGCTGCGGCGGCCGGCGCGGGATACACGCGCGCGAGCGCGGTCGTCGGATCGGGCCGGTCGTGCGCGCGCACGTGGCGGCCGTCGTACGACCAGATGTGCGTCCTGCCGCTCCGGTCGAGGCACGTCCACACGCAACGGACGTCGCCGCGCGCGAGCGTCGCGTCGATGGGGACCGAGACGGACTCGCCCGGATGGAGATGGCCCGCGGGCGCGGTGACGACGGCGCCCGCTTCGTCGACGACCGCGACGGCGAGGGCGCGGGCCTCGTCGGTGCCCGCGTTCGTCAGCTCGAGCGACGCGTTCGTCGCGCCGCCCGCGAGCACGCCTGCGACGTTCGGCACCCGCCGCCGGAACCAGCGGAACGACCGCACGACCGCACTCTGGCCCTGCGGCGGGACCCACTGGCTCATCGCGCACGCGCGGACGCGGCGGCGAAGCCGGGGCGCACGAGGCGCGGCGGCGCCTTCAGGCCCGCGTCGCGGACCGGCGGGTTCACCGGCTCGACGCACGGCGGCGCGCCGAAGCTCGCGGCGCGGCGCTCGTCCGGCGCGTCGGCGTAGAGCGTCGTCCGCTGCCGCGGGACGCGGCCGTTCGCGCGGATCAGGTCCTCCATCTGCTCCGGCGTCATCTCCTGGCCGTGCTCGGAGCCGGCGGCGCGCGAGATCGACTCGTTCATCAGCGTCCCGCCGAGGTCGTTGACGCCGGCGCGCAGCGCGGCCGCGACGCCGCGCGGGCCGAGCTTCACCCACGACGCCTGCACGTTGTCGATCCACGGATGGAGTGCGAGCCGCGCGACCGCGTGCATCAGGAGCGCCTCCGCGAACGTCGGCCCGCGGCGCGCGCGGCCCTGCAGGTACATCGGCGCCTCCATCGGCACGAACGGAAGCGGGACGAACTCCGTGAAGCCGAGGCTGCGCCGCTGCTGCTCGCGCACGGCGACGAGATGGCGCGCCCAGTTCCGCGGGCCGTCCACGTGGCCGAACATGATCGTGTTGTTCGAGCGCAGGCCGACCGCGTGCGCCGCGTCGTGCACCTCGAGCCACTGCGCCGTCGTGATCTTGTCGGGGCAGATCACCGCGCGCACCTCGTCGTCGAGCACCTCGGCCGCGGTGCCGGGAAGGGAGCCCAGCCCGGCGTCGCGCAGCCGCTCGAGGTAGTCGACGAGCGAGAGGTCGAGCGTCGCCGCGCCCTGCCAGATCTCGAGCGCGGAGAACGCGTGCACGTGCATCCCCGGCACCGCGTCCTTGATCGCGCGCACGACCGACTCGTAGTAGTCGCCGGTGAACGACGGATGGATCCCGCCCTGGAGGCAGACCTCCGTCGCGCCGCGCTCCCACGCCTCCTCGACGCGGCGGACGATCTCGTCGTGCGGGACGAGATACGCGGGCCCGCGGAGGTTCGCGGCGAGCTTCCCCTTCGAGAACGCGCAGAAGCCGCAGCGGAAGTAGCAGACGTTCGTGTACTGGATGTTCCGCGTGACGATGTAGCTCACCGTGTCGCCGTTCACCTCGTGGCGGAGCGCGTCGGCGGCGGCGTACACGCGCTCGCGCTCCTCGCCGCGCGCGGCGAAGAGGCGCGCGACCGCGTCCTCATCGAGCTCGTCGCGCGAGTCGACGGGCAACGCGTCGCGCGGGACGAAGGGAACGTCCACCGGCTCGCCCGGCGCCCAGTCGTCCTCGCGGGCGAGGCCGAGCGCGTCGGAGGCGCGGAGCGCGCGCGTGAGGATCTCCGCGTCGAGCCAGCGCGCGTCGAGCCACTCCGGGTAGACCGGGAGCCGCGCGGCGAGCTCGAGGCCGCGGCTGCGCGTCGCGGCGCGGAGCTGCTCGAGCGCGGGCCACGGCGCCTCCGGGTTGACGTGGTCGATCGTCACCGGCGAGACGCCGCCCCAGTCGTCGATGCCGGCGTCGAGGAGGACGGCGAAGTCCTCGGTGAGGTTCGGCGGCGCCTGGAGGTGGATCTCGGGCGGGAGGACGAGCCGCGCGGCGGCGAGCGTCCAGAGGTGGTCCTCGACGGACGGCTCGGGCGCGTCCGCCATCCGCGTGCCGGGCTTCGCGCGGAAGTTCTGGACGATCACCTCCTGGATGTGCCCGTGGCGCGCGTGCGCGTCGGCGATCGCGCGCAGCGCGTCGAGCCGCTCCTCGCGCGTCTCGCCGATCCCGATCAGGATCCCCGTCGTGAACGGCACACGCTCGGCGCCGGCCGCGTCGAGCGTCGCGATGCGCGCCGCCGGAAGCTTGTCGGGCGAGCCGAAGTGCGGGCCGCCGCGCGCCGAGAGCCGCTCCGACGTCGTCTCGACCATCGCGCCCATCGACGCCGACACGCCGCGCAGCGCGCGCGCGTCGTCGCGCGTGAGCACGCCGGGGTTGAGGTGCGGCAGCAGTCCCGTCTCGTCGAGCACGGCCTGCGCGGCGCGCGCGAGGTACTCGAGCGTCGTCGCGCAGCCGAGCTCCGCGAGCTCGTCGCGCGCGGCGCGGTAGCGGAGCTCCGGCTTGTCGCCGAGCGTGAAGAGCGCCTCGCGGCACCCGGCCGCCGCACCGGCGTGCGCGATCTCCAGCACCTCGTCGATCGTGAGGTACGCGCGCTCGCCGCGCCTCGGCGGCGCCGCGAAGGTGCAGTAGTGGCAGACGTCGCGGCAGAGCTTCGTCAGCGGGACGAAGACCTTCGGCGAGTACGTCACGAGCGTCGAGCGGCGGACGGCGCGCGCCTCCGCGCACAGCTCGTCGAGGGGCGTCGACAGGAGCTCGCGGGTGTCCACGGCGTGAGCTTACGCGCCGCCGCCGTGGCTCCGGCTCGACCGTCCACTTCGGCCACGTCCGGTGCCAGGCACCGGACGTGCCCTTCGGTGACATGATCCGAGCCGTGAGCCGGTACGACGGAAGCGCCGTCCAGAGCGCGATCTACGTCGCGGGGAAGGCCGACTGGCCGATCGTCTACGAGGCGTGGGAGGCGGCCGCGAAGGCGACGCTCGACCAGGGCGCGTTCGACTACATCGCCGGCGCGGCGGGCGGCGAGGGAACCGCGCGCGAGAACCTCGCGGCGTTCGAGCGGCGCCTGCTCCGCCCGCGGATGCTCCGCGGCGCGACCGAACGCGACCTCTCCGTCGAGATCCTCGGCACCTGCTCGGAGTCGCCCGTGTTCCTCGCGCCGGTCGGCCAGCTCTCGACCGCGCACCCGGACGGCGAGATCGCGGCCGCGCACGCCGCCGCGGCGACCGGCGTCCCGTTCGTGCTCTCGAGCGCCTCGACGTCGAACATCGAGGCGGTCGCCGAGGCGATGGGCGACGCGACGCGCTGGTTCCAGCTCTACTGGGTGAACGACCGCGACATCGCGGCGAGCTTCGTCGCACGTGCGCAGGCCGCCGGCTACTCGGCGGTCATGCTCACCATCGACACCGGCACGCTCGCGTGGCGGCCGCGCGACATCGCGAACGCGAACCTCCCGTTCCTCCACGGCCACGGCTGCGGGAACTTCTTCACCGACCCCGCGTTCCTCGCGAAGCTCGAGAAGACGCCGGAGGAGGACCCGCTCGCCGCCGCCGCGACGATGCTCGCGACGTTCCCGAACCTCGCGCTCACGTGGGACGACCTCGCGTGGCTGCGCGAGCGGCTCGAGGTGCCGTTGCTCGTGAAGGGCGTCGTCACCGCCGAGGACGCACTCCTGGCGCGCGAGCACGGCGTCGACGGGATCCTCGTCTCGAACCACGGCGGACGGCAGGTCGACGGCTCGGTCTCCGCGCTCGACGCGCTCGTCGAGGTGCGCGCCGCGCTCGGCCCGGAGTTCCCGCTCATGCTCGACGGCGGCATTCGCCGCGGCGCCGACGTCGTGAAGGCGCTCGCACTCGGCGCCGACGCCGTCCTCATCGGACGGCTCTATGCGTACGGGCTCGCCGTCGGCGGCGCGGACGGCGTCGAGGCGGTCGTCCGGCAGCTCCTCGCCGAGGTCGACCTGACGATGGCGCTGTGCGGCGCGTCGTCGATCGCGGAGCTCGACGTGGATCTCGTCACGGCGCTAGGCTCGTAGCCGTGGACCTCCGGGACACCCCCGAGGAAGCCGCCTTCCGGGCCGAGCTGCGCGCCTGGCTCGACGCGAACCTCCCCGAGGACCGCCGCGGCTACCGCGGCGGCGAGCAGCGCTTCGGCGACGCGTTCTACCGCGACTGGAGCCGCGCGCTCTACGACGCGGGCTACGCGGGCCTGACGTGGCCGAAGGAGTACGGCGGCGCCGGCGCGCCGTACAGCTTCCAGGCGATCTTCCTCGAGGAGTCGGCGCGCGCGCAGGCGCCGTCGCACGTCGGCGTGATCGGGCTCGGGATGGCGGGGCCGACGATCATGGCGCACGGCACCGAGGAGCAGAAGCAGCGCCACCTCTCGAAGATCCTGTCGGCGGAGGAGATCTGGTGCCAGGGCTTCTCCGAGCCGGACGCCGGGTCGGACCTCGCGGCGGTGCGGACGCGGATGGAGCGCAAGGGCGACGTCTTCGTCGTCAACGGCCAGAAGGTCTGGTCGTCGTTCGCGCACATCGCGGACTTCTGCATCCTCGTCGGGCTCAGCGACCCCGACGCGCCGCGCTACAAGGGACTCACGTACATGATCGTCGACATGCACGCGCCCGGGGTCGAGGTGCGGCCGCTGCGGCAGATCACCGGCGAGGCGGAGTTCAACGAGATCTTCTTCACGGACGTCGAGGTGCCGGCCGCGAACCTGCTCGGCGAGGAAGGGCAGGGCTGGATGGTCGCGATGACGACGCTGCTGCACGAGCGCGGCACGCTCGGCTTCGCGCTCTCCGCGCAGCTCGAGGTGCACCTCGGCCGGCTGCTCGAGGTCGCGCGCGAGCGCGTGAACGGCGACGCCCTCGCCCGCGACAAGGTCGCGCGCGAGTGGATCGACCTCCAGGCGCTCCGTTACACGAACTACCGTGCGCTGACGACGTACGAGCGCACCGGCATCCCCGGCCCCGAAGGCTCGGTCGCGAAGCTCCGCTGGTCGGAGCAGAACCAGCGCCTGACGAAGCTCGGCCGCGAGCTGCTCGGCGACGACGGGATCCTCGACGACGGCTGGTGGCACCACCAGCAGCTCCGCAGCCGCGGCAACACGATCGAGGCAGGCACCTCCGAGGTGCTGCGCAACATCATCGCCGAGCGCGTCCTCGACCTTCCCCGGAGCCGCTGATGGACTTCGCGTTCACCGAGGAGCAGCAGGAGCTGAAGCGCCTCGCGCGCGGCTGGCTCTCCGAGCGGTTCCCGCTCGACCGCGACTTCGACGGCGGCGTCGACGACCAGTGGGGCGGCCTCGCCGACCTCGGCTGGCTCGGCGTGTCGCTCCCGGAGGACGAGGGCGGCGTCGGGCTCACGTTCATCGAGGAGGCGATCCTCTTCGAGGAGCTCGGCTACGCGCTCTACACCGGCCCGTATCTCGAGACGATCGGGCTCGCGCTCCCGTGGCTCGGGTCGGACGACCGCGCCGCGGTCGCGGCCGGCGAGACGCGCTGGTCGCTCGAGGTCAACGGCCTCACGCCGAGCCTCGGGTCGGTCGACCGCGTCGTCGCGGACGGCTCCGCGTTCGACGCAAGGGGAGAAACGGACGCGTCGGTCGACCCGTCGCGCCCGCTCGGGCGGCTCGAGCGCGGCAACGGCACTCCCCTCCCCGGCTCCGGCGACACGGCCCGCGCGCGCACCGCGATGGCGTGCGAGGCGGTCGGCGTCGCGCAGCGCGTCCTCGAGCTCGGGATCGAGCACGCGAAGACGCGCGAGCAGTTCGGCAAGCCGATCGGGGTGTACCAGGCCGTGTCGCACGCGCTCGCGAACACGTACGGCGACGTCGAGCTCGCCCGCTCGCTCGCCTACTGGGCCGCGTGGTGCGTCGCCGAGGGCGACGAGAGCGCGCAGGTCGCGGCCGCCGCGGCGAAGGCGTTCGCGACGGAGGCGGCCGTCGCCGCGTGCGAGCGCTCGATCCAGGTGCACGGCGGCACGGGATTCACGTGGGAGCACCCGCTCCATCGGTTCTACAAGCGGGCGTTGTGGCTCGAGGGCTTCGGCGAGCGGCCGGCCCAGCTTCGTGCGGAGGTCGCGGACGCCGTGATCGGCGCCGCCGTCACGACCGGCTGAGGGAAACCACCACACTCACGGAGGTACGGGCATGAGCGCGCAACCCGAGCAGAAGCGCGGCGACTTCGCAGTCGTCGGGAAGGGCACGTTGTGGGACGGGATCGCGTACTGGGCGATCGTCGTCGGCGTCTACCTGATGGTCGGGGGCCTGTTCTTCTACTCCGGCAAGGAGAAGCTGTTCGACGACCACGGGCATCCGCCTGCGCCGATCGTGCAGCAGTTCAAGGGAACGTTCATCGACACGTTCCCCGGCACCCACGCCGCGTGGATCATCCTCGGCGTGCTCGAGTTCGGCGTGTTCGCGATCATGGTGCTGAGCCTGGTGCTCGGCGAGTTTCTCCCGCACCGCAAGAAGTACGCGATGCAGGTCGCGCTCGCCGTCGCGCTCGTCACGTTCGCGTGCCTCGGGTTCGGCGAGACCTCGACGGGGCAGTTCTCGGGCAGCGCGTCGCTCTACCAGTACTTCGGCGCGACGGTCGTGATCCTGATCCTCGTCAGCCTGCTGCCGCCGAACCGGCCGGACGACTGGTTGCGCATCGGCTCGAAATGACCGAGCATCACCCGACCGAGCCATCCGAGGAGGCGCCGTGGACGGACTGATGATGGACTTCCAGCTGACGCTGCCGCACGTCCTGCGACGCGTCGAGACGTACTACGGCGCGAACCCGGTCGTCACACGGCTGCCGGACAAGAGCTTCCACCGGACGACGTGGGGCGACGTCGCGCGGCGCTCGCGCGCGCTCGCGGTCGCGCTCGAGGGCCTCGGCTTCCAGCGCGGCGACCGCGTCGCGACGCTCTGCTGGAACCACTCGCAGCACCTCGAGGCGTACCTCGGCGTCCCGTGCGGCGGCTTCGTCCTCCACACGCTGAACCTGCGGCTGCATCCGAACGACCTCGCGTACATCGCGAACCACGCCGGCGACCGCGCGATCATCGTCGACGCGAGCCTCGTGCCGCTGCTCGAATCGTTCCGCGAGCAGACGCGGATCGAGCACGTCTTCGTCGTGGAGGACTCGTACGAGGAGCTGCTCGCCGGCGCGAACGCGGACGACTGGCGCGACCCGGGCCTCGACGAGAACGAGGCGGCGGCGATGTGCTACACGAGCGGCACGACCGGGCTCCCGAAGGGCGTCCTCTACTCGCACCGCTCGTCCGTGCTCCACTCGCTCGGCGTCGCGGCCGGCAACCCGATGGGGCTCGGGATCTCCGAGGAGGACGTGATCCTCCCCGTCGTCCCGATGTTCCACGCGAACGCGTGGGGCTACCCGTATCTCGCGGCGATGCTCGGCTCGAGCCTCGTCTTCCCCGGCCCGCACCTCGACCCGGAGAGCCTGCTCGACGACTTCGTCCAGGAGCAGGTGACGTGGACTGCCGGCGTGCCGACGATCTGGATGGGGATCCTCGCGATGCTCGACGCGAACCCCGGCAAGTGGGATCTCTCGCGGATGAAGGGGATGCTCGTCGGCGGCTCGGCGGCGCCGCGCGCGATGATCGCCGCGTTCAAGCAGCGCCACGGGCTCAGCGTCGTGCACGGCTGGGGCATGACGGAGACGTCGCCCGTCGCGTCGACGGCGCAGCTCCTCGGCGACCTGAAGGACGCGGACGAGGACACACAGTTCGACTTCGTTGCGATGCAGGGCATCCCGCTCCCGTTCGTCGAGGTGCGCGCGCGCGTCGGCGACGAGGACGTCCCGTGGGACGGCGAGTCGATGGGCGAGCTCGAGGTGCGCGGCCCGTGGGTCGCGGCGGGCTACTACGACACGCCCGAGCAGGCGGACCGCTGGACGGACGACGGCTGGTTCCGCACCGGCGACATCGTCTCGATCCACCCGCGCGGGTTCATCCAGATCAAGGACCGCTCGAAGGACGTGATCAAGTCCGGCGGCGAGTGGATCTCGTCCGTCGACCTCGAGAACGCGCTCATGGCGCATCCCGCCGTCGCGGAGGCGGCGGTGATCGCGATCCCGGACGCGAAGTGGGCGGAGCGGCCGCTCGCGGTCGTCGTCGTGCGCGACGGTGCGACGGCGACGGGCGACGAGCTGCGCGAGTTCCTCGCGCCGCAGTTCGCGAAGTGGTGGCTGCCGGACCGCTTCGAGTTCGTCGACGAGATCCCGAAGACGAGCGTCGGCAAGTTCCGGAAGATCGCGCTGCGCGAGCAGTTCGCCGAAGAGCCTGCGCAGAAGACGGCGTGAAGGCCGCGGTCCTCACCGAGGTCGACGCGCCGTTCGAGATCCGCGACGTCCCGGACCCGGACGCCGAGGGGAAGGCCGTCGTCCGCGTGCGCGCCGCGGGGATCAACTTCGCCGACGTGATGATCCACCGCGGCGTCTATCCGCAGATGCCGGAGCTGCCGGCGATCCTCGGCACGGAGATTGCAGGCGAGCTCGAGGACGGGACGCGCGTGATGGCGTTCTCGTCGGGCGCGGGCGGGTACGCGGAGCGCGTCGCGCTCGACCCGGCGACGCTCGTGCCGCTGCCGGACGGCGCGTCGTTCGCGGAGGGCGCGTCGTTCCTGCTCACGTTCCTCACGGCGTACATCCCGCTCGCGAAGCAGGTGCGGCTGCGCGAGGGCGGGACGGTGCTCGTGTATGCGGCGGCGGGAGGCGTGGGGACCGCGGCGATCCAGGTCGCGCTCGCGCTCGGCGCGGGACGCGTCGTCGCGGCGGCCGGCTCCGCGGAGAAACTCGACGTGTGCCGCGAGCTCGGCGCCGCGGAGGCGTACGTCTACGACGAGCTGCCGGACGACCTCCAGGCCGACGTCGTCATCGACCCGGTCGGCGGCGAGCTGTTCGCCTCGTCGCTCCCGCGGCTGCGCCCGCTCGGCGGGATCGTCGCGATCGGCTCGGCGGCGGGCCCGTGGCCGGCGCTCGACCCGCGGCTCCTCGTCGGGCGGAACGCGAGCGTGCACGGCTTCTACCTCGGCCGGCTGATGCGGCTCGACCCGGGGCTCGTGATCCAGGCGGTCGGCGAGATCGTCGACCTGTGGACGCGCGGCGCCGTGAAGCCGCTCGTCGGCGCCGAGTTCCCGCTCGCCGACGTCGAGCAGGCGCACGAGCTCGTCGAGTCGCGCCGCAGCGTCGGCAAGGTCGTGCTCGTTCCGTGAGCTCGCTCACGCCTCTCGGGCGGCGCTGGTGGCGCGATTCATCGTCCGCCGGCCCGGGGACAGTACGGTCCGGTACGGACTCGGGCCGGCGGACCTCGGAGCGTGCCGCCAGCGTCGTCAGCCTTCCGCGGAGCGCCGCTTCGCGGCGCGGGAGCGGAAGGCGGCCAGTGGCGTGAGGGCGTTGGTGACGGGCGGCCGCTCCGGGATCGGCGCGGCGATCGTCGACGCGCTCGGAGACGCGGACGTCACGGTCCTCGACCTCGCGGACGGGCAGGACGTCGGCGACCCCGCGACGTGGCACGCGCTCGACGGGCCGTTCGACGCGGCGTTCCTCAACGCGGGGATCGCGATCGGCGTCGAGGACGTCGCCGAGCTGACCGACGAGGACTACCGGCGGATCATGCGGGTCAACGTCGACGGCGTCGTCTTCGGCGTGCGCGAGCTCGCGGCGCGGCTGATGCCGGACGGCGGCTCGATCGTCGCGACCGCATCGCTCGCCGGGCTCGTCGCAAACGCGTTCGATCCGATCTACACGGCGTCGAAGCACGCGGTCGTCGGGTTCGTGCGCGCGGCGGCGCCGTCGCTCGCGGCGCGCGGGATCAGGATCAACGCGCTCTGCCCCGCGTACACCGACACGCCGATCGTCGCCGACGAGATTCGCGGGCTCGTGCCGCCGCTGATGGAGCCGTCGTTCGTCGCGGAGGCCGCGCTGCGCGCGCTCGGCGACGAGGAGACCGGCCGCGCGTGGGTCGTGCAGATGAACCGGATCGAGCCGTTCCGCTTTCCCGGCGTGCCGGGACCGCGGTGACGCGCTCGCGTCCCGGCTGGGGCCAGAGCCCGCCCGAGCCGCCGCACGTCTGGCACACGCTCGGGTATCGCTCGCTCGAGTACGGCGACGGCCGCATCGCGATGGAGTGGGACGCGACGGTCGAGTACTGCTTTCACGGCCCGGGCGACAGCCGCATCGTCCACGGCGGCATGGTCGCGACGCTCCTCGACACGGCGATGGGCGGCGCGTGCTGGTCGCTGCTCGAGGACGGCGAGGACTTCCTCACGGCCGACCTGCGGGTCGAGTTCATGCGCTCGGCGACGCCGGGGACGCTGCGGGCCGAGGGCCGGGTCGTCCGGCGGAACCGGCGGGTCGCGTTCTGCTCCGCGGACCTCTTCGACGCCGGCGGGACGCTGCTCGCGGCCGCCCGCTGCACCCAGATCATCCGCCGCTCAACGTAGGGCTCTCCGCGGCCGATATTCGGCCCATGAGGCGCGCTCTCGCCTGGGTCGTGCCGGCCGCCGCGGCGGCCGCGGTCGCGCCCGTCGCCCGCGGCGACGGCGGCGACGCGTGGATGTTCGTCGCGGCCGGACGGACGATGCTCTCGGGCGACTGGAGCCGGACGTTCGCGAACCCCGGGATCCAGGTCGGGCCGCTGCAGTTGCTGTTGTACGGGACGGTCGGGCGCGTGCCGACGGTCATGGCCGTGCTGCTCGGCGTCACGACGGCGGTGCTCGTCGTCGCGGCGGCGCGCACGGCCGGCGTCGAGCAGCCGCGGCTCCTCGCGGGCATCGGGCTCGCGGCGGTCGCGACCGGCTTCACGCGCGCCGGCTGGGATGCGGGCCATCCCGCGGACTCGTGGCTGCCTTTGCTCTGGATCCTCGCCGCGGCGGACGCGCGGCGCGGGCGGACGATGCGCGCGGGTCTCGTCGTCGGGCTCTCGGCGGGGCTCGAGACGTGGGGCGTGCTCGGCGTCGCGGTGCTCGCGCTCGCGCCGTCGGTGCGCGGCGCGGCGCGCGGCCTCGTCGTCGCGGCGGGCTCGGCGGCCGTGCTCTTCCTCCCCTTCGTCGCGGGCGGGCACTTCGGGATGGACCACTACCGCTGGCTCGTGTCGTCGCAGTCGCTCGTGTCGTGGTTCGTCGCGCCGGGCACCGCGGTCGGCTGGCCGCTCCGGCTCGCGCAGGGGCTGTTCGCGGTCGGCGCCGGCGTCGCGGTCGCTCGTGCGATGCGCGGGTCGCGGCACGCGGTCTGGCTCGTGCCGGGCATCGTCGTCCTCGTGCGCCTGCTGCTCGACCCGCTCGGCAGCGGCTACTACTACGTCGCGCTCGAGGGTCCCGCGCTCGTCGGGCTCGCGCTCGCCGCGGCCGTCGGCCTGCGGCTACCCGGCCGCCGGCTTGCGGGCGAGCCGCTCGCGTAGCGTCGCCTTCACCTCCGGCCAGTCGTCGTCGATCACCGCGTACCACGCGGAGTCGCGCCGCTGCCCGCCGCGCACGACCATGTGCTTGCGGAAGACGCCCTCGAACTGCGACGGCAGCGCGGCGAGCGCGGCGCGCGCACGCTCGTTCTGCTCGTCCGTCTTGAACTCGACGCGGTGGAAGCCCTCGTGCTCGAACGCGTGCTCCATCAGGAGGTACTTCGCCTCCGCGTTCGCGCCGGTGTTCCACGCCTGCGGCGCGAGCCACGTGTTCCCGATCTCGAGCACGCGGTCGTGCTCGCGTACGTTGCCGTACGACGTCGAGCCGAGGGGAACGCCGCCGACGACCTGCGCGAACGGGAGCCACAGCTCGCGCACGTTCTCGAACCACGCGTGGAAGCTCTCGCGGCTCTCGTTCGCGACGACGGGGAACCAGCGGAAGATCCGGTCGTCGCCGCGTGCGGCCTCCCAGAGCGGCTCCTCGTGGCGGGGCTCGAGCGGCTCGAGGCGAACCCGGGTTCCTTCCAGCGTTACGTGGAGCACGTGCAGCGTTCGCGTCGGTTCGCGCCTACGGCCCCGGTCATGTGAAGCGCCAGACGCCCCCGTCCTCGAACGAGCGGAGGATGCGGCGCGCGACCACCATCTTGTGCACCTCGTCGGCGCCGTCGTAGATCCGCGCGGCGCGCGCCATGCGGTACATCACGGCGAGCGGCGTGTCGTCGGTGACGCCGAGGCCGCCGTGCACCTGGATCGCGCGGTCGATGACATCGTTGAGGACCCGCGCTGCGTAGAACTTGATCAGCGAGATCTCGACGCGCGCCTCGTCGCCCTCGTCGAGGCGGTGCGCGGCCTGCAGCGTCATCAGCCGGCACGCCTGGATCTCCGCGGCGGACTCCGCGATCCAGTTCTGGATCGTCTGCTTGTCGGCGAGCGGCTCGCCGAACGCCCTGCGCTCGAGCGAGTAGGAGCACATCAGCTCGAACGCACGCTGCATCTGGCCGAGCCAGCGCATGACGTGGTGGATGCGGCCCGGGCCGAGGCGCTTCTGCGCGATCCGGAAGCCGTCGCCCGGCTCGCCCAGCGTGTTCGTCACGGGGACGCGGACGTTCGTGAAGCGCGTCTCGCAATGGGTCGCCCAGCCGTGGCCCTCGTGGCCCATCACGGAGACCTTCCGGACGAGCTCGTAGCCCGGCGTGTCCGTCGGGACGAGGATCATCGACGCGCGCTTGTGCGGCTCCGCGTCGGGGTCGGTGACGACCATGACGACGCCGAAGCCCGCCCCGTCGGCGCCGGACGAGAACCACTTGTGCGCGTCGATCACCCAGTCGTCGCCGTCGCGGACGGCGCGGCCGCGGAGGAGCGTCGGGTCGGAGCCCGCGACCTCCGGCTCCGTCATCCCGAAGAACGAGCGCGTCTCGCCCGCGACGAGCGGCTTCAGGAAGCGCTCGCGCTGCTCCGGGGTGCCGTAGAGGTGGAGGATCTCGCCGTTGCCGGCATCGGGTGCCTGGCACCCGAGGATCAGCTGCGCGATCGCGCTCCGGCCGATCTCCTCGTTGAGATACGCGTACTCGATGAAGCCGCTGCCGGAGCCGCCCGCCTCCGGCGGGAGGTGTGGCGCCCAGAGGTCGGCGGCCTTCGCCTTCCGCTGGAGCTCGGCGATCAGCGCGTCGGCCGCGGCGTCCTCCGCGAACAGCGCGCGCTCGTTCGGGTAGACGTGCTCCTCCATGAACGAGCGGACGCGCTCGCGGCGGTCGACGATCGGCTGGGAGATGACAGCGGACACCGCTGCCGCGATGATCGCAGACGTGCGCGAGGCGATGCAGCGGGCAGTGTCGGAGGTCCTGGGCCGGGAAGTGGAGATCGCGGAGCCGGTGCTGCTCGCAGGCGGGGCGTCGAAGGAGGCCTGGGCCGTCGACGCGGGCGGCGAGCGGCTGCTCGTGCGGCGCGCGGCGGCGACCGTCATGCATCACGACACGCTCTCCCTGGCCGACGAGTTCGCAGTGCTGTGCGCGGCGTTCGAGGCGGGCGTGAGGGTGCCGAGGCCGTACGGCTA
>DATJOZ010000122.1:0-13363 GCA_035506655.1 Gaiellaceae bacterium
CCGCTGCACGAGTGCTCGAGCTGCGAGAAGCGCCGCGGCCCCTCGGAGAGGTCGTGCACCAGCAGTGCGGTCCACTTCGCGCCGATGATCTCGGCGCACGCCGCCACTCCGCACGTGGCCGACTCGTGGACGGGATTCATCGTCCGTTCCGTCGTGGCCATGGCCGAATTGTAGTCGGTGCTACCGCGTGGTGAACGGCGCCGGGCAGGCCGGGATCTTCGGGATCGCGAACCGGGCGATCGTCCCGAAGCCCTCGGCCGGCTTGCACGCCTGCGCGACCCCGGCATCGCAGGCGACGGAGAGGAAGATGAACGCCTCCTCCAGCGTGAACCCGTGCTCGTCCATGAGGAGCTTCGCCGCCTCCTCGGAGACGAGCTGGAGCGCGTCGGCGTAGTCGTAGGCCGTGGCGTGGGGGAGCCAGCGGTCGGCGAGCTCCGTCACCGGCCACGTCGCCTGCTTGCCCTTCAGCAACCCGAAGCGGATGTCGACCTCGCCCCCGATCTCGACGCCCGTGAAGCAGATCTCGCCGTCGCCCATCGCCGCGTGCATGTCGCCGACCGCGAACATCCCGCCCGGCTGCCGCACGGGGAAGTAGATCGTCGCGCCGGCGGCGTGGAAGTGGTCGTCGAGGTTCCCGCCGTGGACGCCGGCGAGCCCGTTCGAGACCGTCTCGCTCTCGGTCGCGACGCCGACGACGCCGACCATCGGCTTCGCCGGGAACGAGATGCGCCCGTTCAGCGTGACGACGCCGTCCTCGACCGTCAGGATCT
Source organism: Gaiellaceae bacterium (assembly GCA_035506655.1). GTDB lineage: Bacteria > Actinomycetota > Thermoleophilia > Gaiellales > Gaiellaceae > Palsa-739. Next base: position 771 of record DATJOZ010000122.1, read on the forward strand.
TCGTCACCGGCTCCGGCACGTGGCTCGTGAGCTGCCCGAAGCCGGGGATCAGGCACGCGACGCCCCACTCGATCGGGCGGATGTCGAGGATCTCGACGACGAGCGAGTCGCCCGGCTCCGCGCCCTTCACCGCGACGGGACCGGTCGCGCCGTTGATGCGCGAGAAGTCGATCCCGGTGACGACGTCGTCCTCGCTCGTGATCTGCCCGGTGAAGCAGTCGTTCGTCTCGAACGTGACCGTCTCGCCCGGCTCGACCTCGAGCACCGGGACGAGGTCGGGCCCGAAGGCCCAGACGACCTCGTCCCGGGAGATCCGATGGCCGGTCGCTACTGCCACGATCCCTGCATCATGCCGTGGGCGGGCGCTACTGCCACGGCGGTGGGTTGTGCACCCAGCGGCCGGCGACCATCGTCGCGACGACCTGCACCTCGCGCAGCTCCTCGGGCCCGCACGCGAGCGGGTCGCGGTCGAGCACGACGAGGTCGGCGAGGCGGCCGGGGACGAGCGTCCCGCGCACGCGCTCGTCGTGCGAGAGCCACGACGGCGCGACGCACGTCGCGTGCAGCGCCTGCTCGAGCGTCACGCCTTCCTCCGGGCGCCAGGCGGGACGGTCGTCGATCGTGCGCAGCACGCCCGCCAGCACGCCCGCCCACGGGTCGAGCTCCTCGATCGGCGCGTCGGACCCGTTCGCGACGAGCGCGCCGGAGTCGAGCAGCGAGCGGAACGCGTACGTCCCGTCGAGCCGGTCGCCCCAGTAGCGCTCGGCGAGGTCGCGGTCCGACGTCGCGTGCGAGAACTGCACCGACGCGGCGACGCCGATCTCCGCGAAGCGCGGGATGTCCTCCGGCGCGAGGCACTGCGCGTGCTCGATGCGCGGGCGGAGGCCGCGTGCGCTCCACACGTCGCGGGTGCGCTCGAACGCGTCGAGCGCGTCGCGGTTCGCGCGGTCGCCGATCGCGTGCACCGCGACCGGCCAGCCCGCGTCCGCTCCGCGAACCACGATCTCCGCGAGCTCGTCGCCGCTCGTGATCTGCACGCCGCTGCCGTCGAGCATGAGCGCGGTCTGCGAGCCGAGCGTCCCGTCCATGAAGACCTTCAGGTAGCCGACGCGCAGGAGCTGCGAGCCGATGCCGCTGCGCAGCGAGAGCGCCGCGAGCTCCGGAATGTTGTCGTGCGGGACGGACTGCCAGACGCGCAGCGTCAGCGAGCCGTGCTCGTCGAGCCGCTGCCACAGTCCCACGGCGCCGAGCCAGCCGTCCTTGTCGTGCACGCACGTGACGCCGCGCGCGTTCGCGAGCCGCACGCCTGCGCGCATCGCCTCGACGTACTCGTCGTCCGGAATGCGGAGGTGGCGGTCCTTGAACCGCCATGCGGACTCCTCGCGCAGCACGCCGGTCGGCTCGCCGTTCGCGTCGCGCTCGACGACGCCGCCGGCGACGTCGAGGTCGCCGCCCGCGTGCGCGAGCGCGGCGGAGTTCAGCCACAGCGAGTGGTAGTCGCGCGCGATCAGCATCGCGGGCCGGTCGCCCGTCACCGCGTCGAGGTCCTCCTTCGTCGGCTCGCGGCCGCCGGGCCAGTCGCCGCTCCGCCAGCCGTGCCCGCGCAGCGTGCGCTCCGCCGGCAGCGCGTCCGCCGCGACGCGCACGCGCTCGAGCGCCTCGTCGAGCGACGTGCAGCCCTCGAGCCGGACCTCGTGCTGCGCGACCGCCCACGTCGGGAAGTGGACGTGCGAGTCGGTGAACCCGGGGAGCACGCAGCGTCCGCCGAGGTCGACGACCTCCGGGCTCGCGAGCGCCGTCTCGTGGACGCCGACGCCGCCGGCGACGCGGTCGCCCGCGATCGCGAGCGCGGAGGCGACGGGCAGGGACGGGTCGAGCGAGCGGACGACGCCGTTCTCGAGGATCATGCCGGTCGAGCGTACTGCGATCAGGGAGGACCCGTCGTGTTCGACCATGTGGGATTGAACGTGAAGGACTACAAGGCGAGCCGCGCGTTCTACGAGGCCGCGCTCGCGCCTCTCGGGTACGGCATCCAGATGGAGTTCGAGGAGTGGAAGGCGTGCGCGTGGGGCCCCGAGGGAAAGCCGGCGTTCTGGATAGCGGAACGGGCGCCGGTCGGCACGGGGACGCACGTCGCGTTCAGCGCGCCCGACCACGCCACCGTCGACGCGTTCCACGCGGCCGGTGTGTCAGCGGGCGGGACAGACAACGGCCCGCCCGGAATCCGCGAGCACTACCACCCGACCTACTACGCCGCATTCGTTCACGACCTCGACGGAAACAACGTCGAAGTCGTGTGCCATGCCGCAGGATGAGACGCACAACTTCCGGCGAACTCCGACGTCTACGGCAATGAGGTTTCCGGGGTCATGAACGGACTTGCATCGACGGCCTCCCCGACGAAAGAATCCCTCGTCGGGGATCCGCCGGTGATGCCGCGCGATGCCCGGTGAGACCGATCACCGAGTCCATGCTCAACGTGGAGCATTTGAAGGGAGGAAGTGGATGTCGCTTCGGAGGGTAGTGCTGGCGGTCGGGCTCCCTGTCGCGGTCGTCGCGACGGCGCTCATCGCCACCAGCGCAGGCGCGAGCCCGGCCTACAAGGTCGGGCAGGCGGTGCCCGGCGCCGCCGTGAGCAAGTGCGGCGCGGGAACCGGCAAGAAGGCGACCGGCACGCCGATCAAGATCGACGGCCTCGACATGCTCATCCCGGGCGTCGACTTCACGACCGTCGGCAAGATCGCGGCGGCGTACTTCGCCTGCGTCAACGACAACGGCGGCATCAACGGCCGCCCGATCAAGTACACGCTCTACAACGAGGCTCTCAACCCGGCGCAGGAGGCGGCGCTCGCGCGCAAGATGGTTCAGAGCGACCACGCCGTCGGCATCGTCGGTAACACGAGCTTCGCCGAGTGCGGGACGAACTGGAAGTACTACCAGTCGAAGGGCTACATCGTGATCGGCGCGGGCGTGCAGGCGGAGTGCTTCAGCACCCCGAGCTACGCCGAGTCGAACATGGGCCCGCGTTACTCGAACCTCGGCGCGGCACAGGCGCTGATCGGCGCCGGCGTCAAGAAGATCTCGATCGCGTCGCCTGACACGATCTCCGCGTACGCCGATTCCGCGGTCGCGAAGTACGGCGCGGCGAAGGGCGTCCAGGTCAAGATCTTCCCGACGCACCTGCCGGTCACCGACGCGAACACGATCGTGCAGCAGCTCTACCAGTTCGCCGGCAGCGGCGGCGGCATCATCCTCGACTTCACGCCCGACACGGCGCCGGCCCTGATGAAGGCCGCCGAGGCCCAGGGCATCGTCAACGACGTGAAGTGGGGCTCGTCCACGCCGATCGCGAACACGTTCATGGCGGGCCAGTTCTCGCCGACCTTCGACGGCCACCTCTGGATCAACCAGGAGTTCAGCAACATCGATCCGTCGGTCGGCCCCGACACGCGCCTGATGTTCGCGATCCTCAAGAAGTACGCACCGAGCATCGCGCCGCAGGCGTTCGGCCAGATGGGCTTCATGGACGCCAAGTTCGCGACGCAGGCGCTCATGAACATCAAGGGCGCGATCACCGCGAAGTCGTACAACGCGGCGGTCAAGGCGCTCACGAACATCAAGACCGACATGCTGTGCAAGCCGTGGTACGTCGGGAACATCCCGTACCACATCCCGAACAACACGGACATCACGGTCGACTACAAGAACGGCGCAGTCGTCGTGAAGCAGCCGTGCTTCGAGATCACGGGCGCCACGGACCAGCCGATCCGGCAGACCCGCATCTGGGAGAAGAAGTACCACCTGAACGGGTAGAAGCGACAACGACGAAAGGACGACGGAGCCACTTGAATGCATGAGCTGCTCGCGCTGAGCTTCTTCGGCGTCGACTGGATCTTCTTCAAGCCGTACCTCGTCCTCGGGCTGGCGCTGGGGAGCGTGTATGCGCTCTCCGGCGTCGGCCTCGTCGTCCTCTACCGCGCGACCGGCGTGCTGAACCTCGCCTTCGGCGCGGTCGGCGCCGCAGGCGCGCTCATCGCGTACTACCTGGTGATGCACACGAGCGTGCCGCACTGGCTCGCGTACGTCGTCTGCGTCCTGTTCGGCGGCGTCGTCAACCTCGCCTACGGCGTGCTGCTCGGTCCGGCGTTCGCCGGCCGCGACCCGCTGACGAAGATGATGGGCACGCTCGGGCTCGCGCTCATCCTCCTCGGCATCATGGCGTGGCGTGCCCCGATCGGCGGCGCGTTCGCGCGCTTTCTGCCGATGCCGAGCTCCAGCCACATCTACCACGTGCTCGGCACGGTCGTGAACCTCACCGAGATCATCGTCCTCTGCTTTGCGGTCGGGATCACGATCGCGATCACGATCTTCCTCCGGGCGACGAAGCTCGGCACCGCGATGCGCGCGCTCGCGAACGACCGCGAGATCACCGCGACCCTCGGCGTGCCGGTGCGGCGCGTCGAGGCGTCCGCGTGGTTCGGCTCCGGCCTGATCTGCGGCGCGGCCGGGCTCGTCCTGCCCGACCTCCTCACCTCGCTCGACTACTCCGCGTTGACGTTCCTCGTCATCTCCGCGCTCGCGGCGGCCCTGATCGGGCGCCTCCAGTCGCTCTGGGGCGCCCTGCTCGGCGGGATCGGCATCGGCGTCGCGCAGGCGATCTTCGCGCCCTACGAGTCGATCACGCGCTACCGCTCCGCCGCGCCGTTCGTGCTCGCGATCATCGCGCTCCTCATCTTCTCGCGGAAGCGCGTCGTCACGATCTCCGGGACCGCGCGCTGAGCGAGACGACCTCACCGACGGCACCGAGCGAGACGCGTCCCGGTGCGGCTCCCGCGACCCGGCGCGTCGGTCGCGGCAACTGGGTCCGGCTCGCCGTGATCGCGGCGCTGCTCGCGTTCGCACTGATCGCGCTCCCGAAGCTCGTCGGCGACGACTACGTCACGACCTTCACGAGCGTCGCGATCTACTCCGTGGTTGCCCTCGGCTTCGGCGTGCTCTACGGGCGCGTCGGGATGATCTCCCTCGGCCAGGTCGCGCTCCTCTCGATCGGCTGCTGGATCGGTGCCAGGCTCTCGGCGGCGACGTCGCTCCCGTATCCGGTCCTGCTGCTCGTCGTCGGCCTGATCACGATGGTGCTCGGCACGCTCGTCGGCCTACCGGCGCTGCGGCTCTCCGGTCTCTACCTCGCGCTGATCACGCTCATGTTCGCGGGCGCGACGACGATCGTGCTCTCGGCGACCGACTTCCCGAACGGCGGCGGCGGCTTCCTCGGGCGCACCACGAACCCGAGCCTCGCCGGGCTCCAGCCGGTGCGGCGGCCGTCGTGGGGGAGCGGCGACATCGCGTACTACCGCTACACGGTGATCGTCTGCGGGCTGATGTTCCTCCTTGCGCTGATCCACATCGCGGCGAAGCCCGGACGCGCGTGGGCGTCGATCCGCGAGAGCGAGCCGGCGGCGCTCGCCGCGGGCGTGAACATCGTCGTCTACAAGATGTGGGCGTTCGCGCTCGCGTCGTTCATGACCGGTGTCGCGGGCTGTCTGCTCGCGTCGCAGATCGGGACGCCGCGCGCGATCACCTTCCAGACGCAGGACTCGCTCGTGCTCGCGGCGACCGCGCTGATCGGCGGCATCTTCTCGTTGTGGGGCGCGATCGTCGCAGGCATCTTCAACCAGTTCCTGCCGTTCTTCCTCCAGGCGCAGTGGCAGATCAACACGAACTTCCTGCTGATCCTGTTCGGCGCCGGTCTCCTGCAGGTACTGCTGACGGCGCCGGGCGGGCTCGCGCAGCAGTTCCCGAGGGACATGGCGAACCTCGGGCGGCTGATCGCGAAGCCGTTCCGCCGGAAGAAGGACGCGGACGCGTGATCACCGTCGAGGGACTGACCGTCCGCTTCGCCGGTGTGACGCCGATCGACGACGTGAGCCTCGAGTTCCCGGGTGGGACGTGCGGGCTGATCGGCCCGAACGGCGCGGGGAAGACGACGTTCTTCAACGTGCTCAGCGGCTTCGTGAAGCCGGCGGCCGGGTCGATCTCGGCCTTCGGCGAGAACCTCCTGAAGATGGCCGACTACAAGCGCGCGCGCTGGGGGCTGCGCCGGACGTTCCAGACGGAGCAGTCGATCGAGAACCTCTCGGTGTTCGACAACGTCGCGATGATCCACGAGCACTCGAATGCGAAGCGCTCGACGCGGCGCGCCGACGTGCTCGCCGCGATCGAGTTCGTCGGGCTCAGCGCTGCGCCCGAGGCGAAGGCCGGCTCGCTCGGCGCCGGCGACCGGCGGCTGCTCGAGGTCGCGCGCGCGGTCGTCGGCCGGCCGAGGATCGTCCTCCTCGACGAGCCCGCCGCGGGCCTGCCGGACGAGGAGACGGAGCATCTCGGCTCGGTGATCCAGAAGATCCCGGACGCGTTCGGCGCGCTGACGATCCTCGTCGACCACGACATGAGCCTCGTCTCGAGCGTCTGCACGACGACGGCGGTGCTCGACTTCGGGAAGCTGATCGCGTACGGCCCGACGAACGACGTGCTCCGCGAGCAGAACGTGATCGCGGCGTACCTCGGCACCGAGGAGGTCGCGTGAGCGTAGGCTCGACGGAGCTCACCCAAGAGCGGAGGCGGCGGCTTTGCCGGCGCCGGGAGCGGGCGTGAGCACGGCGCCGGCACTGACGCTCGAGGGCGTGACGGTCGCGCGCGGCGGGCGGCCCGTCGTCCACGACCTCTCGCTCACGATTCCGGCCGGAGAGATCACGGCGCTGCTCGGGCCGAACGGCGCGGGGAAGTCGTCGCTCGTGCTCGCGGTCGGCGGCGTGCTGCGCACGCTCGGCGGGCGCGTCGCGCTCGGCGAGACCGACCTGTCGAAGCGGCGCCCCGAGGCGGTGCGGCGCGCCGGGGTCGCGATCGTCCCCGAGGGACGGCGGCTCCTCCCGGAGCTCACGGTCGAGGACAACATCCGCGTCTCGACGTACACGCTCTCGCGGGCCGACGCGAAGGAGGGGATGGCGTACGCGCTCGAGCTGTTCCCGGCGCTCGAGAAGCGCTGGAAGTCCCTCGCGCGGTCGCTCTCCGGCGGCGAGCAGCAGATGGTGGTGCTCGCGCAGGCGCTCGTCTCCCGGCCGAAGTTCGTCCTCGTCGACGAGCTCTCGCTCGGGCTCGCGCCGGTGATCGTGAAGCGGCTGATGCCGACGCTGCAGGCCGTCGCGCAGGACGGCACGGGGATCCTGCTGATCGAGCAGTTCGCGCACGTCGCCCTCGGCGTCGCGAACACGGCGTACGTGATCGAGGGCGGGCGGATCCGCGACCACGGCACGGCGCAGGAGCTGAAGGACAACCCGGAGCGCCTGCACTCGGCGTACCTGTTGCGAGAGCACGACCCGGCCGCGGTCGAAGTCGACGGCGGCGCGGAAACCACCTAGAGTCGCGCCCATGGCGCTGAAGACCCTCGACGAGACGCGGGCCGCTGCCGTCGAGGCGTTGTGCGAGCTCATCGTCCCCGGGTCGGGACGCGTCGGCCCGGTCGTGTACATCGACGCGACGCTCGCCGGGATGCCGGACGGGATGCGCGGGTTCGCGCTGCACTCGATCGACACGCTCGCGCCCGCAGCGGCGGAGGGCGCGGACGCGCTCGCCGCGCAGGCCGCGACGCCGGAGTTCGGGCTCGTCCGTGCGCTCGCGATCGAGGCGTACTACAGCGACTTCGTCGCACCGGGCGCCGACGGTCCGGGCGCATGGGAGGAGATCGACTTCAACTCGCCGCTCGCGACGCGCCTCGCGAAGGACTGGTCGTACCTGGGGATCGCGTGAAGGACCGCTTCGACGTGGTTGTCGTCGGGTCGGGCGCCGGAGGCGGGGTCGTCGCAGGTGAGCTCGCGGAGCGCGGCCGCGACGTCCTGCTGCTCGAGACCGGGCCGCATCTCACCGCGGCGGACTTCCAGCGCTGGGAGGCGAAGGCGACGCACGACATGTGGTGGCCGCTGCGTCTCGCGCCGGACGGGCTCGGCGGGATGCTCGCGTTCCTCGCCGCGCGCTGCGTCGGCGGGACGACGACGATCAACACGAAGGTCGCGCTGCGCGCGCACGAGCGCGACGTCGCGAAGTGGAACGCGGAGACGGGGCTCACGACGGCCGCCGGCACCCCGTTCACGCGCGCCGACCTCGATCCGTACTACGACCGCGTCGAGCAGCGGCTCGGCGTTCGCGAGCGCACCGACTGGACGAAGAGCACGCACACGATGGAGAGGGGCTTCGCCGCGCTCGACGCCGAGCTCGAGCCCGTCACCGCGTACACCGACCCGAACTGCATGCGGTGCGGCTCGTGCCTCCAGGGCTGCCCGACGAACGCCGGCAAGTCGACGATGAACACGTACATCCACGACGCGTGGGTGCGCGGGCAGCTCGAGCTGCGCGCCAACGCGACCGTCGAGCGCGTGCTCGTCGACGGGGGCGAGGCGACCGGCGTCGAGTACACCGACGCGGACGGCGCGCGGCACACCGTCCGCGCCGGCGCGGTCGTCGTCGCGTGCGGCGCGCTCAACACGCCGCAGCTGCTGATCCGCTCCGGCGTGCCGGGCGAGGCGATCGGCCGGTTCCTCGGCGTCCATCCCGTCCGGATCGTCTACGGGCTCTTCGACGAGCCGCAGGACGCGCACATGGTCTACCCGATCACGGGTCACTGCATGAAGCACCAGCACGACGAGGACGGCGGCTACGTGCTCGAGGCGTCGACGATCCAGGATCCGATCTCGTTCGCGACGACGCTCTGCGACGAGGACGGCCCGATGTGGGGGCAGCGCCTCGTCGACGCCGCGCGGAAGTTCCGCCACTGGAACGGGATCCTCGCGATGGTGAACGACGAGAACAACGCGACGGTCGTCGTCGACGAGAACGGGATGGAGCGGTTCGACCTCGACTTCAACGAGCGCGAGCGGAAGCGCATCGACGACTCGTTCGCGTTCAGCCGCGACGTGCTGCTCGCGTCGGGCGCGACGCAGATCGCGTGGACGGGGCTCGCGTCGACGCACGTCCAGGGCAGCTGCCGGATGGGCGACGACCCGGCGCGCTCCGCCGTCGACCGGAACGGCGAGCTCCACGGCGTGAGGCGGCTCTTCGTCGGCGACAGCTCGGTGATCCCGCGCACGCTCTCGGTCAACCCGTCACTCACGATCATGGCGCTCGCGGCCCGGCTCGCCGACCACCTCGACGCCGACCCGAACGGGTACCTCGCCGCCGCATGAGCGGCATCGCACTCGGCGAGACCCTCTGGACGCCGCCCGCCGACGCGTGGGAGCGGAGCGAGCTCGGCCGGTTCGTCGCGTGGCTTCGCGCGGAGCGCGGGCTCGACGTCGCGGGCTACGAGGAGCTGCACCGCTGGTCGGTGACCGACCTCGAGGGCTTCTGGGGCGCCGTCTGGGACTTCTTCGAGATCCGCGCGCACTCGCCGTACGAGAAGGTGCTGGACGGCGACACGATGCCGGGCGTGCGCTGGTTCCCCGGCGCGACGCTGAACTACGCCGAGCACATGCTCGGGCACGACGAGGACGCGGACGACGTCGCGGTCGTCGCGCACTCGCAGTCGCGCGACACGATCGAGCTGACGTTCGGCGAGCTGCGCGACCAGGTCGCGCGGGCGCGGGCCGGGCTGCAGCGGCTCGGGATCGGCCCCGGCGACCGTGTCGTCGCGTATCTCCCGAACATCCCGGAGACGCTCGTCGCGTTCCTCGCGACGGCGAGCCTCGGCGCGATCTGGGCGACGACGCCGCCCGAGTTCGGCGTGCGGAGCGTCGTCGACCGGCTCGGCCAGCTCGAGCCGAAGCTGCTCCTCGCCGCCGCCGGCTACCGCTACGGCGACAAGCTCGTCGACCGGCGCGAGCAGGTGGCCGAGATCCGCGAGAGGATCGCCTCGATCGAGACCGTCGTCCACGTCCCCGTCGTCGGCGGGCCCGAGGACGCGCTGCCGGACGCGCGCGCGTGGAGCGAGCTCGTCGCGGAGCCGGGACCGCTCGCCTTCGACCCGCTCCCGTTCGACCATCCGCTCTGCGTCCTCTTCTCGTCGGGGACGACGGGGCTGCCGAAGGCGATCGTCCACGGTCACGGCGGGATCACGCTCGAGCACCTGAAGAACCACGCGTTCAGCTGGGACCTCCGGCGCGGCGACCGGCTCTTCTGGTTCACGACGACCGCGTGGATGATGTGGAACGCGCTCGTCTCGGTGCTGCTCACGCGCGCGTCGATCGTGATGATCGACGGCAACCCGGGCTGGCCCGATCTCGGCTACCAGTGGCGGCTCGTCGAGGAGACGCGCTCGACGTTCTTCGGGCTCAGCCCCGCGTTCACGATGGCGTGCCGGAAGGACGGGCTGACGCCGGGCCGCGATCTCGACCTCTCGTCCGTCCGCATCGTCTGCGCCGCCGGCTCGCCGCTCCCGATGGAGGGCTACACGTGGCTCTACGAGCAGTTCGGGCGTGACATGTTCCTGAACAACGGCAGCGGCGGCACGGACGTCTGCACCGGCATCGTCCAGGGCTACCCGGTGCTGCCCGTGTACGCGGGGAAGATGTCGGCGCCGTGCCTCGGCGTCGACGCGGTCGCGTTCGACGAGGACGGCAACGAGGTCGTGAACGAGCTCGGCGAGCTCGTGATCCGGCGGCCGATGCCGTCGATGCCGGTGAAGTTCTGGAACGACCCGGACGGTGCGCGCTACCGCGCGTCGTACTTCGAGTTCTATCCCGGCGTCTGGCGGCACGGCGACTGGATCCAGTTCGACGAGCGCGGCGCCTCGTTCATCACGGGCCGCTCCGACGCAACGCTGAACCGCGGCGGCGTCCGGCTCGGGACGAGCGAGCTCTACGGCGTCGTCGAGGAGTTCGACGAAGTGCTCGACAGCCTCGTCGTCCATCTGGAGGCGACGGACGACCTCCTGCTCTTCGTCGTGCTCCGCGACGGGCTCGAGCTCGACGACGATCTCAAGACGCGGCTCTCCGAGGCCCTGCGCACCGGGCTCTCGCCGCGGCACCGGCCGGACGACATCGTCGCGGTGCCGGCGATCCCGCGGACGATGACGGGGAAGAAGCTCGAGCTGCCCGTGAAGCGGATCCTGACGGGGACGGCCGTCGGCGAGGTCGTGAGCAAGGACGCCCTCGTCGACCCGGACGCGATCGAGCCGTTCGCGGCGTATGCCGCCAACCGAACTGTGCGCTGAACGTCAAATACCGCGCATGGAGTGTGCGCTGGTTGCGAAGAGCACAACCGGAGTCCATTCGAAGATTGCCCGGTGGGTCTACTCGGCTGCCGTCGACCGTCCGACGACGCCTGCCGTAACCAAGGAGGAAGGAGGCTGGTACCCGCATGAGGCCTTTTCAGCGAACCCGTTACGGGCGCCTCGCGCTCTTCGTCGGGGTCGTCGGGCTCGTCGCCGCGGTCACGGTTCCGAGCGCCATCGGGCGTAGCTCGGCCGGCGGCGGCTCGGTCACGAACTACCTGACGTACACCGGCGGCAAGGCCGGCAAGGCGAACCCGAAGCTCTCGCCGGTCGTGATCGGCGCGATCAACACGCAGGGCGGCCAGGTGCTCGTCGGCCCGAACTGGACGAAGGGCGCCGAGCTCGCGGTGCAGTACGTGAACACGTACCTCGGCGGCGTCCAGGGCCATCCGGTCAAGCTCAGCGAGTGCTTCACGACGTCCGCGGAAGAAGAGGGGACGAAGTGCGGCCAGCAGTTCGCGAACAACAGCAAGGTCCACGTGATCCTGTTCGGCGCGGTCGCGGTCGGCAACCAGTCGTTCTACGCCGCGATCGGCGGCAAGAAGCCGATCGTCAGCGGCGTCGCGCTCCTGCCGGTCGACGCGACCCAGAAGAACGAGTTCGCGCTCTTCGGGACGAACGACTCGGTGCTCGGCCCGTGGGGCACGTTCGGGAAGACGGTGCTGAAGGCGAAGACCGCCGCGGTCATCTACCCGCAGATCCCGGGCATCGACTACGGCGCGAAGGTCGAGAAGCAGAGCCTCGACTCGGCCGGCATCTCGACGAAGCTCGTCGGCTTCGACCCGAATGCGACCGACCTCACCGGCCCGCTCACCGCGGCCGGCGCGCAGACCGCGGACATGATCGTGCCGCAGAGCGACGCCTCGCACTGCGCGAACGTCGCCAAGACGCTCCAGCAGCTCGGCGTCGCCGGCTCGAAGACCGTGTCGAACCCGCTCTGCCTCAGCGGGCAGGTGGCGGCCGGCCTCGGCGGCGACCTCGCGCCGTGGGTCTACGGCATCGCGTCGTCCCTCGCGGGCGACACGTCGGATCCCGCGGTGAAGCCGTACAACCGCGCGATGAAGGCCCTCGGCCAGACGGCGCTCGCGCAGGACGCGTGGGTCATCGTCTCGTGGGGCCAGGTGCTGACGACGGTGAAGCTGCTGAACCAGCTCGGCCCGAACGCCACGGCCGCGAAGCTGACGGTCGCGTTCCGGAGCTTCAAGGGCCCGCAGGCGCTCGGCGCGCCGAGCCTGCAGTGCGGGAAGTACAAGGCGGAGCCGGCCGCCTGCAACGACCAGACGCAGTTCTTCCAGTACCAGGGGAAGGGCGTCTTCAAGCGCCTGACCGGCTGGCTCCG
>DATJOZ010000123.1:0-21501 GCA_035506655.1 Gaiellaceae bacterium
ACGCTAGCCCATGCGTGATCTCAAGGCGTCCTGTATGCATAGAGTGGCTTGGGCGAGCCCTTCGTCCAGACGTCGACCCAGCCAGGGCCGATGTCGACCCAGAAGCGCGACGCGCCGGCGGGCCGCTTCGAGCACCGCATATAGGCGTTTTTCAGCGGGTAGCGCCTCGAATCCGAGATCGCGACACACTGAAGGTCTTTGCGGATCAACGCGGAATCGCCGACGCGCAACTCAAGCACTCGTCGCGGCGGCTTGGCAGAGGTCGCGACCTGCGCAGACCCGAGGTACGCGCCGATGCCGACGCTGAAGACAAGAGCAAGGCCGAATGCAAACCTCACAGGAACCTCCTTGTGAGCTACCCCGATTGCCCGCGCGATCATCTCATCGCCCGGCGGCCCTTACTCGTTGCCGCAATGCAAACGTCGCCGGCTAAGTGTTCACCGAACCCGTGAGCCGGTTGACGCGACTCACCTCTTCCCAGGTTCGGCCGCCGCGCCAGAACTTCGCGGAGTCCCAGACCAGAACGTCGTCGCCTTCGGCACGCCTTACACGAAGCGCGACCCAGACGAAAGCAACCGCGTGCCCAGCAGGGAACCCCGCAACGACTGCCGACGCCACCACAAGCGCATCACGAAGCCCCGCTGTAGCCGCCCGAGACGACAACCAGAGAAGAAAGCCCGTCAGCGCCGCATACCCGAGCACAGAGATCAGCAGCAGCCAGCTGAAGCCCCGGGTTCTCACGCTGCCATCCGCAGGAGAGTCCGAACCGTCGATCTCACGGGCTCCAGCGGCTGCAGTCAGAAGCTTCCCTCCAACGGCAAACCACACCGCGCCGAAGTTCGCAATCGTAGAGATCGTCAGGATCGGCCAGACCCATGTATGAGGCGCAACGACGACAATCATCAACACGGACGCCGCAGCAGCCGCGCCGAGCGCCAGCGCAGTCATCCCCAAGTCTGACGCGACACGGCCTTTAGCCAGAATGCGGCTTCTTCCCAAGTCGATACACAGCGTAGTAGTCACTGACGCCGGAGTACACGAGTACGATTCCGGTTCCGGCCATGGTCGCGCCAGCGAGCGTGCAGGGCGCAAACCCGACCCCGCCCGTCTCGCCTATGCACACGCCCGCGACAAGCACACCGCTGATTGTCATGCCTGCGCCGACAAGGATCTCTTCAGTGCCCGCGTAGAACAGGATTGCGCCCTTCCAGCTTGTGAACGCGCCCTTTGCGAATGTCGCTGTCACCTTCGCTCCTGAGCTTGCCGCAGCAACCGCAGAACAGGTAAACCCGTACCAGGCGGCCTTGTTGCACGTCCCGTCCAAGTCGTATCTGCTGACAGGATCTTGGCCTGCGTAGTCGTAGTCGTTGAGCGACCCGCCCTGGACCGGGTCGACCGAGAGGAAGCGGCCGAGTGATGGGTCGTACGGGCGGGCACCCATCAAGATCAACCCGTTCGCTGTGTCCAGCTGCTTGTCCCAGCGCCCCGTGTAGCGGTGCGTGGTGCTATTCGCCGACGCCGTCTCCTGCGTCGCGCCAAACGGGTCGTAGCTGTACGCGGCCGTCCGGGTGCCGGTCGAATCGGCCTCTCCGGCAAGGTCGCCGTGGCCGTCGTAGTAGAGGTATGAGACGGTGCTTCCGGTTGCGGGCACGCCCGCGAACCTCGAGAGATCGCCGACGGGGCCGCCCTGGTAGCTAGCAGTAACCGTTCCGGCTGCGTCGGTCTCGAAGATCGGGACCGCGGCGCCCGCGTACAGGTACCGGGTCGTCCTTCCCGCATCGATACGCTGTCGGAGCTCGCCGAGCGGGTCGTACGCGTAGCTGAGCGTGCTCGTCGAGTCGTCAGACGCGGTCGCGGTCAGGGCGACAGTGCCGCTCACGTTCCCTCCCGAGGTCGGAGAGGTAATCGTGACCGTGGGCGCGGTCGTGTCGCCGGCCGGAGGGATCGTCAGCACGACGTTTAGCGTTGATGGGGAGTTCGCCGCGCCGGACGCAGCGACGGTGATCTGGCCGCGGTAGGTGCCGACCGGAAGGCCAAGCGTCGCCACGCTCACAGACGGGGTCGACGGGGCGGTGCCGCTCGTCGGGCTGACCGTCAGCCAGGAGGCCGAACTTGCCGCTGTCCAGTTGATGGTGCCGCTGCCGGTGTTCGTGATCGACAGCGTCCTTGAGGCCGGGTTGGTGGCCCAGTTGGTCGAGAACGACATCGCCGACGGGGTCAGCGTGATCGCCGGACCTCCGCCTCCTCCTCCGCTGGAGCCGCCATCGCCGTAGATCTGGAACGGGCCGTCGGTGTTGTGGGTCAAGGTTGACTGCGTCCAGGTTGCCGGAAGCGTCGTCATGTGAATGCCGGCGCTGTACGAGGTCGTCTGCGTCGAGCCGCCGCCCCAGCTGAGTGCCGGCGATCCGTACGGGACGTTCGCGGCCAGCCAGTACGTCGTTCCGGCGGTGATCGTGACAGAGCTCACCGTGACGGAGTTCCAGGCCCCGGTGGTGGGGTTGGTGATCTGGCCCTGGGCAAGGAGCGCGCCGGGCTTCCCGCTTGCGTTCGCGTAGATCCCGACGTTGATCTTCGTGGTCGTCAGCAGCGCCGCGCCGCCCTTCGTCACCGTTGACCCACTGCCGGCAACAAGTATCCAGAGCCGGCTGAGCGTTCCGCTGGTTGTTGCGACGGCGGAGGAGGCTTCAGCTGTGCCTACCCCGATGGTGACGCTTTGGCTACCACCGTCGTTATGGCCAACCAGAAGCGTCGGCGTCCCGCCGCCGACGGTGACAGGAACCGCAGCCGAAACGGTCTGGTTTCCGCCGCGGTCACGCGCGATCGCGGTGATCGTGTGACTGCCCGCTGTCACACCCGACGTGTTCCAGGTGGTCGAGTACGGCGAGCCGGTGATCTCTGAACCTTGGTTCTGGCCGTCGACCTGGAACTGGACACCGGCGACGCCGTTGACGCTGTCGCCGCTCTGCCGCCCCCAGCCGTCCCAGCTGAACGTGTCGGCGGCGCGCGAGGCAACCTGGCCGTCCGCGGTGTAGGAGTACCCGGTCGTCTGCCCGTTGATTGTGGTAGAAGTGAGCTGGTCGAGCCCCGGCGTCGTTGACGGGTCGTACGTGTAGGTCTGCGCCGGGTTCGCGGTCCCGCACACAGGTGGCGACCCGGACGTCGTCTCCTGCAGCTGTGTCCGATTCGAGTCGGCGTCGTAGCAGTAGCGGCGCCATCCTCACCTGTTCCTGACAGTTCGCCGCATCGGAGCCTTGCTCGCGAACTACGACCTTTACTCAGCCGCGGACGCGAGCGCCGTCCACGCGTATCTGCGCCGCTCCGTTCTCGGCGCCGACGGCACCACCCCGGTTGAACTGCTCACGATCGACGGCCCGGAACAACTCAAGGGCGTTGAGGTTCCGGTCTTTGCCGCCGTTCCGCTGTCACTCTTCACCCGCGAGTTGCGCGAGCACTGGGGCGACTACCTCAGCGTCGAGCGCGCCGCCGTCATCGCCGACGTGGCACTCGGCCCACTTCTTGAGCTGTGGCTATCCCAGCCCGGTAGCCGATTCAGATACGCCTTCATCCGAACCGAGCCCGCGGGACGGGTCCTTCCGTTTCTGATCGGTGCGGTTGAGGTTTCCGGCGTCGCGGCTACTCATCTGCTGCTCAAGCCGTTGTCGCCGCCAGCGGTACGGAAGTTGAAGGCGGCCTTTGACGAGCTCGATCCGGAAAACAGCCAACTTGTTGCCGATCACGAGCTACTCGCAGACTTCGAGCCGCTGGCCCAGATCGTCATTGCACACATCGCGCTCGAGGAGGTCCGCTTCGCGCTCGCGGGCTGAAGGCAGTCGCCCTCCGAGAGTTATGTGCGTGTTGATCGGGGAGCGGAGCACGGGGCGTGCAAGCCTGATCGCAGAGTGAGTACGGACCACGTCTGACCGTCGCTGAGGAAGACGCGATCGTTGTTCGCGCCCGGCCCATAGCTCACGCACACCCTCACGGGTCCCGGTCCGCTCAGTCACACCGGCAAGCCTGTGCCGGGCCAGTAGGGTCTCGCCATGCTCGAGACGCTTGCACGCCGCGGCGAAGAGCTGACGTTGATTCAGCTGTGGCTCGCGAGGCTCGGCGCCGGCGAGGGTGAGGTGCTCCGGGACGACGGCGAGATGTGCGCGGTCGTTCTCTCCGGATCCGTCGATGTGACCGTCGACAATGCGCCCCTCGGCACGGCTGCTCGCGACGGCGACGTCTTCGACGGCGCGGGCGACGCGGCCTACGCGCCCGCCGGGTCGCAGCTCGAGCTCGTCGCCGTCTCGGACGCCGTCGTCGCGGTCGCGGCGGCGCCCGTCGAAGGCGTGCCCGGTCCCGCTCGTCTGATCCGTCCGGCCGACCAGGACGTCCGCAGCGCCGGTGCCGGCAACTGGGCACGACGCATCAGGACGATCCTCGGCCCCGCCGACGCGGCGGGGCGGCTGGTCGTCGGCGAGACGATCAACCCGCCCGGCAACTGGTCGTCGTACCCGCCGCACAAGCACGACCGCCAGGCGCCCCCGGACGAGGTCGCGCAGGAGGAGGTCTACGTCTACCGCTTCAAGCCGGCGGGCGGCTTCGGCGTCCAGCTTCGGTACGACGATGCACACGAGGACGCTCGCATCGTTCACGACGGGGACGTCGTCGCGATCCCGGCGGGGTACCACCCGGTCGTCGCGGCGCCGGGCTACGAGCTCTACTACCTCTGGGTCATCGCCGGCGCGTCGCGCGAGCTCGTGCCCTTCTTCGACCCGCAGCACGCATGGGTGCAGAGCGCGTCGCCGTCGTAACGGGCGCCACCGGCGTGCTCGGCGGCGCCGTCGCGAGGGCGTTCGCGGACGCGGGAACGTCGGTCGGCGTCCTGTCGCGCTCGCGCGACCGCGTCGACGCGTTCGTCGAGGAGCTGCGCAGCACCGGCGCCGACGCGTGCGCGCTCACCGCGGACGTCACGGACCTCGCGCAGCTCGAGTCCGCGCGCGACGCAGCGCTCGAGCGCTGGGGCCGGATCGACGTCCTCGTCAACGCCGCGGGCGGCCAGGTCCCGGCGGCGATCGTCGGAGAGGGCTCGTCGTTCTTCGACCTCCCGCTCGACGCGCTCGACGAGGTCGTCCGGCTGAACCTCGACGGAACGCTGCTGCCGATCCGCGTCTTCGGTGCGGCGATGATCGAGGAGCCGTTCCCGGACGAGGGCCGCTCGATCGTCAACTTCTCGTCCATGGCGGCGCGAAGGGCGCTGACCCGCGCCGTCGGCTACGGCGTGGCGAAGGCCGCGGTCGACAACCTGACCCGCTGGCTCGCGGTCGAGCTCGGTCGGGCGAGTCGCGGCCGTCTCCGCGTGAACGCCGTCGCGCCCGGGTTCTTCCTCGGCGAGCAGAACCGCGCACTCCTCGTCGAGCCCGGCGGAGCTCCGACGCCACGCGGAGCGGCCGTGCTGGCGCACACCCCCGCCGGCCGTTTCGGCGAGCCGGACGAGGTCGCCGGCGCGGTCGTCTGGCTCTCGAGCGCCGCGGCCTCGTTCGTGAACGGCGTCGTGCTTCCGGTCGACGGAGGATTCGACGCCTTCAGCGGCGTCTGACATCCGCGGCTCTCCGCCGGTCTCCCGTTTCCCGCGGCGCCGTTGCGTAGTTCTGGCGGATGGTCAGGCGCGCGAGGCGTGGCACAGTTGCCGAACCGAGAGGTGATGCTGATGAGCGCGAGTCCGCACCGGGTATTGGTGGCAGGTGCCGGCGTGGCAGGCCTCGAGACGGCCCTGGCTCTGCGCGAGCTGGCGCCCGGGCGCGCGGCCGTCGAGCTCGTCGCGCCGGAGAGCGACTTCGTCCACCGGCCGTTGGCGGTGGCGGAGCCGTTTCGGGTGGGCGAGGTACGCCGGTTCCCGCTCGACCGGCTCGTCGCCGCCGCAGGAGCACGGCTGCGCCGCGGGACGCTGGCCGATCTCGACTGGGAGCGGAAGACGGTGCGGCTTGCCGACGGCGAGACGCTCGACTACGACACGCTCGTGCTCGCGCTGGGGGCGGAGCCGGTGGAGGCGATCCCGGGTGCGCTGACCTTCCGGGGCCCCGCGGACGGAGCCGCGGTGTCGGAGCTGCTCGGACGCGCGACCGGCGGCGAGCTGAAGCGGATCGTCTTCGCGCTTCCGACGGGAGCGACCTGGCCGCTGCCGCTGTACGAGCTCGCGTTCCTGACCTCGACCTATCTGACCGAGCACATGACGCGCGGTGTCGACGTCGTCGTCGTCACGCCCGAGGAGCGACCGCTGGCCGAGTTCGGCCAGGCGGCGAGCGACGCGATCGAGCGCCTCCTCGAGCTCCGCGGGATCCACCTCGAGACGGCGGCCGTCCCGCGCCTCTGGCGGGAGGGCGCGCTCGAGCTCGCCGACGGCAGGCACGTCGCTGCAGACGCCGTCGTCTCGCTGCCGCGGCTGCGCGGACGCCCGATCGGCGGCCTGCCGCAGGACGAGAACGGCTTCGTCCCGACCGACGAGTTCGGCTGGGTGCTCGGCCTCACCGACGTCTACGCGGCCGGCGACCTGACGCAGGTCCCGATCAAGCAGGGCGGGATCGCCGCCCAGCAGGCGGACGCGGTCGCGAGCGCGATCGCCGCCGACCTCGGCGCGCACACGCGGCCCACCGAGTTCCGGCCCGTCCTGCGCGGGCTGCTCCTGACCGGCGGCCCGGCGCACTTCCTCCGCGCCGACCCTGCCCGCCACTCGTCGTTCGAGAGCACGCAGCCGCTCTGGTGGCCGCCCGGGAAGATCGTCGGCCGGCATCTCACCCCGTTCCTCGCGGAGCAGCTCGGGCTCCGGACGGATTACCCCGAGCCGCCCCACGAGACGGCTGTCCTGATCGAGCTCGGCGTCGAGACTCCGGTTCGCTCCCGCTAGCCGACGCTCATGTTCGGCTCGCCGAGCGGGTCGAGCCCGCCCGTCGAGACGCATGTGCCGTTGCGGACCGCGCCGCCGTTCCAGATCTGGCGCACGCAGTTCCGGAGCGCGAGCTGGCCCCAGTACGACGGATGCAGGTCCTCCTGGAGCTGGTACGGCCCGAAGATCGTCGTCGCCGTGCGGATCTGCGAGACCCACTCGGTGCGATCCGCGGCGCCGGCCGCGCGCCAGTTCGGCAGCCCGACCTCCTCGAGCAGACCGTCCGTCTTCTCGCACAGGCGGTGGCCGGCGAGCGCGTTGCGGGCGTCGAGGACACGGACGTTCGCGAGCCCGGAGAGCGAGACCGCATTCGTGATCGTGCTGTCGAGCGTCGCGACGACCGTCGAGTTCGCCCAGTCGGCGTCGCGGTTCCACACGCCGCAGCCGCCGACGGTCTGCCGCGTGAAGCCGCTCTGCGAGTAGCGGATCTGCCCGCCGGGCGGGAGCGGCGACGAGTACGTCTGCGCGACGAGCGTCCACGATGCGTCGGCGTAGCCGGCATTGCGCATCGCCGTCCGGAGGTTCTGGAACGCGGCCGCGACGCGCGACGTGATCGCCGAGACGTTCGCCGCCGTGAACCGCGACGTGATCGACGAGTCGTCGTTGCAGTAGTTCGGCCACCACGAGGGCGAGAGCAGCCAGTCCTCGACGCACTGCTGGACGATCGCCGCGAAGCCGTAGTCGTTCGCGCCGATGAGCGCGACGACCATCTTCACGTTGTGTGTCGACGCGTACTGCTGCAGCGCCTTCGCCTGGCCGATGTGTCCCGCGCCGTCGTCGTAGAAGTCGAGCCCGGGCTTGAAGTCGCTGCCGCTGGAGAACGGCTGCGTCGCCGTCCGCGCGCCGGAGCACGCGAGGTTCGCCGAGAGCACGCCGCCGCCGATCCAGATCTCCGCGGACTTCGAGCGGTGGCAGCCGGGCGTCGTCTCCGCCGTCGATGCGGCGTTGTCGAAGTACGCCGTCGGGCCGAGCGCGTCGACGTTCGCGGAGCTGCCGTTCGTGTTCCCCGCCCAGCGGCCCGCCTCCCCCGAGATCGCCGAGTCCCCGACCGAGACGATCGCGGGCGGCCCGACGCCGGGTCCGTCCGCAAGAGCTGCGGGCGCCGAAGCGCCCAGCACGATCGCGCCTGCCGCAAGCGCCGCGAAGACGAGTCTTCTCATGTCCCCTCCTCGGGCTATGGGATAGCCGGGGTTCTACGCGAGGCGGCGCGTCGATGCAAGGCGCGTGCGCCTCACTGGTGCGGCGTGCAGTCCGTCGTCGTCACGTCGTTCCCGGACTCGAGGTCGAACGTGATGGTCAACGGCGCGCTGCCGGGGAACGTCAGCGTGATGGCGGACATGCCGAACCTCGTGACGAGGAACGGCGACGTCGCGGTAGCACCCGGCCCGAACGTCACCTGGTTCGTCTGGTCCAGTCCCTGTCCGTTGAAGCGGATCGTGCCGGAGCGCCCGGCGCCGCCCGGGTAGCTCGCCTTCACGGTCTCCGTCGACGTGCTGCCGTTGTTCGTGACGAACACGCATGCCGCAAGCGGCCCGAGCTGCGGCGCCGGCGGCGTGATGCCCATGAACGTGAAGAGCTCGCCCGGCTCCCCCGGCCCCGGGCTCCCGCAGATCACGTCGACGACGTCGCCCGCGAGCGAGCCGGGCGACGGCGAGCCGCCGCCGAGACCGCTCGCCGAGATCTGCGTCAGCGTCGACGGCGAGATGTCCGAGGTCGCGTCGCAGACCTGCGTCCGTGCGGTGGCCGGCCCCGGCGCGGTCCCGCCGAGCGGCACCTGGAGGTAGTTCAGCTGGGTCGTCCCGACGGTGGCGACGACGTTCCGGTTGTAGAGCGGCTGCTGGATCCGCTCGAGCAGGCCGGGGATCCGCGGCAGCGCGGCGGCGGACGACCGGCCCTTCCGCTGCAGCACCGCCGTCGTCACCGTGTACGTCCCGATCTTCGTCTTCCCGGAGCGCGCGACGCTCGCGAGCTTCACGCCTGCGAGCACGACGACCGACGCGGGGACCTGGGCGGCGTTCGCGAGCTTCACGGAGAGCTTTGCGGGCAGCTTCGCCCCCTTCAGCTTCACCGTGTACGTCGCGAGCTCCACCGAGCCCGCCGGAGGCACGGGCACCGTCACTGTGCCGGCGGCGCGCGCGACGTCCCCGGGGGCGAGGAACACGACCACCACGGAGACGAGAGCCGGCACGAGCCGCACGCGCATCGGTGTCCGGGAATCTACTCCGCGGCGAGCTCGCGGAGAAGCGTCCTGAGCTCGGCGAACCGCCGTGCTCCGAGCCGCGCCGACCACTCCGCCTCGACGCCGGCGACCGCGTCGCGGATCGTCTCCACGACGCGCCGGCCGCGGCGCGTGAGGACGACGCGCTTCGAGCGCTGGTCGTCGGGGTCCGGGCGGCGCTCCAGGTAGCCGAGCCGCTCGAGCTCGCCGAGGAGGTAGTTCACGGCCTGCTTGCTGACGCGGAGCCGCGCCGCGAGCTCCGACGGGCGCGCGCCGTCCGGGCCGGGGTACTGGAACAGCGCGAGGTGCGCCTGGTCGAGGTCGTCGAAGCCGCGCTCGTGCAGCCGCTCGAGCATCCGGCTCCGCACCTCCTCCCACGGGATCCGGAGCAGCGCGCCGATCAGAGGCTGCGGCGCATCAGTAAAGTGGCTTGACTTTCTCTGCTCGGCCATCTAGAGTCAAGTCACTTTACCACTTCGCTCGAGGAGAATGCGAACCATGGACGACGAGATCAGGATCGGGCAGCTCGCGATCCGCTTCAAGCTCCAGGAGGCCGGCGTCTCGATCTTCGAGTTCGACGTTCCGGCGGGCGCGAAGGTGCCGATCGCGCACAGCCACGACGCCTACGAGGAGACGATCTACGGGCTCGCCGGGACGATGACGTGGACGGTCGACGGGCGCACCGTCGAGGTCGGCCCCGGTGACGTGCTCTCGATCCCGCGCGGCGTCGTCCACCGCTTCGACAACCCGGACGGCGAGGACGCGAGCGCGCTCGGCATCGTCACACCGGGGATCCTCGGGCCGGAGTACTTCCGGGAGATCGGCGACGTCGTCGCGGCCGCGAACGGCGGGCCGCCCGACAACGCCGCGCTCGGCGCGGTCATGCTGCGCCACGGGCTCACGCCCGCGCCGTAGCTACTGCGGCGGGCCTGAGACGGTCGTGATGTTCGCGGTCTGCGAGACGCCGTTCACGTCGGTCCACGTCACCGAGACGACGTCGCCCGCGTTGTGCAGCAGGAGCAGCGAGCTGAGATCCGAGTACGTGTTCACCGGCTTGCCGTCGAGCGCGGTGATCGTGTCGCCGGCGACGATGCCGGCCTGCGCGGCGGGATAGCCGGACACCGTCGACTGGACGAGTGCGCCCGGAGTCTCCGACGGCTGCGTCGAGACGCTGAGGCCGAGCAGCGGCGTCGGGCCGATGTGCACCGTGAGGCTCGCGCGGCCCGCGACGATCTGCTTCGCGAGCGTGACCGCGCGGTTGATCGGGATCGCGTAGCCCTCGGTGCCGTTCTGGAACGCGAAGCCCTGCGACGCTGCGGTGTCGATGCCGATCACCCTGTTCGCGGCGTTCAGCAGCGGGCCGCCGGAGTCGCCCGGCTGGAGATTCGCGTTCGTCCTGATCAGCCCGACGAGCTGCTCCGAGAGCCCCGACTCGTCGGACGCGGTGATCGTCGCGTTGACGGCCGTGACGAGGCCGGCCGCGTGGCTCGGCGTGCCGCCGACGCCGCCCGCGTTGCCGACGGCCGTCACCTTCTGCCCGACCTTCACCGTCGACGAGTTGCCGAGCGTGACGGTCTTGAGGTTCTTCGCCTTGATCTGGATGACCGCGATGTCGTTCGTGACGCTGTAGCCGACGACCGTTCCCGGGTAGCGCCTGCCGGTGCTCGGGTCGACGACCGTCACCGTCGACGCGCCGCGGATCACGTGGTTGTTCGTGAGGATCTCGCCGGTCGAGGTGAGCGCGATCCCGGTGCCCGCGGCCGCTCCCTGGTCGAACGCGAGGTTCGTCTCGACGTCGTAGACGCCCGTGTTGAGCGAGACGGGCTTCGCGGACTTCGCCGGAGCCGCGGCGTTCGCGAGCCCCGGCGCGAGCGCAGCCGCGGCCGCGGCGAGCAGCGCGGCAAGAGCGAGGCGGGACGCCGACGGCAAACGCATCGTCTCCAGGAAAGCAGACGGACGTGAGGGCCGTGTAAGACCTAGTCCGGCTTCGCCTTCGGCGGCGGCGCGGCCCACTTCGGGTGGTGGTAGCGGGCCCAGTCCTCGTCCACCGAGCCGGTGACCATGCCCTCGAGCGAGTGCTTGGTCGCCGGATGGATCAGCGCGAGATAGAGGTGGCCCGTCAAGAGCACGAGCGACGCGTACATCAGGCCGTCGTGGAGGATCACCGTGCTCGCGAAGCGGAACGTCGTGTCGCGCTCGCCGAGCCACAGCAGCAGGCCGGACACGATGAACAGCACGAAGAACGCCGCGGTCAGCGACGCGTTGAGCTTCTGGCCGGCGTTGAAGCGGCCCTGCGGCGCAGGACGCTCGCGCTTCAGCCAGCGGACGTCGTCGCGGTCGAACGCGTCGAGCTGGCGCGCGGTGCGCACCAGGCCGCGACGGTCGCCGAGCAGCGCGATCAGCGCGAGCGCGGGGAGCCACGAGACGCCGGTCCAGAAGTGGATGTCCTTCACGAACGGGCGGCGGCCGACGAGGATCGCGAGCGACGGGAGATAGAGCACGAGCCCCGACCCGAGCAACACGAAGAACGCAGCGGCATTCGTCCAGTGGAACAGGCGCTCCGTCCCCGAGAACCGGCGGATGCGACGGCGTTCCCTCATCGCACCATCGGCGTGCGCGCCGTCTTGCCGGTCGGCTGCGTGCCGAGGTCGCTCGTCGGCGCGGCGCCGTAGCCGTTCGAGCGGCCGACCCACGCGTCGCGGTCGTAGCCGAGCGCCTCCCAGTAGCCGGCGCTCGCCGCGGGGACGAGGTCGATGCGGCTCAGCCACTTGACGCTCTTGTAGCCGTACATGTCGGGGATGATCAGCCGCACCGGCGCGCCGTGCTCGCGCGGCAGCGGCTTCCCGTTCATCTCGTACGCGAGCAGCACGTCGGGGAGCGCGGCCTGGTCGAGCGTGAGGTAGTCGATGTACGGCAGCTCCATCGACGTGAACTCGAGCGCCTGCGCGTCCGGAAACGGCCTCGCGGCCGCGAGCACGTCCTTGATGCGGACGCCGCCCCAGTGGACGTTCTGCACCGTCCAGCCGGTGACGCAGTGGAACGTCGAGACCTGGTTCGCACGCGGCAGCGAGCGCAGCTGCTCGTAGTCGAACGTCGTCGGCTGCTCGACGAGGCCGCCGACCGACAGCTTCCACGTCGCGGGGTCGAACACCGGCATCGAGCCGGAGACGGTGTAGATGCGCCAGCCGCCCGACGGGACGAGCGGCACGAGCCCCTCGACCGGCGAGATCGTGCTCGAGACGCGGGCCCACACCGACCTCCCCCACCAGAGCGACGTCAGCCCGCCCGCGACCGTGGCGAGGAAGACGCCGCGTCCGTAGCGACGCGCGGGCGCCTGCCCGCCGTCCGGGTCGATGGATTCCGTGTGTTGAGCCTCCGTGGTTACAGCGTAGATACGCCGGCACCCGTCGGGCGGATTGCCTCACGGCGGCGCATGATCCGCCAGGCGAGCGCACCGGAGACGAGGCCGACGCACACGGCGTAGAGCGCGCCGAGCCACCGCGTCGTGCTGTCGGTGCCCGCGCCGATCCCGTGCACGGTCGAGGCGGCCCAGACGACGAACGTCGCGTAGTGGGCGCGGCGCCACGTGCGGTACGAGATGTGCGGCTTGAGCGCGTTCGTCACCGCGACGGCGACGAGCAGCTCCGCCGAGACGATGCCGGTCGCGACCCAGAACGGGCGGTACGACGACGCGAACGGGACGACGAGCTGCGCGAGCGAGAACGGCGTGTAGCTGTCGATCGCGATCGCGAAGACGTGGATCCCGAGGAAGACGCCGACGAGGATCCCGCCGAACCGGTGCAGCTCCGTCACCGCGAACTTCGGCCACGAGCCGAGCTGCGCGCGGCCCGACAGCGTCAGCCCGACGAGGACGACCGCGCTGAGCAGCACGTAGGCGACGACGCCCGCGGCGCGCGCCGCATACCAGTCGACCGGCATCGCGCTACGAGGTCCGGGTCTGTACCTGCGGGGCGGACGACGAGGTCGACGGTGCGAGCGTCCCGGAGCCGAAGCCGTCGTCGCTCGCCCCGTTGTCGTCGCTCTCCTGCACGACGATCGACGACGGCGACGAGCCGGTCGAGACCGAGCCCGCCGCCGTCGTTCCGGGGTGAGAGATGCGGGCGAGCCCGAACACGGCGAGAAAGCCGCCGGCGGCGGCGAGTGCGATCGTCCGCTTCGCCCGGGCGGCACGCTGCCGGCCGGCTGCGACTCTCGAGCTCTCCTGCATGTCTCCATCGAACCGCAGGCCGCTGAGCGGAGCCTGTGAGCGGGGTAAGTCTTGCGTGAGAGCCGCTACGCGGCGCGGATGACGCGGTTGCCGCCCTGGTGCTTCGCGTCGTACATCGCGGCGTCGGCGGCGGCCATCAGCGCGTCCGGCGTCGTCGCGTGCTCGGGATACGCGGCGATGCCGACCGAGATCGTCGGGAGCGACGGGCCGCGACGCTGCGCGGGCATCGCGGCGCGGACGCGGTGCGCGACACGCGCGGCGACGTCGGCGTCGCCGTCGACGACGATCCCGAACTCGTCGCCGCCGACGCGGAACACGTCGTCGGCGGCGCGCACGGTCGCGAGCGCACGGCGCGCGACCTGGCGGAGCACCTCGTCGCCGGCCTCGTGTCCCGACGCGTCGTTGATCTCCTTCAGGCCGTCGAGGTCGAACATCGCGAGCGCCGCCGGACGGCGCGGCCGTCCGAGCATCAGCTCGAGCCGCTCGTAGAACGCGCGCCGGTTGCCGGCGCCGGTGAGCGGGTCGCGGCGCGCCTCCGACAGTGCGTCGACCGCACGGCGCAGGCTTCCCATCGACACCGCGGTCAGGTCGGCCACGGTCGTGAGCAGGCTCTCGGTCCGCGGCGACGCGTTGTCGGCGACGCCGACGAGGAGCACGCCGAGCCGGTCGTCGCCGATCATCAGCGGGAGCGCGACCTCGCGCGTGTGGTCGCGGCGCGACGCAGCGCTGACGGGCAGCCCACTCTCGAGCGCCTGCTGCGCGAGCCGCGGGAGCTTCGTGCCCTCGCCGACGACGTACGCGGACGCAAACGAGACGTCGCCGACGTCGGCGAGCGCGTCGGCGACGCGCGCGGCCACCTCCGCCGGCTCCGACGAGTTCGCCAAGACGTGCGCTAGACGCACCTTCCCCTCCGCCCTCGGTTCGTGCCCTCGTACGAAAGGGTCCTACCTCGTTCGGATGACGCCGGAAACACTCGTCCGGGGGAGGCCGGCGTCACCCGTTGGAGGTAGTCCGGTAGCGCGGGAACCCTCGGGTGGAGACGACCGAGCCGTTGGCGAGGATCGTGAGGGCCTCGAAGCCGTTGCCGAGCGTCGTGGTCCAGTCCGGGCCCGCGAGGCCCATCGCGAACGCCGCCGTGGCATACGCGTCCGCGGCGCCGAGGCCCGGGCCGACGATCGTCACCGAGAGGACGCCCTCGGGCGGCGCCCCGGTGTGCGGGTCGAGGACGTGCGCGCCGCGCTCATACTCGCCCGAGGTCGCGACGGCGAGGTCGTTCGACGGCACGACTGCCGCGACGCGGTTGCGGACGAACGGGTGCTGGATCCCGACGCGCCAGACGCGCGCCGGATCCGGGTAGCCGCGCGTGAGGATGTCGCCGCCGGCGTAGATCGAGAACGTCGTCGCGCCGGCCGCCTCGAGGATCTCGCCCGCGCGGTCGACGGACCAGCCCTTCACGAGCCCCGACGGGTCGATGCTCCCGCCGGCCGCGGCGTCGAAGTAGCCGCCGGTCTCCTCGCGCAGCCGCTCGCACTCGGCGAGGATCGCGCGAACCTCCGACGACGCGTCGTCGAGCGCGAGCTCGCCGCGGTTCAGGCGCATGATCTCGCTCGAGTCCTTGTACGTGCTGAACGTCGAGTCGACGTACCGGAACCACGCGAACGCCTCATCGACCGCGGACTCCGGCAGGTCCGGGTCGCGGACGTCGATGCGGATCGGCATCCCCATCACGTGCTCGACGCGAAGCATCGGTGCGCCTACGCCTTCGCCTTGTCGAGCGCGGACTGGAGCGACATCGCGTACGCCTGGCTCGTCATCGTCGCGCCGCCGATCAGGTCGATCTGCGCGCTCTGCGCCGTGAGCACCTCGCTCCGCAGCATCGGGATCGCCTGCTCGTTGATGAACTGCGACTTCGGCCGCTCGGTCGGGTACGTCGCGGAGACGTCGAGGATCTTCGTGCCCTTCACCTTCACGGTGACCTGCACGGGCCCCCAGCGCATGTCGACGGACGGGCCCTGGACGGTGCGCGTCACGGGCTTCTTCTTGGGTTTCGCCTTCACGAGCGCACCGACGGCGGGCGCGGCCGGGACCGCGAGCGCGACGGCGGAGGCGACGGCGGGAATCGACTTGTGCATCTGGCTCCTTCGGGTCAGAGGGCGAATCGTTCGACGTGGACGTACGGACGGGGCACGCCGGCGGCGCGGACGCTCTTCTCGATCGCGTCCGTCATCGCGGGCGGGCCGCAGAGGAAGACGTCGCGCTCGGCGACGTCGGGCACGAGCTCGCGGAGATGCTCGGGCGAGAGCAGCCGCCCGCCGCCGGGCGCGGCGTGGTCGCCGACGACGTACGTCACGGCGACGCCGCGGTCGCGCGCGAGCGCGTCGAGCTCGTCGCGGAAGACGATCTCGTCGTCGCGGACGACGCGGTAGAGCACGGCGACGTCGCCGCGCATCTCGCCGAGGAGGCTGCGGATCGGCGTGATCCCGATCCCGCCGGCGATGAGCAGCGCCTTGTCGCTGCGGCGCACGTCGTCGGTGAAGACGCCGAACGGGCCCTCCGCGACGACGCGCGTGCCGGGCTCGATGTCGCGAAGCGCGCGCGAGTAGCCGCCGACGCCCTTCACGGTGATCCGAAGCGACGAGCCGGACGGCGGAGCCGAGAGCGAGAACGGGTGGGCCTCCCACCAGCGGCCGCGCCGCGAGAGGAAGCGCCACATGAAGAACTGCCCGCCGCGCGCGCCGAGCCGGTCGAGCCGGCGGCCGCCGATGCGCAGCGACACGACGTCCGGGCCCTCGACGACGACCTCCTCGACGCGGAGCCCGAGCGAGAACGTCCGCCACGCGGGCGCGAGCACGCGGAAGACGACGAGGATCAGGAGCGTCGCGACGTAGAGCGCGCGCCAGTAGTCGGCGGCGGTCGTGTCGACGGAGAGCTCGTTCCCCGTCGGGATCTGGTGGAACCAGCTGAGCGCGATCGCCGCGTACGCGAGCAGGTGCACCGCGTGCCACGACTCGTACGGGAGCCGCCGCCGCACGATCACGAGCGACGTCACGACCACGACGACGAAGAACACGGTCCCGACCGTCGCGGTGATCATCCCGGGGTAGCTCGACAGCAGGCGGGAGATCTCCTTCGGCACCGAGATCCGGTCCATCGCGGCGTAGCCGAGCGTGATCAGCACGACGTGCGCGAGCACGAGGTAGAGCGTCAGCTTCCCGTTCCGGCGGTGCCAGACGGTGAGCCGGTCGAAGCCGACGAGCCGCTCGAGCGGCGGGAGCCGGGCGAGGAGCAGCACCTGGACGAGGGCGAAGTACGCGCCGAGGAGGCCGGTGATCCGGCCGAGGCTCGTCGCGAGGTCGCCGAGGGTGTGGACCGAGGAGATCCCGCCGCCGTTCAGCCAGAGCCAGGTGATCGCCGCGGCGTTGCCGAGGAAGACCGCCCAGAGCGCGGCGGCGAGGGCGAGCCGCCGCCCGCGGCTCCGCCGTCCGACCGGCACGGCCACCGACGGCTCGGTCAGTGCGTAGCCGAGCTCGGTCATCGTCTCATCGAACCAGCGGAAGCTGAGGATCGCCTGGGATCCGGGCCGCTCTTACGAACGTCTTACGAAAAGCGCCCCTTCTTAGCGCCGTCTCACGTGGCACGGCACACTTACGGGTGATGCTCGTCCTGGTGGCAGACGACGACCGCGCGGTCCGGGAGGCGCTCGAGCGCGCGCTCCAGCTCGAGGGGTTCGAGGTGGAGCTCGCCGGCGACGGCGACACGACTCTCGCGGCGGTCGAGAGGCGCACGCCGGACGCGCTCGTCCTCGACATCATGATGCCGGGCCTCGACGGGCTCGACGTGACCCGCCGGCTCCGCCGGACGGGGAACCGCGTGCCGATCCTGCTCCTCACGGCGCGCGACGCCGTGGGCGACCGGGTCGAGGGCCTCGACGCCGGCGCCGACGACTACCTGCCGAAGCCGTTCGCGCTCGAGGAGCTCGTGGCACGCCTCCGCGCCCTGCTCCGGCGCTCCGTCCAGAGCGACCTCGCCGAGGTGCTCCGGTTCGCCGACCTGTCGCTCGACCTCGGCTCGATGGACGCCCGCCGCGGCGGCCGCCGGTTCGAGCTGACGACGACCGAGGCCCACCTCCTCGAGCTCTTCATGCGGAATCCGCGCCAGGTCCTCCCGCGCTCGCTCATCTACGAGCGGGTCTGGGGCTACGACTTCAGCCACTCCTCGAACGCGCTCGACGTCTACGTCGGGTACCTCCGGCGGAAGACGGAGGGCGAGGACGAGCCGCGCCTCATTCACACCGTGCGCGGCACCGGGTACGTTCTCCGCGAGCCATGACCCTGAGATTCCGGCTGACGCTCGTCGCGACCGCGGTCGTGGCGGTCGTGCTCGGGGCCGCGTCGCTGACCGTGTACTACGTGATGCGGCACGAGCTGTACAAGCAGGTCGACTCGCAGCTCCTCTCGCGCACGGTCCAGCTGCAGCAGGACCCGAGGAGCAGCCGGTTCGGCTTCGACCCGGAGAGCTCCGACTACTTCGCGGTCGTCGCGCCCGACGGCACCGTCGTCGGCGGGACGCAGCTCCCCGTCGACTCCGCGGTGAAGAGCGTCGCCGCCGGCCGCACGCTGGGGATCTACTACCGCACGGTCACGATCCAGGGCTACCACTACCGCGAGGTCTTCGCGCCGCTGCAGTTCCCGTTCTCCGGCGCGGTGCTCGTCGCGCGGCCGACCGACAACGTCATCCACGACCTCCACCGGCTCCGGGTGATCCTGCTCCTCGTCACGCTCGGCGGCATCGCGGCTGCGGCGATCCTCGCTGCGATCGTCTCCCGGACGACGCTCGCGCCGGTGCGGCGCCTCACGGCGGCGACCGAGCGGATCGCGAAGACGCGCGACCCGAGCGAGCGCGTGCCGGAGAAGGGCCGCGACGAGCTCTCGCGCCTCGGCGCGTCGTTCAACACGATGCTCGCGGCGCTCGAGGACGCGATCGAGACACAGCGCCGCTTCGTCGCGGACGCGTCGCACGAGCTGCGCACCCCGCTGACGAGCATGCAGACGAACCTCGACGTGCTGCGCCGGCAGGAGCTCCTCTCGCCGGAGGCCCGCAGGCGGCTGCTCGACGACCTCCAGCGCGAGTCGGCCGAGATGCGGAACCTCGTCGGCGGCCTGCTCGAGCTCGCGCGCGGCGACGACCCGCGGCTCGAGCGCGAGGAGGTGCAGCTCGACGAGCTCGTCGAGGGCGCCGTCGACCGCGCGCGGTCGCGCTTCCCGAAGCTCACCTTCGACGCCGAGCTCGAGCCGACGACGGTGGACGGCAACCCGGACCGGCTGGAGCGCGCCGTCTGGAACCTGCTCGAGAACGCCGGCAAGTGGAGCCCCGACGGCCAGACGGTCGAGGTCGAGCTCGCGGACGGCGAGCTCACGGTCCGCGACCACGGCCCCGGGATCTCGGCCGAGGACCGGCCGCTCGTCTTCGACCGCTTCTACCGCTCCTCGACCGCCCGCTCGATGCCGGGCTCGGGGCTCGGCCTCGCGATCGTCCGCGAGGTGGCCGAGGCCCACGCGGGCACGGTCACGGCCGAGGAGGCCCCCGGCGGCGGCGCCCTGATCCGGCTCTCACTGAACGGATCCGCGCGGGCGAACGGCTCGTCGCCGCACGTGTAAAGACCGTTTTACGCCGTTCTTAGGGTCGTTTCATGTCGGCGTGATCTTGTATGGAGGCTTCATCGACCCTCCTCTGGCCGACCGACGCGGCCACCTGCATCTGCCGCGTCCATCACTCGTCCGGCGCCTTCCAGTTCCCCTGCAGGAAGGCGCCGGACGAGCCTTTTCTCGGCCCAGCCGGCGAGCACCCCGACCGCCGCGTCGAGGTCCGAGACGATCTCGCCGGCCGCTTCGATGCAGCCCTCGACGAACAGGTTCAGGCCGTGGCCCTCGCCGCTTCTCGCGCCCCGGAGGTCGGTGACGAGGCCGACGATCCCCTTCCGCGCCGGGTCGGACTGCATCAGCGCGTAGAAGATCCCGATCTCGCACGCGGTGCCGTCGTCGGTCTGCGGGCCGTCGAGGATCGCGAGCACGGCGTCGGCCGCGTGCAGGCCCGCCCAGTCCTTCGCGAAGATCACGTCCGCGCCCGGGGTGAGGTCGAGGCCCTGCGTCTGCTCGTGCGGCACGAAGACGTCGTGGCCCTCCGCGCGCAGCCGCGCGGCGCACGCGTCGAGGAAGTCGCGCTCGTACGGCGTGAAGAGCGGCCCGGCGAGGTAGATGCGCATCGCCGGGAGGTTACGCGCGCCGGAGCAGGACGAGCGCGCGATCCTGCACCGGCACGACCTCACGCGCGTGAACCGGCCCCTCCGGCACGCCGTCGCCCGTCGCGAGCTCGACGTGCCACGTCGACCCGAACCGCCGCGACGGCAGCGTGAACTCCACGGTCTCCGGCGACGCGTTGAAGAGCAGGAGGAACGAGTCGTCGACGATCTCGTCGCCGTGAACCGTGCGCTCGGTGATCTCGCGCCCGTTGAGGAAGACACCGAGCGTGTGGAGGTCGTGGCGCTGCCAGTCGCGCTGCGTCATCCGGCGCCCGTCCGGCCGGAACCACCACGCATCCGGCAGCCGCGAGCCCTGCGACGAGAGTCCCGTGAGGAACGTCGAGCGGCGGAACACCGGATGCTCGCGCCGCAGCCGGATCAGGCGGCGCACGTACTCGAGCATGTCGGCGTCCGCGGCGTCCCAGTCGAACCACGAGATCTCGTTGTCCTGGCACCACGCGTTGTTGTTGCCGCGTTGCGTGCGCCCGAGCTCGTCGCCGCCGAGGAGCATCGGCGCGCCCTGCGAGAGCAGCAGCGTCGCGAGGAAGTTCCGCCGCTGGCGGCCGCGCAGCGCGTTCACGTCCGGATCGTCGGTGTCGCCCTCGGCGCCGCAGTTCCACGCACGGTTGTCGTCGGTGCCGTCGCGATTCCCCTCGCCGTTCGCCTCGTTGTGCTTCCCGTTGTACGAGACGAGGTCGCGCAGCGTGAAGCCGTCGTGCGCGGTGATGAAGTTGATCGACGCGAACGGCGCACGGCCGTCGTGCTGGTAGAGGTCGCTCGAGCCGGTGAAGCGCGACGCGAACTGCGCGACGTTCGACTGCGCGCGCCAGAAGTCGCGCATCACGTCGCGGTAGAGCCCGTTCCACTCCGCCCACAGCACCGGGAAGTTGCCGACCTGGTAGCCGCCCGGGCCGACGTCCCACGGCTCCGCGATCAGCTTCACCTGCGAGAGCACCGGGTCCTGGTGGATCGTGTCGAAGAACGCGGACAGGCGGTCGACCTCGTAGAACTCGCGCGCGAGCGCCGACGCGAGGTCGAAGCGGAAGCCGTCGACGTGGCAGTCGATGACGAAGTAGCGCAGCGAGTCCATGATCAGCCGCAGGACCGACGGGTGGACCGGGTTGAGCGAGTTCCCGGTGCCGGTGAAGTCCTGGTAGTAGCGCGGCGCCTCCGGCATCAGCCGGTAGTACGACTGGTTGTCGACGCCCTTGAAGCCGAGCATCGGCCCGAGGTGGTTCCCCTCGGCGGTGTGGTTGTAGACGACGTCGAGGATCACCTCGATGCCGGCGCGATGGAGCGCCTTCACCATCCCCTTGAACTCGCGCACCTGCTCGCCGTGGCGGCCGGTCGCGGCGTACAGCGCGTGCGGCGCGAGGTAGCCGATCGACGAGTAGCCCCAGTAGTTCGTGAGGCCGCGCTCGTGGAGGAAGCTCTCGTCGGCGATGTGGTGCACGGGCAGGAGCTCGACGGCGGTCACGCCGAGGTCGCGGAAGTATGCGAGCGCCTCCTCCGACGCGAGCCCCGCGTACGTTCCGCGCAGGTCGTCGCGCACGCCGGGATGGCGCATCGTGAAGCCGCGCACGTGCACCTCGTAGATCACCGTGTCGTGCCACGGCGTCGCGGGCGGCGCGTCGTCCTCCCAGTCGAAGCTCGGGTCGATGACGACGCACTTCGGGATCGCGGGCGCCGAGTTCGAGTCGTCCGGCAGGAGGTCCGCGTCCTCGTCGAGGCTCGGCGCGTACGGCAGCACGTTCGCGCGGTCCCACTGCACGGCGCCCTCGATCGACTTCGCGTACGGGTCGATGAGGAGCTTCGCCGGGTTGAAGCGC
>DATJOZ010000124.1:0-11449 GCA_035506655.1 Gaiellaceae bacterium
GCGCTGCAAGGTGCACTACCTCCGCGGGCACGTGCTGCGCGGCCGGCCGGCGGTCGTGTGGGGCTCGGGCCCGGTCGGGAAGCTCCACGCGCGGGCACTGCTCGACGCCGGCGTCGCGGTCTCCGCGTTCGTCGACGTCGACCCGCGGAAGATCGGGAAGCGGATCTACGGGATCCCGGTTCGTGCGCACGACGACGGCCCCCGCGACGGCGTCGTCCTCGGCGCGGTCGCGGGCGAGGAGGGCCGGGCGCGGCTCCGCGGGCTGGCGCGCGAGCAAGGCCGGCGCGAGGGCGACGACTTCGTCGTCGTCGCGTAGTCGCCGGCCCGGCGAACATCTGTACGCGGCCCGGGTTGACACTTGCCAGCGCCCGGACGATGTGCCAGTTTGAGCCGGTCCGGCTGGACGAGGGCAGGAGTTCGGGGTGATCTGGAGCTGCGGTGTCGTTCGTCGTGCGGTCGTCACGCTCGCTGCGGCCGTTCTCGCCGCGTGCGTCGTCTCGCCCGCCCTCGCGGCTGCGCGCTCGAGCCAGACCGCCGGATCGGGCCTCTGGCTCGTCACCGCGACCGGCCGCATCGTGGCGCTCGGCGGCGCGCCGTCGCTCTCCGCGCCGGTCGCGTGGACGCGGCAGCACGTCGTCGTCGCGGCCGCGGGGACGCCGTCGGGGAACGGCCTGTGGCTCCTCGCCGTCGACGGGAGCGTGCAGCCGGTCGGCGACGCCTCCTCGTTCGGACCGGTTCCCGTCCCGACGAGCGCTGCCCGGCGGGCGGTCGGCATCGCGGCGACGCCGGACGGCGGCGGCTACCTCGTCGCCTACGCGGACGGAAAGGTCGCGGCCGCGGGCGACGCGGTCGCACGCGGGAACGCGAGCCCTCCGGCCGGGGTGCTCCACGGGATCGCCGCGATCGCGATCACGCCGACGGGGAACGGCTACTGGCTCGTCGGCACGGACGGGCACGTGTACCCGTTCGGCGACGCGCCGGCACTCGGGCAGCCGCCCGCGCGGCTCCTGGACGTCGCGACCGCGGTCGCGACGACGCCGACGGGCCGCGGGCTCTGGATCGGGTTCGCCGACGGGCACGTCGCGACGCTCGGCGACGCCGCCGCACTCGCTCGGACAGGCCGCGCGCTCGTCGGCCCGCTCTCCGCGCTCGCGCCGACGGCGAGCGGCGCCGGCCTCTGGCTCGCCGGTCTCGCCGGCAGCGTCGAGGCGCGCGGCGACGCAGCGGCGGTCGCTCAGTCCGGGATCGTCCTCCCGGTCGTCGCTGCGGTCGCCTCCGCACCGACGGGGACGCTGACCGTGAACGTGTCCGAGCTGCCGGCGGGTGCGTCCGGAGCGGTGACGGTTGCCGGGGGCGGTACGCAGTTCGAACTGCACACCACGGACACGCTCCGGCTGAGTCCGGGCGACTACGACGTCACCGCAGACACGGTACGCGTGGGCACGACGACGTATCGGGCGAATGTCACGGGCAGCCCGGCATCGATTCCTGCCGGCGGCGACGTGGCGGCGACCGCCGACTACGTCTGGATGATTCCCGACACGACGAAGGACATTCCGGCGGGCGCGGTCGAGACGGCCTCCGGCGATCCGACGACCGGCCTGACGCTCACCCTCGACGCTGCGACCGCGCCGTCGCTCGCGGTCGGGAACGTCGTCGTGATCGGGTTCACCGACGCGACGCCCAACGGCTGGATCGGCAAGGTCGCGTCGTTGTCGGCGAGCGGAGGCGCCCTCATCGCGTCGACGGTCCCGGCCTCCGTGGAGGATGCGTTCCCCCGCGGCCAGATCGACGTCGACTTCGGCTCGGACGGCGGCACGACGGTCGACGGGTCGGCCGTGCGCAGGACTCAGGCTCATGCCGACGACAGTCAGGACGAGACGTTCGCCGAGCGATTCCTGGAGAGCCTGACGTGCGGCGGCACCGCGAACGTCAGCGGCGGCATCACCGTCACGAGGGACATCCACCTCCAAGCGTCATGGAGCATCCTTCACGCCTCCTTCAGCGCCGGTCTGCATGCGTTCGTCGAGACGCAGGCTCACGCCCGCTTCGATGCGAGCGCGGCGGCCGGATGCACGCTCGCCCCGACGCCGTTTGCAGAGCTCCCGCCCATCAGGGTCCAAGCAGGTGAGGTTCCGCTCGTGCTGATGTTCGGGCTCGACGTGAGCGCGGGGATCGACGCACATGCAGCCGTCTCGGCCGGTGCAACCGCAACGGAGCTGATGAGCCTGAACGACACCTGGAGCACCTCCGACGGGCACCACTTCGACAACGACATTCGCCCGCCGCAGTTCGTCGCCGCCCCGGCCCCGACCCTCGATGCGGACGCCGAAGCCTGGGTCAAGGTCGGCCCGCGGGCGACCTTGCTCATCGGCGGCGTCGCAGGCCCGTACGTCGACGTGGACGCCGGTCTCAAGCTCGGCGCGAGCACGGCGGCGACGCCGTGGTGGACGCTCGACGGGACGCTCGACGCCGACATCGGGCTGTCGTTCCTCGGGATCTTCGACGTCGCGCAGATCGACCCGTGGCACGAGGACTTCCCGCTGCTCCAGGCGAGCGGCCCGCCGCCCGACAACGGCGGCGACGGAGGCGACGACGGCGGCGGCGGCACCGGCGGCGGCGACGGCAACCCGCCGCCGACGCCGGCCACCTGCGACGCCTCGGGGGCGCCCTTCCCGCTCATGCCGGGCGACGACGTGCCGGTCGAGGGACACGACTTCCAGCCGAACGAGACCGTCGACCTCGCGCTCGACGACGCAAGCGGCAGGAGCCTCGGGACGGCGACGACCGATGCCGACGGCAACTTCTCCACGACGGTGACGCTGCCGGCTGACGCGACGGCGTCCGACGCGGCGATCGTCGGGACGGTCGCCGGCGGCGGCGACCGATGCAGCGCGCCGATCGACGTCTACACGGGGCCGCCGCCCGGTTGGTCGCAGTCGGGGTCCGACGCCGGCTCGTATGCCTCCACGCTCGCGTCCGAGCCGCGCACGGTCGACCAGCTGACTCCGGCGTCGCCGAGCTGGCCGCATCTCTCGTCGAACGTCCTGCCGGGCGACGTCGTCTTCGCCGTGACCACCAGGGGAGGCTCGCTCGGGACGGTCGTCGACACCGAGGGGCCGACGATCGTCTCGTACACGGTCGTGAGCGGGGACGGGTCGGGGATCGACCTCGGCGGGCTCGGCCCGAGCGCGGTGGTGACGGTCGTCCGCAACATCGACCCGAACGACCCGGTCGCCGGCCACACGGTCGGTGCCGCGCGATCGGCTCCCCCTCTCTTCTACACGACGCCGTTCTACTACACGTTCGACGACGCGGCCGACTGCCCGTACGGCGTCGGGCCGCCGTGCACCATCAGCGCCGACCCGAAGGTGATCGGGGACGACCTCTGGGCGACACCGCCGGTCGACGTCACGGCCGGGCAGGGCCTGCTCGGGTTCGAGGCGATCGAGAACGATTCGCAGGCGCTCGCGTACGCGACCTGCGGGTCACTGCCGGTCGTGTCGTGCCCGTACCCGGCTCAGGGCAACTACAGCGGCTGGCTCCTGCTGGGCGACACGGCGTCTTCCTCCGGCACGGGGAGCTCCGACCCGACCGGCGTCGACGAGACGGTTGCCGGCCCGAACGGCGAACCCGCGGGCGACTCGGCGACCGCGAAGGGCTACATCGACAGCGCGATCCTCTGCAACCCGCACGGCTCGTACCCCGTCGAGCTGGGGATCCAGGTCGCCCAGGACTCGCTCGCGCCGTGCCAGGCATGGGCGGACTCGCCGCTCTCGCTCGGCCTGCTCGTGCTGAATCCACGGCCGGGCCCGAGCACCGACGACGACGTGCCTCCGACGACGCCGCTCGGCATCACCGTGGACGTCGAGGCCACGAGCGTCACGCTCAACTGGGAGCCGTCGATCGACAACACCGGCGTCGTCGGGTACGCGATCTTCCGCGACGGAACGTGGATCGCGACGGTCACCGGCACGTCGTACACCGACACCCGCGTCGATCCGTTCAGCTCCCACCACTACGCCGTCGTCGCGATCGACGGCTTCGGGAACTCGTCCGGCGGCGCCACCGAGGACGTCGTCACGCAGGTCACCGGCGGCGGTGGCGGCGGCGGCACGCCGGGCGCGTAGCCCGATCCGCCTAGCGCTTCGCGAACCTCCAGGCGCAGCTCTTCGTCACGGTCGCGGCGCCCGGCTGGAACGGCCCGAACGACCCGTGCACCGTCGTCGTCGGCATCGAGCCGGAGACGCTCGTCGCCGTTCCGCGCGCGACGATCGGCGGGAGCTGCGTCTCGAACGCCTCGAGGTCGACCGGGCCCGGGTTCTGCGCGACGCCGCCGACCGTCTGCTTCTGCGTCCCGGTGATGCCGTGCGCCACGCGGAGCTGCGCGTTCGCCTGCCCGATCACGAGCTTCCGGTCCGACGCGCGGACGACGAACTGGAACTGCCCCGCCGCGGACGCGTTCACGTTCCACGTGATGTCGCGCGTCTGGTCGCCCTGCGCCACGTGCGACGAGCCGCTGCCCGTGTCCGTCCAGTGCGACGGGACGAGCCGGAACGCGCCGCGGGTCGTCGTCGGCCCGGCGACCTGCCAGCGCTGCGTCTCCGAGTGCTCGTAGCCGGGCCCGGTCACCGAGATCGTGCAGGACGCGGAGCCGGACCACTTCGGCGACGAGGCGGCGGAGGCCGGCGCGCCGGCGAGCGTCAGGGCGGCGGCGACGAGCAGGGCGGCGCGAGGCACCGCCGGAGTCTCGCATGCGGCGCTAGCCGACGGTCGCGACGAGCAGCGTCTCTGCGCCCTCGACGCGGACGGTCGCGCGTCCGAGGATCCGCTGCAGCAGGCCGAGAGCCGGACGGTTCGAGGTCTGCACCCACGCGTCGACGCGTCTGATCCCCGCGGCACGGGCGTCGGCGAGGAGGAGCTCGACGAGGAGCGATCCGATCCCGCGGCCCTGGTAGTCGTCGGCGACCTCGAAGGCGATCTCGCCCGCCGTGCGGTCGGAGGCGTCGCGCACGAGCCGCGCCATCCCGGCCGGCAGCGGGTCGCCCTCCACGTGGGCGACGAGGACGTGGCTGTCGGGGCCGACCTGCGCGAGGTACGCGAGCTCGCGGGAGGTCAGCCGCGGCTTCGCGGCGTGGTAGCGGCGTTCGCGGGAGGCCGGGCTCATCCGGTCGAACAGCGCGGCGACGGTGGCGGTGTCGCCGTCGGCGAGCGGGCGGACGGTGACGGTCTTGCCGAGCGAGCGGTTGTCGAAGATCTGTGTGTGCATGCGCCGCACTCTCGCGCGCGCGGCGCCTGACGGCTTCGCCTCGACCGGCCATCTTGCGATGGCCGGAACGGGCCATTCGCTCCTAGATCAGCCCGGCGCGCGCGGCCGCCGCGGCAGCCGCGGAGCGGGAGTGGAGCCCGAGCTTGCGCCGGATGTTCGCGACGTGGCGGTGGACGGTGTGCGGGCTCAGAACGAGCCGCTCCGCGATCTCGGCGTCGCTCAGGCCCTCGGCCACCAGACGGAGCACCTCGCGCTCGCGCTCGCTCAGCTCGCCGACGCCGTCGGGCGCGGCGTCCCGCGCCGGCTCCGGGACGGCGAGGAACCCGGCGACGGCGCGCACGGAGTCGCCGACGTCGCCGTGCCACGGAAGGTGGGCGTCCCCCGGGATCCCGACGAACTCGGCGCCGGCGACGAGGCCCGCGACCTCCCGGCCCGCGCGCGCGGGGATCGCCCGGTCGCTCTCGCGATGGACGACGAGCGTCGCGGCGCCCATCGCCGCGAGCGCGTCGCGCACGTCGTACTCGAAGACGAGGCGCAGGAGCTCCGCCGCCGTCTCCGGCGTCGCGGCGGCACGCTGGTACGCGGCCATTGCGCGGCGTCGTTCCGGCGGGACGTTCGGCGTGAAGACGTCGACGAGCATCTGGCTGCCGAGCCCCCACGCGGAGCGCACGATCTCGACCATCGCGGCGAGCGCGTCGGGGCGCCCGAGCGCGCGGCCGTTCGCATACGCGCCGTACAGCGCGACACGGTCGACGAGCTCGGGATGCCGCACGCTGAAGACCGCGGACGCGCACGCGCCGCACGAGATGCCGAAGAGGCAGAGCGACGCCGGCTCGAGCGCGTCGACCACCGTCTCGAGCTGCGCGACCTCGTAGTCGAGCGTCAGCGTGTCCGCGGGCCGCTCCCGGTCGGACAGGCCGGTGCCGAGACGGTCGTACCGCACGACGCGATAGCGGCGCGCGAGCGCCTCGACGAAGGAGCGGAAGCCCGGGTCCCGCCAGTCCTCGACGAGGTGGCTCACCCACCACGACGGCATCACGAGCAGCGGCCCGTCGCCGACCGTCGCGAAGGCGATCCGCCGCCCGTCGAGCTCGACGAAACCCGTCTGCTGCTCCACCGCGTCCAGACTACGCCGTAGGCTCACCCCGTGGCCTGGCTGCTCCCCGTGATCGCCGTGACGGTGCTGCTCTACGCGGCCGTGTCGCGGAAGCTCGAGGGGACGTCGATCACCGCGGCGATGGTCTTCACCGGCGCCGGGCTCCTCGTCGGCGCGAAGACGCTCGGGCTCGTCGACCCGACGCCTGCCGGCGAGACGGTGAAGCTGCTCGCCGAGGCGACGCTCGCGGTCGTCCTCTTCGGCGACGCGGCGCGGATCGACCTCCGCGCGCTCCGCGGCGAGTACAAGGTGCCGGCGCGCCTGCTCGGGATCGGGCTGCCGCTGACGATCGCCGCGGGCTTCGGCGTCGCGCTCGTCGCGTTCGGGTCGCTCGGCTGGCCGGAGGCGCTCGTGCTCGCCGTGATCCTCGCGCCGACGGACGCGGCGCTCGGGCAGACGGTCGTGACGCTCCCGAGCCTCCCGTCGCGCATCCGGCAGGGGCTGAACGTCGAGAGCGGGCTCAACGACGGTCTCTGCGTGCCGGTGTTCGCGATCGCGGTCGCCGTCGCGTCGACCGAGGCGGGGCTGATCGGCGAGCAGCACGCCGTGACGCTCCTCGTCGAGGAGATCGGCTACGGCCTCCTCGTCGGCGCGGCGGCCGGCGCGGCCGCGGCGGTGGTCGTCGTCCTCGCCGGCGCGCGCGGGTGGGTCGAGCCGACGTGGCTCCAGGTCGTCCCGGTCGCCGGCGCGGTGCTCGCGTACACGGCGGCGGACGCGGTCGGCGGGTCGGGCTTCATCGCCGCGTTCGTCGGCGGGATGGTGTTCGGCGGGGTGCGTCGCCGGATCGGCGGCGAGGTCGGCTACCTCGTGGAGGAGCTCGGCGGGCTGCTCGCGGCGGCGACGTTCGTCGTCTTCGGCGGCGCGCTGCTCGGGCCGGCGCTCGGCGACGTCACGTGGGCGGTCGGGATCTACGCCGTGCTCAGCCTCACCGTCGTCCGGATGGTCCCCGTCGCGATCGCGATGCTCGGCACGCACGCGCGGCCGCCGACCGTCGCGTTCCTCGGCTGGTTCGGGCCGCGCGGGCTCGCGTCGATCGTCTTCGCGATCCTCCTCGTCGAGGAAAAGGGCGATCTCCCGCACGAGGGCGTCGTCCTCACGACCGTCTTCGTCACGATCGGGCTCTCGGTGCTCGCCCACGGCGTCACCGCGGCGCCGCTCGCACGCCGCTACGCGGGCTGGTTCTCGACGCACCCGCGCGCCGACGAGCTTCGCGTCGAGGCGGGCGAGGTGCACCAGCCCCGCTGGCGCTCGTCGCGCGTCTAGGTCGTCGCGTTCCGCTGTTCCCAGCGCTTCTGCGACATCCGCCCCGAGTACGACAGGAGGTCGAGGAAGACGCCGAGCGCGACGGCGATCCAGCTCGCGCCGTGCACGCCGCCCGGGCTCCACACGATGACGTACATCAGCGTCGTCCACGGGAAGAAGATCAACCCGAGGAGCGGCCACCACCAGTGCGCGAACGCGTGCTGGATCCGGTGGCCGAAGATCCACTCGACCGCGAGCACGAAGCGCGGCCCGATCGCGAAGAGGGCGAGGAGGAAGCAGCACACGCCGCCATTCTCCACGATCTCGGCCCTCTGGTAGAGTACGACCGTTCGTACTAACTAACGCCAGGGGTGGTAGGCATGGCAGGCATAGCTCCGAGCATCGTCCTCGTCTCGTCCGAGACGGCCGTGCTCGAGGCGCTCGAGCGCGACCTCGACCGGCGGTTCGGGAACGACACGCGCATCCTCGCGGCGGGCGGGCCGGCGGCCGGGCTCGAGCGGCTCGAGGAGCTCGCGGCCGGCGGCGAGCCGGTCGCGCTCGTGATCGCCGACTGGCAGATGGACGAGATGGCCGGCGTGAGCTTCCTCGCCGGCGCGCACGCGCTGCATCCGCTCGCGAAGCGGATCCTCCTCGTCGAGCGCAACTACACGTCGACGAACCCGATCGTCCCGGCGATGATGCTCGGCCAGATCGACTACCACCTCGTGAAGCCGTGGTTCCCGGAGAGCGGGCTCTACCCGGCGGTGAGCGACTTCCTCGCGGCGTGGGTGCGGTCCGACCCGACGCGGTTCGCGATGTTCCGCATCGTCGCGCCGGCGCACAGCGCGCGCGCACACACGATCCGCGACCTGCTGACGCGGTTCAGCACGCCGTTCGCGTTCCACGCCGCGGAGTCGCCCGAGGGCGCGGCGCTGCTCCACGAGGCGGGCATGATCGGCTCGCGGCTGCCGACCGTCGTGCGGCACGACGGGCGCGTGCTCGTCGACCCGACGGACGGCGAGATCGTCGAGGCGCTCGGCGGCGGGACGACGCAGCTCGGCATCGACGTCTACGACGTCGCGATCGTCGGCGCGGGGCCCGCCGGCCTCTCCGCCGCCGTCTATGCCGCGTCGGAGGGGCTCGAGACGATCGTGCTCGAGCGGCTCGTCTCGGGCGGACAGGCGGGATCGGCCTCGCGGATCCGGAACGTCCCCGGCTTCACGTGGGGCATCGGCGGCAACGACCTGACGTACCGCGCGTGCGAGCAGGCGTGGCTCATGGGCGCGAACCTCGTCTTCGCGCAGCAGGTCACGGAGCTCGACACCGCGGGGCCGCATCACGTCGTGCGGCTCGCCGACGGCGGGACCGTCGCGGCGCGGACGGTGCTGCTCGCGAGCGGCGTCGCGTGGCGGCGGCTCGGGATCCCGAAGCTCGAGGAGCTCGTCGGCGCCGGCGTCTTCTACGGCGCCGCGGCGAGCGAGGCGCGCGCGATGCGCGGGCGGCACGTCGCGATCGTCGGCGCCGGCAACTCGGCCGGCCAGGCCGCGGTGCATCTCGCGCGCTACGCGGAGAACGTGACGGTGCTCGTGCGCGGCGACTCGCTCGAGAAGAGCATGTCGGAGTACCTCATCCTCGAGCTCGGTGCGACGCCGAACGTCACCGTGCGGCTCGGGGTCGAGGTCGTCGACGGCGAGGGCGACGAGCAGCTCCAGGCCGTCGTCGTCCGCGACCGGGAGACCGGCGAGCTCGAGCGGATCGCGGCGGCAGGGC
The DNA here is from genome assembly GCA_035506655.1 of Gaiellaceae bacterium. Lineage (GTDB taxonomy): Bacteria > Actinomycetota > Thermoleophilia > Gaiellales > Gaiellaceae > Palsa-739. The sequence continues at coordinate 9,438 of DATJOZ010000124.1, forward strand.
TCTTCGTGATGATCGGCGCCGAGCCGCGGACGGAGTGGCTGGACGGCGTCGTCGAGCGCGACGACCGCGGCTTCATCCTCACCGGCGACGACGTCGAGGGCGACGACGGGGAGCGCGACGCCGCGCTGCTCGAGACGAGCGTCCCGGGCGTCTTCGCGATCGGCGACGTGCGCCACGGCTCGGTCAAGCGCGTGACGACCGCGATGGGGGAGGGCGCGACGGCGGTGCATCTCGTCCACCGCCACCTCGAGCGCGAGCGCGCCGCGGCGGGCTAGCGCCTCAGGCGCCGGACGATCGTCGCGACGGTCGCCGCGGTCATCGCGGCGGCGGCGGCGCCGGCGACGACGCCGGCGACCTTCTTCTTGCTCTCGACGCCTGCGCGCAGGTCGCCGAGCGCGGTCACGAGCTGCTCGCGCTCGGTCGCGATCTCGCCGCGGATCTCGGCGTCGGTGCGGCGCGGCTCATCCGGCACGGCTGCTCCTGAGCGCCTGCTTCGTGAGCTCGAACTCGGCGATCGCCTGCTCCGGCTTCATCGGCGTCGCGCGCTTGAACAGCGTCCGCGCGACCATCACGAGGAGCACGAGGAGCAGGACGAGGGCGACGAACACGATCACGAGCGCGAGCCACCAGTCGACGACGAGCGCGAGCGCGGCGGCGATCGCCGCGAGCCCGAAGCCGATCGCGAACGGGAGGAAGAGGATCGCCGCGACGACGAGCCCCGCGCCCGCAGCGAACGTCGCGCCCTTCTGCTGCAGCTCGTACCGCGCGAGCTCCTTCTCGAGCTCGGCGAGCGAACGGAAATGCGCGACGACGCGCTTCGCGGAGTCGACGATGCCTTCGGCCATCGCCTGGACGATAGACGAGGTCGGTCACGCCCCGCGCTCGGCGAGCTCGCCGAGCCGCCGGTCCGCGGCCTGGAGCTGGGCGCGGATCGCGGCGATCTCCTCGTCGAGCGGCGTCGCGTCGGTTGCCTTCTCCGGCGACCGGTCGAGGTGGAAGAGCGACGCGAGGGAGCCTGCGAGGATCCCGAGCACGGCGACGCCCGTCAGCATGATCGCGACGCCGGCGAGCCGTCCCGCCGTCGTCTTCGGGACGATGTCGCCGTAGCCGACGGTCGTCAGCGTGACGATGCCCCACCAGAACGCGTCGCCGATCGTCGCGAAGCCGGGATTCGTCTTGTGCTCGGCCTCGTACGCGGCGAGCGAGCAGACGGTGAGGACGAGCGCGGCGACCGTGGTGACCTTCCCGAGCCGGACGGCAAACCGCCGCAGGCCGCGGGTGGCGAGCAGGACGCGCACGACGCGCGCCAGGCGCGCGAGCAGGAGGATCGCCGCGTAGCCGCTCGCGCCGGGGAAGACGTAGTACGGGAACGTGAGGACGACGATCGCGATGTCGACCCGTCCGTCGCGCAGGTGGAAGTAGTTCGGGACGATGCGACGCCGCACGACGAGGTCGACCACGAAGACGAGCCACGAGCCGAAGCCGATCGCGATCTCCACCCACTTGCTCTCGGGCGACGTGATGAAGAGCGGGACGAGCGCCGCGAGCAGGATCGGGATGTTGAACTTCGCCCGCCAGCGGTCGAGCGCCTCCGACTGTGCGGTGTGCATGGACATCCGTCGGATTTTCGTTTTCGCAAAGCACAACCCTTCCGGACCGCTCCGTAGTTTCGGGCAAGCGGCGCGCTCGCTTTCGCCGATGCCGCCGGCCGGCGCGGCGGCGATGCTCGACCCTGCGAAGGTCCGACCCGGGAGCCGCTCGCCATCCTGGCTCGGGCGTGGCCTCCGTGGCAGGAGGTGAGTGCGATGACACTCAGGCAGGGGGTTCTCGCCTCCGTCGCGCTCGTCGCCGCCCTAGCCCTCGGAGCCGCCACGTCGCACGCGGCCCGGAGCGGGCCGACGGCGGTTGCGGCGAACTCGGCGAGCTACACCGATCAGGTCGGCGACGCCACCGGCGGTGCGCCGGACATCAGCGGCATCACCGTGACGAGCGACGCGACCGGGATCGTCACG
>DATJOZ010000125.1:0-69031 GCA_035506655.1 Gaiellaceae bacterium
AGGTCTACGCGTTCAACGAGCGCGGGCTCGCGCACTCCGAGCGCTGCGGCTTCGTCCGCGAGGGCGTGAAGCGGCGCGCGTACCGCCGCGACGGCGAGTGGGTCGACAGCGTCGTGTACTCGCTGCTGCGGGAGGACCTGGGCCAGGTGGAGTGACCCGCCCGGCGATACATGCCCGCTTCGGGCCCGCCATCACGCGGCGCGCTGCGGCGTCCTCTGTCGCACCCGTAGCCTCGGGTACGAGTGCTCCCTGCGTCCTTGCATCGCTTGGTGCTGGCGACCCCGAAACTGGGCGGCATCACCGGGCGGATCACTAGACTCGCCACCATGCCAATGCGCTACGCCAGGCTGACCCGGCCGCTCGTGCGCGACGGCGGAGAGCTGAGAGAGGCGAGCTGGGACGAGGCGCTCGACCGCGCCGCGGCCGGCTTCCGGAAGGCGCTCGACGAGGGCGCGCAGACCGGGCTCTTCAGCTGCTCCAAGGCCACGAACGAGCTGAACTTCGCAACGCAGAAGTTCTCCCGGGTCGTCCTGCGCTCCAACAACATCGACAGCTGCAACCGAACCTGACACGCGCCCAGCGTCGTCGGTCTGGCGACGGTGTTCGGTGCAGGCGGCGGGACGAGCTCCTACCAGGAGATCCGAGACGCGGACCTGATCGTCCTCTGGGGGTCGAACGCGCGCGAGGCGCATCCGATCTTCTTCCACCACGTGCTGAAGGCCGTGAACCGCGGCGCGAAGCTCATCGTCGTCGACCCGCGGCTGACGCCGTCGGCGCGGTGGGGGGACCTGTGGCTCGGGATCGACGTCGGCACCGACATCCCGCTCGCGAACGCGGTCGCGCGGGAGATCATCCACGCGGGGCTTGCGGACCTGGAGTTCGTCGGGCGCGCGACGTCCGGCTTCGAGGAGCTCCGCGCATCGGTCGAGCCGTGGACGCTCGAGGAGGCGGAGCGCGTGACGGGCGTCCCGGCGGAGGCGATCCGTGAGCTCGCGCACGCGTACGGCAGCGCCGACAAGGCGCAGATCTGCTGGACGCTCGGGATCACCGAGCACCACAACGCCGTCGACAACGTGTTCTCGCTCATCAACCTCGCGCTGCTCACCGGGCACGTCGGGAAATACGGCTCGGGGATCAACCCGCTCCGCGGGCAGAACAACGTGCAGGGCGGCGGCGACATGGGCGCGCTGCCGAACCGCCTGCCGGGCTTCCAGGACGTCGAGGACCCCGCGGTGCGAGAGCGGTTCGAGGAGCAGTGGGGCGTGAAGATCCCGGCCGTCGCGGGGCTGCACCTGAGCGGGATGTTCGAGGCGATGGAGCACGGCGAGCTCCGCGCGGTGTACGTCGTCGGCGAGAACCCGGCGCAGGGCGAAGCCGACCAGCAGCGCGCGGTGCGCCTGCTCGAGGGGCTCGACCACCTCGTCGTCCAGGACATCTTCCTCACCGCGACGGCGCAGCTCGCGGACGTCGTCCTTCCCGCGGCGTCGACGCTCGCCGAGGCGGAAGGCACGGTGACCTCGAGCGAGCGCCGCGTGCAGCGCGTGCGGAAGGCCGTCGACCCGCCGGGCGAGGCGCGCGACGACGTCGAGATCGTCTACGAGCTCGCGAAGCGGATGGGGCACTACCTCGGCAGCCCGAAGGCGGAGGACGTCTGGAACGAGCTTCGCGTCCTCTCGCCGACGATGCACGGCGGCATGAGCTACGCGCGACTCGAGGAGCACGGCGGCCTGCAGTGGCCGTGCGGCGACGACTCGAGCCCGGGCACGCAGTTCCTCCACGCGCGGCTCTGGGACGACGTCGTCGAGGACCGCGCGCCGTTCCACCCGGTCGAGCACGACCCGCCGGTCGACCAGCTCGACGACGACTTCCCGCTCCGGCTCACGACCGGCCGCCGGCTCGAGTCGTACAACACCGGCGTGCAGACGGGCGGCTACAGCTCGCCGCTCCACCGCGGCGGCGAGGCGATCCTGCTCGCGCCCGCGGACGGCGAGCGCTACGGCGTCGCGGACGGCTCGCGCGCGCGGATCGTGTCGCGCCGCGGCGCGGTCGAGGCGCCGGTGCGCTGGGACCCGACGCTCCGCCCGGGGCTCGCGTTCATGAACCTCCACTTCCCCGACCTCGTCGCGACGAACGTCCTCACGATCGACGCGACCGACCCGAAGTCCGGGACGGCGGAGTTCAAGGCGACCGCGATCCGCGTGGAGGCTCTTTAGCGTGGACCTCCGCCTTCCCCTCGCCGAGCCGAGCGACGCCGAGCGGGAGGCGATCGACGCGATCGCAGGGCCGGTGCCGGAGAACGGCTTCCGCGTCGCGCACGGCAACCGGCACAGCCGGCACCTGCTGCTGCCCGCGCTCCGCGCGGCGCAACGCCGCGTCGGCTTCGTGAGCGAGGGCGCGCTCGGCTACGCGTGCCGCCGCCTCGACGTGCCGCCCGCCGACGCATACGGCGTCGCGAGCTTCTACGCGCTGCTCGCGCTCGAGGAGCGGCCGGCCGACGTGCTGCACGTCTGCACCGACCTCGCGTGCCGGCTCCAGGGCGCGAACGTCCCGGAGGGCGCGCATCCGTCGCCGTGCCTCGGGCTCTGCGAGCGCGCGCCCGCGGCGCTGCGGACGATCGCCGGCGAGGAGCCGCGCGAGATCCAGCTGCCGCAGAACGGGCCGCCGCTCCCGCAGGCCGGCGCGGACGGGCTGCGGCTCCTCCGGAGAATCGCCGCGGGGATCGATCCGGAGTCGCTCGACGCGTACCGTGCGCAGGGCGGCTACACGGCGCTCGCGCGCGCGGTCGAGCTCGGGCCGGCCGGCGTGATCCAGGCCGTCAAGGACTCCGAGCTCCTCGGCCGCGGCGGCGCCGCGTTCCCGACGGGCGCGAAGTGGGAGGCCGTCGCGCGCCAGCCCGCGCAGCCGCACTACCTCGTGTGCAACGCCGACGAGTCGGAGCCGGGCACGTTCAAGGACCGCGTGCTGATGGAGAGCGACCCGTTCGCGCTCGTCGAGGCGATGACGATCGCGGCGCTCGCGACGGGCTGCGCGCACGGCTACGTCTACGTCCGCGCGGAGTATCCGCTCGCGCACGCGCGGCTCGAGAACGCGTTCGCGCAGGCGCGCGCGGCGGGGCTCCTCGGCGACGACGTCGCCGGCACGGGCCACGCGTTCGACCTCGAGCTGCGGATCGGCGCCGGCGCGTACGTCTGCGGCGAGGAGACCGCGCTGTTCCAGTCGATCGAGGGCTACCGCGGCGAGCCGCGCAACAAGCCGCCGTTCCCGGTCGAGGTCGGCCTCTTCGGGAAGCCGACCGTCGTGAACAACGTCGAGACGCTCTTCAACGTCCCGGAGATCCTCGTCGAGGGCGGCGCGGCGGGGACGCGGCTCTTCTGCGTGTCCGGCCACGTCGGCAGGCCCGGGGTCTACGAGCTCGAGCTCGGCACGCCGCTCTCGACGCTGCTCGAGCTCGCGGAGTCGCGGCCGCCGAAGGCGGTGCTGCTCGGCGGCGCGGCGGGCTCGTTCCTCCGCCCCGACCAGCTCGACCTCGAGCTCTCGTTCGAGGCGGCGCGCGCGGCGGGCGTCTCGCTCGGCTCCGGCGTCGTGCTGGTCTACGACGAGAGCGCGGACCTCGTCGACCCGGTGCTCCGGATCGCGGAGTTCTTCCGCGACGAGTCGTGCGGCCAGTGCGTCCCGTGCCGCGTCGGCACCGTGCGCCAGGAGGAGGCGCTGCACCGGCTCGCGTCCGGCCGCGCGAACGGGAACGAGCTCGAGGTGCTCGCCGACCTCGAGCAGGTGATGCGCGACGCGTCGATCTGCGGCCTCGGCCAGACCGCCGCGAGCGCCGTCGCATCCGCAGTCAAGAATCTCGGAGTGCTCGCATGAGCGTGCAGCTGACGATCGACGGGCTGACGGTGAGCGTCGAGGAGGGCTCGACGATCCTCGACGCGTGCCGCAAGCTCGAGATCCGGACGCCGACGCTCTGCTACGCCGACACGCTCACGCCGGTGAACGTCTGCCGCGTCTGCGTCGTCGAGGTCGAGGGCTCGCGCGTGCTCGTCCCGTCGTGCTCGCGCAAGGTCGAGCAGGGGATGGCGGTGCACACGGACTCGCCGCGCGTGCGCACGAGCCGGCGGCTCGTGCTCGAGCTGCTCGGCTCGTCCGTCGACCTCTCGCGCGCCGACGACGCGCAGCGGTTCATCGCCGACTACGACGCGAAGCCGGAGCGCTTCGGCGCCGACGCGGCGACGGTCGCGAAGCCGGTGAAGGTCGACAACGAGCTCTACGTCCGCGACTACTCGCGCTGCATCCTCTGTTACAAGTGCGTGGAGGCCTGCGGCGAGGACCACCAGAACACATTCGCGATCGCCGTCGCGGGCCGCGGGTTCGACGCGCACATCTCGACCGAGCTCGACGTCGAGCTGCCGGAGTCGGCGTGCGTCTACTGCGGGAACTGCGTCGCCGTGTGCCCGACGGGCGCGCTCGTCGGCAAGACCGAGTTCGACCTCCGCGAGGCGGGCACGTGGAACGAGGCGGAGCAGCAGCAGGTCGACACGATCTGCCCCTACTGCGGCGTCGGTTGCAACCTGACGCTGCACGTGCAGGACGGCTCGATCGTCAAGGTCACCTCGCCGGACGACCACGACGTCACGCGCGGCAATCTCTGCGTCAAGGGGCGCTTCGGTTACGCGTTCACCCAGAACCGACCCGGCACCTGAGCCGCCGCCCGGGCTCGCGACCGTCCTCCGCGAGTGGGGGCGGATCGGCTGCATCGGCTTCGGCGGCCCGCCGACGCACATCGCGCTGACGCGCGCACTCGTCGTCGGCCGCGGGTGGATGTCCTCGGAGGAGGTCGAGGACGCGATCGCCGCGTGCAACCTCCTGCCGGGGCCGGCGTCGACGCAGCTCGCGATCTACTGCGCGTGGCGGCTGCGCGGCTGGGCCGGCGCGATCGCCGGCGGGCTCGGGTTCATCGTCCCGGGCTTCCTGCTGATCCTCGCGCTCTCGGCGCTCTTCCTCGCGGGCTCGCCGCCCGACTGGGTGCGCGGCGCGGGCGCCGGCGCGGGAGCCGCGGTCGCCGCGGTCGCGGTGCACGCGGGCCTGCAGCTCGCGCCGGCGAGCCGGAAGCGCGCGCACCGCCGGCGCTGGTGGGTCTACGCCGCGGCGGGCGCGGCGTCGGCGGCGACGATCGGGCCGTGGCTCGTCCTCGTGCTGCTCGGATGCGGCGTCGTGGAGCTCGCCGTTCGCCGCGTCACGCTCGGCGGCACCGCGGCGATCGCGCCGGCGGCGGTCGCGACGGGCGGCCTCGCCTCGCTCGCGTGGGTCGCGTTCAAGGTCGGCGCGCTCTCGTACGGCGGCGGCTTCGTCATCGTCCCGCTGATGCAGAACGACGCGGTCGACCGCTACCACTGGCTGACGGGAGGGCAGTTCCTCAATGCGGTCGCGCTCGGCCAGGTGACGCCCGGGCCGGTCGTGCTGACGGTCGCCGCGGTCGGCTTCGCCGCGTTCGGCGTCGGCGGTGCGCTGCTCGCCGCGGCGGTCGCGTTCGCGCCGTCGTTTGCGTTCGTGCTTCTCGGCGGCTCGCGGTTCGACCGGATCCGCCGCGACGAGCGGGCGCGCACGTTCCTCGACGGCGCCGGGCCCGCCGCGGTCGGCGCGATCCTCGGCTCCGCGATCCCGCTCGCGCGCGCGCTCCACGAGCCGTGGCAGTGGGGCGTCCTCGCGGGAGCGGCCGTGCTGCTGCTGCCGCTCCGCCGCGGCGTCGTGCCCACGCTCGTCGCCGCGGGCGCCGTCGGCGTCGTCGTCGCCCTCGCCGGCGGGCCGCTGCCGCACTGACCCACGACTGCGCGGGCGTTGCCGTCCCTCCCGGCGCCGTCCCGGAGTCGACGATCGCGCACGGTGCGAGCCCGCATCGCGCCGTCTGAACCCTCGATGGAGGGATTGCAACGGATTCGCACGTAACCAACCGTTCGTGGACTGCTGTCATGTCCACTCAGGGAGGAACACAAATGCGGTCTCGTTCCTGGCTTGTCCGGCTCGCGACACTCTCGTCGCTCGTGCTGGCGTCGGGCGCCGGCTGGAAGTGGCACTAGCCGTCGCCTGACGCCGACGCTCGTCCGAGCGCCCGTCCCCGTCAATGCCCATGAGTCCCGGCTCGCGCAGCTTCATCGCGTCCGTCGTCGTGCTCGGATTGGCTGCCGTCGCGGCCGCCGCCGCGAACGAGCACGTCGAGCGGCCCGGCGGCCTCGCACTGCTCGCGGCCGCCGCGATCGTGGCGGAACTGCTCGAGGTCCGCGTCCGGGACGACGCCGTCGACGGCAGCAGCTCGCACGCCTTCAGCTTCTCGTCGAGCGTCCACCTCGCCGCGATCATGATCGTCGGGCCGTGGCAGGCGGTGCTCGTCGCCGCGGTCGGGGTGCTCGTCGCCGACTGCATCCGCGGCGCGGCGCTCGTCCGGGTCGCCTTCAACACCGCGACGTTCTCGCTCGCCACTCTCAGCGCGGGCGCCGTGTACGTGGCGCTCGGCGCGACTCCGGGCGAGGTCTCGCTGCCGTGGGATCTCCTGCCGCTCGCGGTGATGGTCCTCACATACGTCGCGGTGAACCGCCTGCTTGTCGCCGCGGTCGTCTCGCTCACGTCGCGGACGTCGCTCCGGCAGCTTCTCGCCGACGCCGTCCGCTCCGAGCTTCCGTCCGTCGCGGGCGAGGCGAGCCTCGGCGTCGTGATCGCGTTCTTCGTCCTCTCGAACCCGTGGCAGCTCGTCGTGATCGGGCCGCTCGTGCTCGCCGTGTTCCTCTCGCACGTCCGGCTCGCGATGCTGAAGGAGGAGACGACCCGCGCGCTCGAGGGGCTCGCGAGCGTCGTCGACGAACGGGATCCGACGACCTACCGTCACTCCGAGCGCGTCGCCGAGCACGTCGAGCGGCTCGGCGAGATGCTCGCGCTGCCGCCGGCAGACGTCGCGCGCCTGCGCTGGGCGGGCCGGCTCCATGATCTCGGCAAGTTCGCGGTCGACGCGTCGGTGCTCGGCAAGCACGGTGCCCTGACGGACGAGGAGTGGGAGGCGATGCGGCGCCACCCGCGGCTCTCGGCGAGGCTCCTGCTCCGGTTCCGCTTCGCGTCGGCCGCGGCCCGTGCGGTCGAGTACCACCACGAGCGCTACGACGGGAACGGCTACTACGGCATCGAGGAGCGCGAGATCCCGCTCGCCGCGCACTTCATCATCGTCGCGGACAGCTACGACGCGATGGTGAGCGACCGGCCGTACCGGCGCGGGCTCAGCCCCGAGGCCGCGCTCGAGGAGATCGAGCGTGGAGCCGGGACGCAGTTCCATCCCGCGGTCGCCCGCGCGTTCGTCGCGCTGCGGCGCGGCGAGGACCCGCTCGCGGTGCTCGAGCCCGCGGAGCTCGCGGAGCTGAGGACGCTCTCGCTGCGCCGGCAGAAGCGGCTGCCGAGCGTCGACCGGGTGCTCGCCGCGCGGCCGGAGACGGTCGCGATCCCGGCCGTCGCCGGCGCGGTGGCAGCGGCGGGGCTCGGCCACGCGGTGATCGCCGTCGCCTGCGTTGTCGCCGCGGCGGTCGCGTTCGTGGTCGCGCGCCGGCGCGACGCGCTCCGCGCCCGTCTCCACGCTGCGCTCGACGATGTCCTCCGCGAGCCGCGCGCACCCGAGGACCGCCTGCGCGCGTACGTGGATCGCGTCGCCGGCGCCTCCGACCTCCGCTGGGCGGGGCTCGTCGCGTGGCAGGAGGGGATCCTGAGCGGCACCGTCGAGACCGAGTTCGTCCTCGGCGGCGGCGATCCGAACCTCGCGGGGCTGATGAGCTGGCTCGCGCGCGCCGGGGCGTCCACGGACGACCTTCTCGCGGGCTCGGGCGCCGAGATCGGCTGCGCGGGGACGTGCGTCGCCGCGCCCGTTCGCACCGACGGCCGGATCGAGGGCTATCTCGTGTTCCTCTTCGCCGGTACGCCGCCGCACCACGTCGAGCTCGCGATCGCCGACAGCGCGTCGCGGCTCTCGTCGCTCCGGCCCGGCGCGCGGCCCGCGCCGCGGCTCGCGGCTCTCGCGGGGTCCGCCGGCTGATGTTCCTCTTCCCGAGCATCGCGATCGGGCTCCTGCTCGCCGTCGTGCTCGGCGGGCGCCCGGGCCGGCTGCTCGAGGTCGAGATCCGGCTCGCGTGGGCGGCGCCGGCTGCGCTCGCTGCCCAGGTCGTGATCTTCTCGGGGCGGATCGAGCTTCCGGGACACGCGTCCGCAGCGCTCCACCTCGGGAGCTACGGCCTGCTCACCGCGTTCACGCTCGCGAACCGGCGGCTCTTCCTCCTGCTGCCGGTGCTCGCGGGCATGCTCCTCAATGCCGTTGCGATCGCCGCGAACGGCGGCGTGATGCCGGTCTCGGCCGCGGCCGCCCGAGCCGCCGGGCTGACGATCGACGGCCCCTCGAACGTGTCACTCGACGCGACGCACGCCCGCTTCCTCGGCGACGTGTTCGCGCTCCCGTCCCGTCTCCCGCTCACCAACGTGTTCTCGATCGGGGACCTCTTGATCGGCGTCGGGATGGTGGCGTTCATCGTCGGCGTGTCGTTGCAGCCGAGCCGGGCGCGTGTCGTCGGCGTCGGCCGGCTCGCAGCGCCGTTCGCGTCGCGGTCCTTCACACGGCTCGCCTGCGGCCGCTTCGTGACGCAGGCCGGCGACTGGCTGACGGTGACGGCGGTCGTCGGCTGGATGTTCGCGACGACGCACTCGACGACCGACGTCGCCGTCGTCCTCCTGATCCGCCTCGCGCCGCCGATCGTCGGCGGCGCCGTGGCGGCGTTCGTCGTCGACAGGGTTCCGAAGCGGCCGCTCCTCGTCGGCGTCGAGCTCGTGCGGGCGACCGCGGTCGTCGCCGCGCTCGTCTGCGTCGCGACCGGCCGCACGTACGCGATGCTCGGCGCGCTCGCCGTCTCGGGCGTCGTCGCCGCGCTCTCGAGCGCGGCAGCCCCCGCGCTCGTGCCGCGGCTGCTCCCGGAGGAGCTGTTCGGCGCCGGCAACGCCGTGCTCGGCGTCGCGGACAACGCGGCGGCCGCGCTCGGGGCGCTCGGCGGCGGGCTCGCGGTCGGCCTCCTCGGCATTCGTGCCGCGCTCGCGGTCGACGTCCTGACGTTCGCGGCCGCGGCGACGCTCTTCCTCGGCCTGCTCGTCCCGCCCGGCGAGATCGAGCGGACCGCGCGCGCGACCGACAGGCTCTTCGGGCTGCGCTACGTCTTCACGCGCCCGCGTGTGCTCGTCGTGATCCTCGCCTTCGGCGCCGCGACGCTCGCGACCGGGCTCGTGAACGCGACGCTGCCGCGGCTGCTGACGGGGACGACGGGGATCGGCGCCGGTGCGTACGGCTACGCGCTCGCCGCGATCACCGTCGGCCTCGCGCTCGGCTCCGCCGGCGCCGGCACGCTGAGCCTCGGCCCTACCGCACGGCGCTGGATCGGCGGCGGCCTCGTCGTGATGGCGTGCCTGCTCGGGATCCTCGCACTCGAGCGGCATGCGCCGACGATGTTCCTCGTCCTCGCAGCGATCGGCATCGTCGACGGCACGACGGACGTCGTCTTCGAGACCGTCGTCCAGCGTGAGGTCGAGGGGCACGTGCTCGGGTCGGTCTTCGGCTTCGCGGGGATGCTCGTCCGCACGACGATGGTCGTGTCGATCGCGGCCGCGCCGCTCGTGAACCGCGTCCTCGCACCCGAGCAGGCCGTCCTCGTCGCCGCGGTCTTCCTCGCCGTGGTCGGCGTGCTCGCCCTGGCCGCGCTCGCGCGGTCGGGCGAGGCGGGCGTCACGGACGCGGGCGCCGTCGGACTGCGCGGCGGCACGGCGTCCGCGACGTAGGATCGCGGGCATGACCCGTTACCTGCACACCATGCTGCGCATCACCGATCCGGCGAGGAGCCGCGCGTTCTACGAGGCGCTCGGGCTCGAGTTCCGGCGTGAGATGGACATCGTCCGGGGCGGCGAGACCGAGGCGACGAACTACTTCTTCGGCGTCCCCGGCCAGGACGAGGAGCTCGAGCTGACCTTCAACCACGACGGCCGGACGTACGAGCTCGGCACCGCGTACGGCCACGTCGCGTACTCCGTCGACGACCTCGCCGCGACGCTCGCGGCGCTCGCGGAGCAGGGCATCGAGCCGGAGCGCGAGCCGTACCGCGTTCGCGACGGCGGCTCGCTCCTCTGCTTCGTGCAGGACCCGGACGGCTACCGCATCGAGCTGATCGACCGGAGCGGCGCCTGACGTTCGACCTCGAGCGCTTCGTCGCCGCGCAGGACGCCGGCGGGACGTACGCATCGGCGCTCGCCGAGCTTCGCGCCGGCCGCAAGGTCGGGCACTGGATGTGGTTCGTCTTCCCGCAGCTCGCGGGGCTCGGGATGAGCGCGACGTCGATCCGCTACGCGATCTCCTCGCTCGACGAGGCGCGCGCGTATCTCGCGCATCCGGTGCTCGGGCCGCGGCTCGTCGAGTGCGCGGGCACCCTGGCCGGGCCGGGCGGCCGGAGCGCAGAGGAGATCCTCGGCCCGGTCGACGCGATGAAGCTCCGCTCGTCGATGACGCTGTTCGCGCGGGCCGCGCCGGACGACGCGATCTTCGGCGAGGTGCTCGAGCACCACTTCGGCGGCGTCGCCGACGCGCGGACGGACGCGCTGCTCGGACGCCGCGTGTAGGGGAGAGGGCGAGGCCCTCTCCCCTGGGACTGCGCCTACGGGTGGCCGGCGGCGCCGGCCGCGAGCTGCCGGAACGTCAGCGACATGAGCCGCTCGGTGTAGCTCCGCGTCTGCGGGCTCATCGAGTCGAGGACCTGCTGCAGCGTCGGTCCCTTGGCCGGGATCGCGTAGCCGCCGAGCGCGCCGCCTGCGATCGCGCCGGGGGTGAGCTGCATCACGGAGGTCGGGCGAGCGACCTTCGCGGCCTGCGTCTGCTGCGCCGGCGCCTGCGCGGAGCCGCCGCGGTGCGAGAGCGCGAGCCCCGCCGCGACCGCGCAGGCCGCGACGAGGATGCAGATCCCGCCGGCGAGGCGCGTCCGCCGGGAGCGGTGCGCCGTCGCGGTGGTCGGGTACACGGACATCGAACTGCTCCTTCTTCGCGTGACAGTTGAACTGCGAACGTCACGCTAGGAGGCGTCGCCGTCCGCGTCGTTCCGCGGCGCGACGCGCGTCGTGTCAGCGCGCGGACACTCGCTCGGTCGCGCGCGCGAGCGACGCCGCGACGCACCGCTTCTAGCGTCCGTCGCACCGATCGCACAAGGCGATCGACGACCTAGGAGACGACCATGAAGCTCCTGACCCTCTTCCTCATCGTCGCCGTCGCTGCGATCGTGGCCTCGGCGTCGCAGGCGACTCGGCTGCCGAACAATCCGCAGACCCGGGCGCTCATGATCGACGGCGACGGCCTGAACAAGATCTACCACCTCGGCACGTACAGCTCGTCGGCGTCCGTCGACGCACAGAACCGGGCGATCCGCCTTCGCAGCATCGCGCTGAACCGCACGTACCACCTCGGCGCGTTCGCGTCGAAGTAGCGCACGAGTTCCCTCCCGGAGGCGGCGGGCTCCCGGCTCGCCGCCTCGCCCCTACGGCGGCGGCGGGAGGATGATGATCTGCACGGCCGCGAACAGCAGCAGCGCGACGCCGACGCTGACGAGTCCGATGCGGACGCCGCGGATCGGGAAGTGGCTGCTGATCCCGACGAGGAAGAGGACACTCGCGAGGATCACGGTCGTGCGGATGTAATTGTCGGAGTTCTTCGCCGCCGTCTCGCCGTCGTGGTAGTACGCATCCGCCTGGCGATCGAGGGCGACCGACTCCTTCTGGCCGGTCGGGTGGTACTGCGGCATGTATGCGGGACCCGGCGGCGCGTACGGGTTCGTGAACGGATGCGTCGCGATCCACGCGTCGAATGCGACGCGGTAGGCCGGCCGGAAACGGTTCTCCGCGACGCGCTCGGCGTTCTTGTTGCCGCTGACGTACGCGCCGAACCACGCGTTGAACGTCGTCGCGTCGCCGACACGGAACGTCAGCGCCTCCTGGAACGCGCGGTTCGCCTTCGTCCGCGTCGCCGACGCCTTCGCGAGCGTCAGCGACGACTCCGTGCTCCACTTCGCCGCCGCGAAGCCGGACCACGCGGCGATGATCGCGACCGCGGCGAGGACGACGGCCTCGGAGATCGTGATGATCCGGTCGCGCTTGTCCATCGGGTGGACGGCGCCGGCGTGGTGCGCGTGCTCGCCGATCTCCTTGCCGACCTCGCTTGCCGAAAGTCCCTCGGGCAATCCGTCAGCTCTTGAGCGCGCTCGACATCGCGGCAAGGGTCTGCGGCCCGGCGACGCCGTCCGCGGTCAGCCCCTTCGCCGTCTGGAAGTTCTTCACGGCCTGCGTCGTCGCCGGCCCGTAGTTTCCGTCGACCTTGCCGACGGAGTAGCCGAGGTGGTTCAGCGCCGTCTGGAGCAGTTTCACCTGTGCGCCCGTGTCGCCCGGCTTCAGCGGCGCGCCCGGGACGACGACGACCGTGTGGTTACTCGGGGTGGTCTGCGTGGACGTCGTGGTCGCCGCCGGCGACGTCAGCGTGATGATCGGCGTCGTGGGCTTCGACTTCGAGTTGAAGACGCCGCCGAGCGCGAGCCCGACGATGAGCAGGATCACGAGCCCGAGCCCCACCGCGATCCAGACCCGCGGGTCGCTCGGCGCCCGGCTCGACCGGCGGCGCCGGCGTGCCGGCGTGCGGCCGGCGTCGCCGAGCCAGTCGTCGACGTCCGCGTTCTCCGCCGTCGTCGGCGCGGGCGCGCGCTCACCGGTCGCGACGGCGACGTCGGGCTCGGAGAACCAGTCGTCGGGGTCCGGCTCGGTCGGGCCGTTGTGGCCTTCCATGCGGGCAACGTACCGCGTTCGAGGCGGATGTGACGAGGGGTTCGACTACGATCGTCGTCCGTGGCGGTCGTCGTCCAGAAGTTCGGCGGAACATCGGTCGCCGATCCAGAGCGGCTCCGTCGTGTCGCGCGCCGGGTGGTCGCGACCGCGGACACCGGTGTCCGGGTGTGCGTCGTCGTGTCGGCGATGGGCTCGACGACGGACGAGCTGATCGACCTCGCCGGCCAGGTCTCGGAGCTGCCGCATCCGCGGGAGCTCGACATGCTCCTCACGGCCGGCGAGCGGATCTCGATGGCGCTCCTCTCGATGGCCATCAACGACCTCGGCCGCGACGCGGTCTCGTTCACCGGCTCGCAGGCCGGGATCGTCACGGACACGAGCCACGGGAAGGCGAAGATCGTCGAGCTGCGGACACAGCGCGTGCGCGACGCGCTCGACGAGGGCCGCGTCGCGATCGTCGCCGGGTTCCAGGGTGTCTCGACGTCGAGCGACGTGACGACGCTCGGCCGCGGCGGCTCGGACACGACCGCCGTCGCGCTCGCCGCAGGCCTCGGCGCGGAGTCGTGCGAGATCTACACCGACGTCGAGGGCGTCTTCACCGCCGACCCGCGGATCGTCCCCGGAGCCCGCAAGCTCGCGACGGTGTCGTACGAGGAGATGCTCGAGCTCGCGGCGTCCGGTGCAAAGGTGCTCGCGTTGCGGTCGGTCGAGTACGCTCGGAACCACGGTGTGCCGATCCACGTCCGCTCGACGTTCGCGGAGGTGGAGGGCACGTGGGTCGTGAGAGAGGACGACATGCTCGAGCAGGCGATCATCTCCGGCATCGCGAGCGACACGGGCGAGGCGAAGGCGACGATCCTCGGCGTGCCCGACCGGCCGGGCGTCGCCGCGCGCATCTTCCGCCCGCTCGCCGATGCGGGCATTCACATCGACATGATCGTCCAGAACGTCTCCGCCGAAGGGCACACCGACATCTCGTTCACGCTGCCGAAGGCCGACCTGCCGCTCGCCGAGCCGATCCTCGAGCGGCTCGCGGCCGAGGTCGAGGCCGGCGGGTTCACCTGCGACGAGGACATCGCGAAGGTGACGCTCGTCGGAGCGGGGATGCGGAGCCATCCGGGCGTCGCGGCCGGAGTCTTCGAGTCGCTCGCGGAGGCCGGGATCAACATCGAGATCATCTCGACGTCGCCGATCCGGATCTCGTGCGTCGTCCGCGCCGCCGAGATGGAGCGCGCGGTGCAGGTGCTCCACGAGCACTTCCGGCTCGACGAGGACGTGCTGCTGCAGGGCGACGCGGCCGCGGGCCCGTAGCCCGGCTACGGCGCGAAGTGCACGGTGTGCGTGCGGCGCGTGACGACGAACCTCGATCCGTTCCAGTGATAGCGCGTGTGGTCGAAGCCGCCTGACGGGCAGCAGTTCGGGTCGTTGCGCCGGTAGATCGGCTGCGACTCGACGAGGTCGGCGCCGCGGCGGACGAGTCCGACCTCGTACGCGTGCAGCTGCGCGTGCGCGAGCTTCCATCCGCCCGCGGCGGTCCGGCGGAAGACGACCCACGCGATGTCGCCCGCCGTGCCGCCGCTGAAGATCGTCACGGCCATGTCGCCCCTGCCGTCGCGGGTGAGGTCGTGGCAGATCACGCGGTCCGGGCCGCCGCCGTTCTCGAGCGTCGGGCGGAGCGTGCGGAGCGCCGGCGCGGCGAGAATCGCGCGCCGCGCGGCGGGGATCGCGCAGGGCGGCGGCGGCGCGGCGGTGGCGAGCATCGCCGCAGGAGTATCAGTTGGGAGGAAGTCGACACAGTGTCGTGACGGTTGCGCCCGTACGGTGGAGTGCGTGAGGAAGACGGCGACACCGTGGGGCCCGGCGGATCTCGTGGAGGAGCTGACGCTGCGCCAGCAGGCCGGCGGCAAGCGGTTCGCGTCCGTCGTGCAGCTGCTCGAGACGCCCGGCGGCGAGCGGCTCGTCCGGTTCGCGTACTCGACGGGCGGCACGGCACGGCGCGGGCCGGTGACGCTTCGGGAGCGGGACATGGCACGGCTTCGAGCCGCCCTCACGGAAAGCCCGGCGCTCGCGGAGGCGTTCGGGCTGTGAGCAGGACGGGCGACGGAAGCGCCGAGGCGGAGGAGCGCCCTCCGCCTCGGCCACCCCGGCTGCGGCATCCGGGGTTCTGGAATGCCCATCCACCCCCACGTCGTCTGACGGCCGACGTGGATCCAGGGTGCCGGAGCCCGCCAAACGGCCGCTAAAGGCCCGCTAAAGGGAGTTCCGTCGCGCGCTCGAGCGGGAGTTGCTGCCCCTGCTCGTAGGCCGCCGCGAACGCGGCGTCGCCGAGCGCTGCCCGGACGGACGCGAGCGTCCGCTCGACCACCGCGGTCTGGTCGAGCCGGTGCATCGCGCCGATCGAGCTGCGGATCCGCGCGGCGGCGCCGAGCAGCGTCGCGGCCCGCTCCTGCGTGCCGCTCGCCGCCGCGATCGCGGCGTAGAGCTCGAGCGCGCCCGCAACGTCCCAGAGGTGGCCGAAGTCACGCATGATCGGGTACGCCTCGGCGAGTGCGGTCTCGGCGTCCTCCGTGCGCCCGGCTTCGATGAGGCCACGCGCGTAGTCGCGGAGCAGACCGCTGAGGAGGAGCCCGTCGTCGAGCTCGCGCGCGAGCGCGACCGTCTCGTCGAACCGCGCGAACGCGGCGTCGAGATGGCCGGCGACGAGCTCGAGGTTTGCGAGGTTCTGCGACGACGTCACGATCCCGTGGCGGTCGCCGGCGTGCCGCCAGACCTCCGCCGCCTCGGCGTACTCCGCTCGTGCCTCGTCGAGGCGTCCCTGGTAGAGGCGCACGTTGCCGAGGTTCGAGAGCGCGTTCGCGATCCGCCGCGGGTTGTCGAGCGTGCGTGCGAGCTCGAGGCTGTCCGCGAAGAGGCGCGCCGCCTCCTCGAAGTCGCCCTGCTGCGCGACGAGGATCCCGAGTCCGTTGACGGCCTTCGCCCGCTCGTCCGGGTCGCCGGCCGGGGTCGCGGCGAGCGCCACCTCGAGCAGCCGCCGGCCTTCGGCGAGGTGGCCGTGGATCT
This sequence comes from Gaiellaceae bacterium, assembly GCA_035506655.1. Lineage (GTDB taxonomy): Bacteria > Actinomycetota > Thermoleophilia > Gaiellales > Gaiellaceae > Palsa-739. The sequence goes on from DATJOZ010000125.1 coordinate 15,928, forward strand.
GCCAGTAGCGGCGGAGCGCCGAGGCGAGCCGGAGCGCACGGTCGCCCTCGTCCGCGTCGATGAGGTACGCGAACGCGGCGCGGATGTTGCCGTGCTCGACCTCCAGCCGCTCGAAGAGCGCCCGCTCGGTCGGGACGGAGTGGCTGAGCTCGACCTCCTCCGCGAGCGCGACGAAGACGTCGGCGTGGCGGCGCCGCAGCGCGTCGGCGTCGGGAAGCTCTGCGAGCCGCTCGAGCGCGAAGTCGCGCACGGTCTCGAGCATCGAGAAGCGCGGCTCGATCCCGGCGCTTCTCCGCACGAGGCTGCTGTCGACGAGCGCTGCGAGCCCGTCGAGCAGCCGGTCGCTCCCGGACACGACCTCCGCCGCGTCGACCGTCCACCCGGAGACGAAGACGGCGAGCTCCGCGAACAGCCGGCGGGCGTCTTCCGAGAGCAGGTCGTGGCTCCAGTCGATGGTCGCGCGGAGGGTCTGGTGCCGCTCGGGCAGGTCGCGCGCGCCGGCGGCGAGCACGTCGAGGCTGCCGAGGCGTGCGACGAGCGCGGCGGGCGAGAGCAGCTGGATCCTCGCGGCGGCGAGCTCGATCGCGAGCGGCAACCCGTCGAGCCGCGCACAGACGGCGGCGACCGCGGCGAGCTCCGCCTCGTCCGGGTCGAAGCCGTGCGCGCGCGCGCGGGCGCGCTCGACGAACAGCTGCACCGCGGACTCGCCCTCGAGCGGCGGCACCGGCACGACATGCTCGCCGGAAAGGTGGAGCGGCGTCCTGCTCGTCACGACGACGCGCAGCCCGGGCGCCGCGCTCACGAGATCCGCGAGCAGCGGCCCGGTCGACGCGAGCTGCTCGAAGTTGTCGACGACGAGCAGCGTCGGCCGCTCGCGCAGCCGCTCGACGAGGGCGGCCTGCGTCGAGCGGCCGCCGGCGACCTTCAGCTCGAGCGACTGCGCGATCGTCGGTACGACGAGCAGCGGCTCGGCCACCGCTGCGAGCGAGACGAACGCGACCGATCCCTCGAACTCGGGCGCGAGACGTTGCGCGAGTGCGATCCCGAGCCGTGTCTTCCCGATCCCGCCCGCTCCCGTGAGCGTCAGGAGGCGCACGTCGCCGCCGCGGAGGAGCGTCGCGACCTCGTCGAGCTCGCGGTCGCGGCCGACGAGCGACGTCAACGGCTGCGGCAGCGCCGGCATCGCGACGTCCGGTCCCGTGCCGGTGCCGAGCGTCGGGTCCTGCTCGAGGATCGCGCGCTCGAGGTCGCGCAGCTCGGCGCCAGGCTCGATCCCGAGCTCGTCGACGAGCGTGCGCCGCGCGTCGCGGTAGACGGCGAGCGCGTCCGCCTGGCGTCCGCTCTGGTACAGCGCGCGCATGAGCAGGGCGCGCGGCCGCTCGCGCAGCGGATGCTCCGCGACGAGCGCCTCGAGGTCGCCGATCACTGCGGCGTGCGCGCCCGACGCGAGCTCCGCCTCGATCCGCTCCTCGACCGCGGTCACGCGCAGCTCGTCGAGCCGCATCGCCTCCGGCCGTGCGAACGTCTCGTCGGCGAGATCCGCGAATGCCGGCCCGCGGACGAGGGAGAGCGCCTGCCGGAGGAGCTCCGCGGTCCGCGCAGCTGTCTCGGCGGCGCGTGCCTCGCGCAGCAGTCGTTCGAACCGCGCGGCGTCGATCTGCTCCTCGTCGAGGCGGAGGAGGTAGCCGCCGGGATGCGTCTCGATCGTCTCCTGGCCGAGGATCTTCCGCAGCTGCGAGACGTGCACCTGCAGCGCGGTGCGCGCAGTCGCGGGCGGCGCGTCGCCCCAGACCGCCTCCGCGAGCTGCTCCGTCGAGAGGACGCGGTTCGGCCGGAGGAGCAGCGCCGCGAGGAGGCGGCGCTGCCGCGTTCCCGACAGCGCAAGCGGCTCCTGGTCCCGGAACACTTCGAGGGGGCCGAGGATCGAGAACTGCGCCCGGTCGGTCCGCAGCGACACCGCGGTATCACTTCTACCCGATTCAGGCCGCTGCGAGCGCGCGGTCGCGCGCGGCCTCGACGAGCGAGGCGAGGATCAACGCGCCGTCGGCGGAGCCGAGCAGCGGGTCGACGGCGTGCTCCGGATGCGGCATCAGCCCCATCACGTTGCCCCGCGCGTTGCACACGGCCGCGACGTCCGCCGTCGAGCCGTTGCACGGTTTGGCGTACCGGAGGACGATCTGACGGCTCGCTTCGAGGTCGGCGGCGAGCTGCGGCGGCGCGTACCACCGGCCGTCGCCGTGCTTCACCGGGATCACGAGCTGCTGGCCCTCGACGCACCGGGACGTGAACGGCAGGCCGGCCCGCTCCACCGTCAGGCTCACATCGCGGCAGATGAACTGGAGCGAGTCGTTCTGCAGCAGCGCGCCCGGCAGGAGCCCCGCCTCGCACAGGATCTGGAAGCCGTTGCAGATGCCGAGCACGAGCCCGCCCGCGTCCGCGAACGTGCGCACGGCGGCGGTCGCCGGCGAGAAGCGCGCGATCGCGCCGCAGCGGAGGTAGTCGCCGTACGAGAACCCGCCGGGGACGACGATCGCGTCGAGCTCCGGAAGCACGGGCTCGTCGTGCCACACGGGGATCGCGTCGGCGTCGAGCGCGGCGAGCGCCCACAGCGCGTCGTGGTCGTCGTTCGACCCGGGGTAGGTGATGACGCCGATCCGCGGCTGCGGGATCACGGCTCGACGACCTCGATCTCGTACGACTCGATGAGCGGGTTCGCGAGCAGCCGCTCGCACATGTGCTCGACCTGCGTCCGCGCCGCTGCCGCGTCGGGCGCGTCGACCTCGAGGTCGATCACCTTGCCGACGCGCGCGCCGGACACCGTGAACCCGAGATGCCCGAGCGCGGACTCGACCGCCTCGCCTTGCGGATCGAGGATCCCGGACTTCGGGCGGACGAGCACCGTTGCCTTCACCCGAGCACCACGTTCGGGTCGTCGATGTACGCCGGGAACGGGATCGTCGTCAGCCGCTCGAACGCCTCGACGTACTTCTTCCGCGTCGCGTGCACCACGTCGTCGGGGAGCTCCGGCCCCGGCGCGGTCTTGTCCCAGTCCTTCGTCTCGCAGTAGTCGCGGACGAACTGCTTGTCGAAGCTGTCCTGCGCGCGGCCGGGCTCGTAGGCGTCCGCCGGCCAGAAGCGCGACGAGTCGGGCGTCAGCGCCTCGTCGCCGAGGACGAGAGCGCCGTCGGCGTCGAGCCCGAGCTCGAACTTCGTGTCGGCGATGATGATCCCGGCCGCGAGCGCGTGCTCGGCGGCGGCGCGATAGAGCTCGATCGAGATCGCCTCCACCTCGCGCAGCCGGTCAGCGCCGACGAGCTCGGCCGCCTGGTCGCGCGTGATGTTCTCGTCGTGCCCGGTCTGCGCCTTCGTCGCAGGCGTGAAGATCGGCTGCGGCAGCCGGTCGGACTCCTGGAGCCCTTCCGGCAACGCGTGCCCGCAGACCTCGCCGGTCGTCCGGTAGTCCTTCCAGCCCGAGCCTGCGAGGTAGCCGCGCACGACGCACTCGATCGGGAGCATCTCGAGCCGGCGGCACTCCATCGAGCGGCCGTCCTCGCGGATCGCGAGCATGTGGTTCGGCACGATCCCGCGGAGCAGCGTGAACCAGAAGCCGGAGAGGCCGGTGAGGACGCGCCCCTTGTCGGGGATCTCGGTCGGGAGGACGACGTCGAACGTCGAGATGCGGTCGCTCGCGACGAGCAGGAGGCGGTCGTCGTCGAGCGCGTAGATCTCGCGCACCTTCCCGGAGGCGACGTGCGTTGCGGCTTCAGGCATGGACGGGCTCCTTCGTGTCGGCGAGGGCGTGGAGGCGGGCGAAGACGGTGTCGACGTGGCGCGTGTATGCGTCGAGGGCGAAGACGGCGTCGAGGTCGATGCGGCCGGCGATCTCGTCGTCGGCGCGGACGAGCTCGCGGAAGTCGAGCTCCTCGTCCCACGCGCGCATCGCGTTGCGCTGGACGAGACGGTACGCCTCGTCGCGCGGGAGCCCGGATTCGACGAGCGCGAGCAGGACGCGCTGGCTGAAGAAGAGCGAGTGGCTCGCCTCGAGGTTGCGGCGCATCCGCTCCGTGCGCACGACGAGGCCGTCGACGAGCCAGGTGAAGCGGTCGAGCATGTAGTCGAGGGCGAGGAAGGCGTCCGGGATCACGACGCGTTCGGCGGAGGAGTGCGAGATGTCGCGCTCGTGCCACAGCGCGACGTTCTCGAGCCCGACGACCGCCGCGCCGCGCACGACGCGCGCGAGGCCGCAGATCCGCTCGGCGACGACCGGGTTCCGCTTGTGCGGCATCGCCGACGACCCCTTCTGCCCGCGTCCGAACGGCTCCTGCACCTCGGCGACCTCTGTCCGCGCGAGGTGGCGGATCTCGAGCGCGAAGGTGTCGAGCGACGACGCGACGACGGCCAGCGCGGCGAGCAGCTCGGCATGGCGGTCGCGCTGGATCACCTGCGTCGACGTCGGTGCCGGCTCGAGCCCGAGCCGCTCGCACGCGATGCGCTCGAGCTCGGGATCGGTCGCCGCATACGTCCCGACCGCGCCGGACAGCTTGCCGACGCGCATCTCCTCGAGCGCGCGCGCGATGCGGCGGCGCCCCCGGTCGAGCTCGAACGCCCAGCCGGCGAGCTTCAGGCCGAACGTCGTCGGCTCCGCGTGGACGCCGTGCGTCCGGCCCATCTGGAGCGTCGCGCGGTGCTCGTCGGCGCGCGCGACGACGGCGGCGAACGCGCGGTCGAGGTCGTCGAGGATCAGCCGCCCGGCAGCGCGGATCTGGAGCGAGAGCGCCGTGTCGACGACGTCGGAAGACGTGAGCCCGTAGTGGAACCATCGCCCCTCGTCGCCGAGTTGCTCCGCGACGGCGTCGACGAAGGCCGCGGTGTCGTGATGGAGCGTCGCCTCGAGCTCGGCGACCCGCTCGGGCGTGGGAACGCTCGCGTTCCCGCGGATCGCGCGCGCCGCCTCACCGGGAACGACGCCGAGCTCGGCCCACGTCTCGGTCGCCGCGAGCTCGACCTCGAGCCACGCCGCGAACTTGCCCTCGTCCGACCAGATACTGGCCATGGCCGGACGGGAGTAGCGCGCGATCACTTGCCTCAGTCTAGAGCCGCCGCAGGTCGACCATCGCTGTGACGAAACATCCCGTCTTCGGTGACGAAACCGGCACACCGCCGTAGCGAGCGCGCCCCTACCCTTCACCCCACCCATAAAGGGTGGGGGGTGGGTGGTGGGGCAGCGCGAACCGCAGCGCCCCGGACAAGCCTCCCTAGCTCCCGAGGATGCGCGCCGCCAGCACCGCGGCGTTTCGCGCGTTGTCGACGCCGACCGTGGCGACGGGCACGCCCGGCGGCATCTGCGCGATCGCGAGGAGCGCGTCCAAGCCGTCCAGCACGCTGAGGCTCGAGCGGAGCGGCACGCCGATCACGGGGAGGTCCGTGTGCGCGGCGACGACGCCCGGGAGCGCGGCCGACAGGCCGGCGCCGCAGATCAGTACGCGCAGCCCTCGCTCCCGCGCGGTGCGCGCGTACTCGGCGACGGCGTCGGGTGTCCGGTGCGCCGACCGCACGTCGAACTCGTACCCGATCCCCTTCTCGTCGAGCACGTCGAGCGCTCCCTGCATCCGCTCGCGGTCGGACTCCGACCCGACGAGGATCCCGACCTTCACGTCAGGCATGGGCGAACCCGGCGATGTCGCGGCGGAACTGCATGCCGTCGAAGGCTATGCGACCCGCGCCCGCGTACGCGGCATCACGCGCCTGGGCGAGCGACGCGCCGAGCCCGGTGACGCCCAGCACTCGCCCGCCGTTCGTCACGAGCCGCGTCCCGTGCAGTGCCGTGCCGGCGTGGAAGACGAGCGCGCCGGCCGCCTCCGCTTCGGTGACGCCGTCGATCGGCGTTCCCGCGTCGCCGCGCTCCGGATAGTCGCGCGACGCGAGCACGACCGTCACGGCGGCGTCGCCCGTCGCGCGAAGCTCGACGCCCGCGAGCTCGCCGGAAGCGCACGCGGCGAGCGCACCCAGCAGGTCGCCCTCGAGCCGCGGCAGCACCGCCTGCGTCTCCGGGTCGCCGAACCGGCAGTTGAACTCGAGCACGCGCGGCCCGTCCGCCGTCAGCATGAAGCCGCCGTAGAGGACGCCGCGGAACGGCGCGCCGCGCTTCGCGAGCTCTGCGATCACCGGGACGTGCACCGTCTCGACGAGCTCCGCGATCTCCGCGTCGGTGAGCCGCGGGACGGGCGAGTACGCGCCCATGCCGCCGGTGTTCGGGCCCTCGTCGCCGTCGCCGATCCGCTTGTAGTCCTGCGCCGACGGCAGCGGGATCGCGTGCCGCCCGTCGGTGAGCGCGAACACGGAGACCTCCTCGCCCTCGAGCAGTTCCTCGACGTGGAACGGCTGGCGGAGCGCTTCGGCCGCGCGTAACGCATCGTCGAGCCCGGCCTGGTCGCGGCAGACCCAGACGCCCTTGCCCGCGGCGAGACCGTCCGCCTTCACGACGCACGGCGGCCGCGCGACCGGCAGCGTCCGCGCCGTCGGCACACGTGCGGCCTCCATCACGTCCTTCGCGAACGCCTTCGACCCTTCGATTCGCGCCGCCTCGGCTCCCGGCCCGAACACCGCCATGCCGCGGCGACGCAGCGCGTCCGCGAGCCCCGCGACGAGCGGCGCCTCCGGCCCGACGACGACGAGGTCGACGCCGAGCTCGGCCGCGAGCGGCACGAGCGACGCAGGATCCTCCGCGCGCGCCGGGTGGCAGCTCGCGAGCGTCGCGATCCCCGGGTTCCCCGGCGCCGCGTGGAGCTCCGTCACTCCGCCCCCGCGCGCGAGCGCCCACACGAGCGCGTGCTCGCGACCGCCCGACCCGACGACGAGCACCTTCACGGGGCGATCGTATGCGAGCGCCCCGCCGGACATAGGCTTCGCGCATGGACGCGCCGCCGTACTCCGTCGCCGCGGTCGACGTCCTCCGTCTGCCCGGCGGACGGACGGAACCGGACACGGTCGCGGTCGAGGAGCCGCTCGAGATCCGGATCGGGGGGAAGCCCGTCGCGGTGACGATGCGCACGCCGGGCCACGACGAGGAGCTCGCGCTCGGCTTCTGCCTTTCCGAAGGGCTCCGGCCGGCCGGCGCGCGGCTGCCCGACGACCTCGCCGCGAACACCGTCGACGTCGACGCTCCGGGGTTCGACGCGGCGCGGCTCCAGCGGAGCTTCTACACGTCGTCGTCGTGCGGCGTGTGCGGCAAGGGCGCGCTGGAGGCGGTCGCGGTCGAGGCGGCGCGTGTCGAGTCGAAGCTCCGGGTCCCGCTCGGCCTCGTCGCCGCGCTCCCCGGCCGGCTCCGCGACGCACAGGCCGCGTTCGCCGCGACCGGCGGGCTCCACGCGACGGGGCTCTTCACGAGCGGCGGCGACCTGCAGTGCGCGCGCGAGGACGTCGGCCGGCACAACGCGATGGACAAGGTCGTCGGCTGGGCGTTCGGCGCGGGGCTGCTCCCGCTCGCCGAGTCGATCCTCTGCGTCAGCGGCCGGCTCTCGTTCGAGCTCGTGCAGAAGGCCGCCGTCGCCGGCTGCCCGGTGCTCGTCGCGGTCGGCGCGCCGTCGAGCCTCGCCGTCGGGCTCGCGGCCGACCGCGGCGTCACGCTGTGCGGCTTCGTCCGCGACGGCTCGGCGAACGTCTACACGGAGACGTGGCGGATCGCGGACTGACGGGCGTGCTCCTCGTCGGCGGCGCGAGCGCGCGCTTCGGGTCGCCGAAGGCGCTCGCGCCGCTCGGCGGCGAGACGCTCGCCGAGCGCGCCTGGCGCGTCCTCGGCGAGACGTGCGACGAGACGATCGCCGTCGGCAAGGCCGCCGACGCGCTCGAGCTCCCGTTCCCGGTGCTCGACGACGGGACGGAGGAGCGCGCGTCGCTCGCCGGCGTCGTCGCCGGCGTGCGCGCCGCGACGCACGCGGTCACCGTCGTGCTCCCGGTCGACGTGCCGCTCGTCACGTCCGGGCTCCTGCTCGGCCTCGCCGCCGCGTGCCGCGACGCGGCCGTGACGCAGACCGGGCCGCTGCCCGCCGCGTTCCGCCGCAACGCGCTGCCGCTGCTCGAGGCGCGGCTCGCCGCGGGCGAGCTGCGCCTCCGCGACGCGCTCGAGCGGCTCGACGCCGCGGTCGTCTACGCCGACCCGGCGCTGCTCGAGAACGTGAACACGCCGGATGACCTGGAACGGCTCGCGGCTGGTTGAATGCCCGGATGAGCGGGGTCTTCCACGTCGACGAGGAGTCCTACGACGACTTCATGGGTCGCTACTCGGTGCGCCTGGCGCCGCTCTTCGCCGACTTTGCCGGCGTCCGCGCCGGGCAGCGGGTGCTCGACGTCGGCGCCGGGACCGGCGCGCTGACCGCAGAGATCGTCGGCCGCGGCGCGGACGTCGTCGCCGTCGAGCCGTCGCCCGAGTTCGTGGCCGCACTGCGGGCGCGCTACCCCGAGCTCGAGGCGCACGAGGGGCCGGCCGAGGAGATGCCGTTCGCGGACGACTCGTTCGACATCGCGCTCGCCCAGCTCGTCGTCGCGTTCATGGCGGACGCACCGGCGGCGATTCGGGAGATGGCCCGGGTCGCGCACACGGTGGCGATCTGCATGTGGGGCGTGGAGGAGGTGCAGATGTTCGCGGCGATCGCTCGTACCGCGCCCTCCTTCGGCAGGGGCTACGCGGAGCAGGGTGCGCGGCGTTACCGGACATCGGACGAGCTGTGCGATCTGCTCGAAGGGGCAGGGCTCGCGGACGTCGCGACGTGCGAGCTGGACGTGACGGCGTCGTACGGCGGCTTCGAGGAGTTCTGGAGTGCGCTGGGCAGACAGGTCGGCCCGGCGGGAGCGTGGCTTCACTCGCTCTCGGAGGAGCAGCGCGCTCGGGCGCACGACGAGCTGCACCGGCAGCTCGGTGCTCCGGCCGGCCCGTTCGAGCTGCACGGCCGCGCGTTCGGCGCGCGGGCTACGCGCGCGTGAGCACGGCGTCGCGGTCGGCGCCCGTCCCGATCAGCGTCACGTCGACGTCGAGCTCGCGCTCGACGAACTCGACGTAGCGGCGCGCCGCGTCCGGAAGGTCGTCGACCGACGCGCACGCGTCGAGCGGCTCGTCCCAGCCGGGCAGCACCTCGTACACCGGCGCGGCGGCGTGGAAGTCGCTCTGGTGCGCGGGGAAGTCCTCGGTCTCCTCGCCGCCGCGCAGCCGGTAGCGCGTGCACACCGGCAGCTCGGCGAAATGCGACAGCACGTCGAGCTTCGTCAGCGCGAGCCGGTCGATCCCGTTCACGCGGACCGCGTAGCGCAGCGCGACGAGGTCGAGCCAGCCGCAGCGGCGATTCCGTCCCGTGACGGTCCCGTACTCGTGCCCGATCTCGCGGACGCGGTCGTGGTCCGGCCCCTCGATCTCCGTCGTGAACGGGCCCTCGCCGACGCGCGTGACGTATGCCTTCGCGACGCCGAGGACGCGGTCGATCCGGTTCGGGCCGATGCCGACGCCCGTCGCGGCGTTCGCAGCGACGGTGCTCGACGAGGTGACGAAGGGATACGTGCCGTGGTCGACGTCGAGCAGCGTGCCCTGCGCGCCCTCGAGCAGCACCGAGCGCCCGTCCTTCAGCGCGCGGTCGACGAGGAGCGACGTATCGGCGACGAACGGACGGATCCGCTGCGCGCACGACTCGAGCCGCTCCGCGACCTCCTCGAGGTCGAGCCGCCCCTCGCCGTAGACGCGCTCGAGCCAGAGGTTCTTCTCCGCGAGCGCGACCTCGATCTTCTGGCGCAGGATCTTCGGGTCGAGGAGGTCCTGCACGCGGATCCCGATCCGCAGCGCCTTGTCGGCGTAGCACGGGCCGATCCCGCGGCGCGTCGTCCCGATCTGGAGCTTCCCGAGCCGCCGCTCGCTCGCCTGGTCGATTGCGACGTGCCACGGCATGATCACGTGCGCGTTCCCGGAGAGCAGCACGACGCCGGCGGTCGCGACGCCGCGCGACGCGAGCTCGTCGACCTCGTCGAGGAACACCTGGGGATCGACGACGCAGCCCGCGCCGATCACCGACGTCTTGCCCTGGAGCACGCCGGTCGGGATCTGCCTGATCTTGAACGTCTCCTCGCCGAGGACGATCGTGTGCCCGGCGTTGGGCCCGCCCTGGTAGCGGCAGACGAGGTCGCAGTGCTGCGCGAGCAGGTCGACGATCTTGCCCTTCCCCTCGTCGCCCCACTGCGCCCCGACGATGACGGTCGCAGGCACGAGCGGAAGTGTAGAGAGGCACTCAGACCGCCGTGATCGCGAAACCGGCGAACAGCCGCACCGGGAGCTCGTTGGGGGAAGCTCCCGGCGCCGCAGCTACGACCCGGACGCCGAACCGGATTGCGCTACGCGGCTGCGGTGGCGGCTCCCGCGGCCGGCGCCGCCCGCTCCACCCGCACCGGGTGGCCGTGGCGGCAGAGGAACGTGCCGTGGTCGAGATCGAGATCCAGCCGGCCCGCGAAGGTCGAGGCCGACCAGCCTGCCGCGGCGTCGAGCTCGAGGCAGGCCTCGCAGACGACGGTGAACGCCGTGGCCCGCGGTGCGATCGTCACGACCTGGTCTCCGATCATCGCGTCCTGCGCCTCCCCCCTTACGTCATGCGGCAGCAAGGTCCGCGAATTTCGCGTACCGCTTGAGGAACGAGAGCTTCACGGAGTCGGTGGGCCCGTTCCGGTGCTTCGCCACGATCACCTCGGCGAGCCCCTGCTGGTCCGACTCCTCGTTGTAGTACTCGTCGCGATAGATGAACATCACGACGTCCGCGTCCTGCTCGATCGACCCCGACTCGCGCAGGTCGGAGAGGAGCGGGCGCTTGTCGGTGCGCTGCTCGACCGCGCGCGAGAGCTGCGACAGCGCGAGGATCGGCACGTCGAGGTCGCGCGCGAGCATCTTCAGCGAGCGCGAGATCTGCGACACCTCCTGCACGCGGTTCTCGACGCTGCCGCCCGACGTCATCAGCTGGAGGTAGTCGACGACGATCAGGCCGAGGTCCGGGCGGCGCGACTTCAGGCGGCGCGCCTTCGACCGGATCTCCATCAGGTTGATCGTGCCGCTGTCGTCGACGTAGATCGGCGCCTTCGCGAGCTTGTCGCACGCCGCCGTGAGCCGCGGCCAGTCGTCCGGCGCGAGCTTGCCGGTGCGAAGCCGCTGCGACTCGACCTTCCCCTCGCTGCACATGAGCCGCTGCGTCACCTCGGCCTTCGACATCTCGAGCGTGAAGAGGCCGACCGGGACGCCCTTGCGCACGCCGAGGTTCGCCGCCATGCAGAGCGCGAGCCCCGACTTCCCCATCGACGGGCGCGCCGCGACGATGACGAGGTTGCCGGGCTGGAAGCCCGACGTGATCCGGTCGAGCTCGCGGAAGCCGGACGGCGTGCCGGTGACGTCGACGCCGGACTCGTAGAGCGCCGTGATCCGCTCGAAGCTCTCCTTCAGCAGCGACTCGATGTCGGAGAAGTCCGACGTGACGCGGTTCTGCGAGAGGTCGAAGAGCAGCTGCTCCGCCTGGTCGACGAGGTCGATTGCCTCGCCGTCCCGGTCCCAACCGAGCCGGGCGATGCTCTGTCCCACGTCGATGAGTCCGCGCAGCACGGCCATCTCGCGGACGATCCGCGCCCAGTGTGGCGCGTTTGCGGTCGCCGGGACGATGTTCGCCAGTTCGTGCAGCCGCACACGACCGCCGACCGCTTCCAGTTCGCCGCGCTCGTCGAGGAAATCCGCAAGCGTGATCGCGTCGACGGGCTCGCTCTTGGTGAACAGATCGATCGCGGCTCGAAAGATCGTCCCGTGGCTGTGCTTGTAGAAGTCGCTCGGCTGGACGATCTCCGCCACGGCCGCCATCGCGCTCTCGGCGACGAGGATCGCACCGAGCACCGATTCCTCGGCATCGAGGTTCTGCGGAGGTGCGACGTTCGCATCGGTCGCTGAGAGATGGCGTTCGGCCGCGGCGCTCACCGGAGATCATCCAATCCCCTCGGCGACCGCCGATCAACGTGTTGGACCAACAGGCCGGGACCTGGCCGAGGCGGCTTGTGGACGAATCTGTGAACCCGCACGCCAGCAGGGAAAAGAGAACGCATGTTCGTCGATTATCCCCAACACGCCGGACGGCCCCGACCGGGTTTACGCGAGAAAGTCGGCCATGTCTCCACAGGCGGGGTCCCGAAAAAACACGGTCTTTGCGGTCTCGCCGGCGAGCCTATCCACAAGAAATGTGGGTGTCCCCAGGGGCTGGGGACAACGTGTGGAATGCCTCACGAAGGAGGACGATCTGCCGCAAGGTCGGCGACGCGCGCGTCCAGCGCGTCGAGCGCGAGCAGGAGCAGGCGCATCTCACGATCGAGGAAGACGCCCTTCTCGCGGAGCAATGCTTCGAACACGCCTCTGAAGTCCGGGTCGCTGTACAGGCGCCCTGCGCCGCGGCACTCCCGACACGGTTCCACCGCGGGGCCGCTCTCGAAGGTCACCAGCCCTTCGCCCTGACAGAACGGGCAGGGCCTCAGCGCGCCCAACGTCAGTCGGCGTCGCGGAGCGCGGCGTCCGCGTCCGCCCGCCACTCGGGCTCGGGCTCGGCGGCCGGCTCCTCGGCGGCGGCGGCCGGTGCCGGCTCGGGCTCGTCGACGAGCTCGTACTCCACCTCGGGCGCCTCCGTCGCGGCGGCGGCCTGCTTCTCCGCCTCCTCCGCGGCGACCATCGCCGCGAGCTCCTCGTCGGAGGGCAGCTCGCCGCCCTCGGGCACGACGAGGGTCTTCACGTCGACGCGGACGTCCTGGAAGACGTCGATCGGCACGTCGTAGCGGCCGATCCGCTTGATGTTGTCGATCCCGATCTTGCGCCGGTCGACGCGGATCTTCCGCGTGCGCCAGATCTCGTCGGCGATGTCCGTCGGCGTCACGGAGCCGAAGAGCGATCCGGTCGGGCCGGCCTTCACCTCGAAGCTCAGCACCGTCTTCGAGAGCGTCTCCGCGATCGACTGCGCCTGCTCGGCCGTCTTCGCCTCGTGCCGCGCGCGCTGCGAGTCCCGCTTCTGCAGCTCGGCGACGCGCGCCGCCGTCGCCTCCTCGGCGAGGTTGCGCGGGAACAGGAAGTTGCGCGCGTAGCCGCGCGCGACCGAGACGACGTCGCCGCGGAGGCCGACCTTCTCGACGTCCCTGAGGAGGATGACGTCCACGTCAGCGGTCCCTGTCGCGGTCGCCGCGGTCGCCGCGATCGCGCCGCCCGCCGCTCCGCTCCTCGACGCCCTCCGCCACGTACGGCAGGAGCGCCATCTCGCGCGCGCGCTTCACGGCCTGCGCGACCTGCACCTGGTGGCGGCGGCACGCGCCCGTGATCCGGCGGCTGCGGATCTTCCCCTTCTCGGAGATGTACCGCCGCAGCTGGTTCACGTTCTTGTAGTCGATCTCGGTGACCTTGTCCTTGCAGAAGAAGCAGTTCCGGCGCTTGATCTGGCCCGCGGGCCCGCCGGGGCGCTTCCGCTGCTGCGTTCTCTCTCTGGGCACGTGCGCTCCTAGAACGGGATGTCGTCGTCGGTGGCGGCCGGGAAGTCGGCGGTCTCGGCCGACGCGCCGGCGGGCACGAACTGGTTGCCGCCGCCCTCGCCGCCGCCGTCGCGGCTGCCGAGGAACTGGACGCTCTCGGCGACGATCTCGACGGCCTCGCGCTTCGCGCCGTCCTGCGCCTGCCACTCGCGCCAGTCGAGCCGGCCGTCGATCCCGACGGGGCGGCCCTTCGAGAGGTACTGCGCGCAGCTCTCGGCCTGGTTGCCGAAGACGGAGACGCTGAAGTAGTTCGGCTTGTCGACCCAGTTGCCCGACTCGTCGCGGCGCCGGCTGTTCACGGCGATGCGCAGGCTGCACACGGGGGTGCCGCCCGGCGTGTGCCGGAGCTCGGGGTCGCGCGTCAGGTTGCCGACGAGCACGACGCGGTTGATGTTCGCCATGGTCTTACTCCTCCCCGTCCGGACCGGCAGGGTCCGAACCTGTGTTCGCCTCGCCGTCCTCAGCGTACTCGGCCGCGGGGACGGCGGCGGGCTCGGCGGCTTCGGCGGGCGCCGGGACCTGCGCGGGCGCGGCGAAGTCGTCGCGCGGCGCGCTCGTCCGCGAGCCCTCGACGTGCTTCGTCGCCATCTGGCGCAGCACGCCGTCGTCGATCTTCAGCACGCGCACGATCTCGTCGAGCGTCGGCGCGTCGCTGTCGAAGACGACGAGGTGGTACACGCCCTCCGGCTTCTTCGCGATCTCGTACGCGAGGCGGCGGCGGCCCCAGTTGTCGTGGCTGCGCCACGTGCCGCCGGAGCCCTCGACGAGCTCGCGGACGCGCACGATGAGCTCGTCCTGGCGCTCCTCGGGGAGCTCAGGGTCGAGCAGCAGCAGAATCTCGTAGGTCGTCAACGTCCCGATACTCCTTCCCACGGTCTGAATCGGCTCCGACTGCCTGCGCCGATCGGGACGAACGGCGCGTTGACGGAGCAGGAAGAGGCGGCAGTGTAGCATCGCCGCGATGCGCCGCCTCGCTGCCTGGCTCGCCGGAGTCGCCGCCGGGACGGCCGCGGCGGAGGCGCTGCGGCGCCGCCGGCCGAAGCCCGCGCCGGCTCCCGTCCCCGCCGCGCCGCCGCCCGACGAGGGGCCCGACCCGCGCGCGGAGGAGCTGCGGGCGAAGCTCGCCGAGTCCGCGCCGGAGCCCGAGCCCGAGCAGGAGCACGAGCCCGAGGCGCCGGCGGAGACGCCGGAGGAGCGGCGGCGCCGGGTCCACGACTCGGGCCGCGCCGCTCTCGACGAGATCGAGCGCTCGAGCTAGCGGACGACGAGCGTCACGGCTGCACGCGCAGCGCGCGCGCGGTCCACGCCGGGAGGTACCAGTTCCAGCGACCGGCGAGCGCCATCGCGGACGGCAGGAGCAGCCCGCGGACGAGCGTGATGTCGATCAGGATCGCGACCGCGAGGCCGAAGCCGAGCTGCTGCATCGGCGGGATCGAGCCGAGGAGGAAGCCGCTGAACGTCGCGGCCATGATCAGCCCGGCCGCGGTGACGATCCGGCCGGTGTGCGCGAGCCCGTGCGCGACGGCGGTCGTGTTCGACCGCGTCGCGTCCCACATCTCGCGCATCCGCGTGATGAGGAACACCTCGTAGTCCATCGAGAGCCCGAAGAGCAGCGTGAACATGAAGACGGGGATCCAGCCCTCGAGCTGCGGCACCTTCGCGAAGCCGGCCCACGAGCCCCAGCCCCACTGGAACACCGCGATCATCAGCCCGCTCGCGGCGGCGACCGTGAGCATGTTCAGCGCGATCGCCTTCAGCGGCAGGAGCAGGGAGCGGAACGCGCGCACGAGCAGCAGGTAGGTCAGCCCGAGCACGCCGAGGATGAGCCACGGGAACGAGCCGAGCGTCCGCGACACGAAGTCCGCCGACGACGCGGCGCCGCCGCCGGCGAGGACGTGCACCGACGCGGGGAAGCGGGCGTCCGGGATCAGCGTGCCGCGAAGGTGGTCGGCGAACGCCTGCGCGGTCGGGCTCGCGGAGTCGTGCCGGCCGACGACGTCGATCCGGAGATAGCGGCCGCTCGCGTCGCGGACGGCGCGCGACACCTGCACGACCTCGGGCTGCGAGCGGAGCAGCGTGTCGAGGCGTGCGACGGCCGGTGCCACGGCGGCCGCGCCGTTCGCGCGGTGCGTGTCGACGATGATCGTCGTCGGGTCGAGCGAGTCGCTGTCGGCCGCGCGCTGGAGGATCGTCAGTCCGCGCAGCGCAGGCAGGTCGCGCGGGAGGCTCGAGCTCGAGCCCGGCCCGACCCGGATCCCGATCAGCGGCAGCGCGGCGAGGACGAGGAGCGTCGCGGTGAGCGGCGCGAGGACCTTCGCGCGCTTCATCACCCAGCCGGCGTGCGCGACCCAGAGGCGGAGCTCGCCGGCGTGGCGCCGCTCCGCGAGTCCGTGCGGGAGGAGGCGCACCCGCTCGAGCCGCTCGCCGAGCGTCAGCAGGAGGACGGGCAGGAGCGTCAGCCCGCAGGCGACGCTGACGACGGGGATCACGAGCCCGCCGACGCCGAAGCCGCGGAGGAACGGAACCGGCAGGAGCAGCATCAGCGCGAGCCCGACCGAGACGGCGAGCCCGCTGAAGAGGATCGTCCGTCCCGCGTGGAGCATCGTCTCCTCCACCGCGTCGCGATGCGCGCGCCCCTGGCGCCGCTCGTCGCGGTAGCGGTTGACGACGAGGAGCGAGTAGTCGATCGCGATCCCGAGCCCGATCATCAGCACCATGTTCCGCAGGTAGTCGCTCAGCTCGAGGACGTGCGCGGCGCCCCACGCAATCCCGAGCGCGGGCGGGATCGTCGCCGCGGCGAACACGAACGGGAGCAGCGCGGACGCGGTGCCGAAGACGAGGAGCAGGATCACGAGCGCGGCCGGCACGGCGAGGTAGAGCTCGCCGACGCGGAGGTCGCGTGAGAGCACCGGCGCCATGTCGTGCTGGATCGCCGCGTCGCCCGTGACGAAGACGCGCGGGCCGAGCTTCGCGCGCAGCTCGCCGGTCCGGTCCGCGGCGCGGTCGCCGGAGAGCGCGGAATGGACGAACGCGGCCGCGGCGCCGGACGGCAGCCGCTCGACGTCGTCGACGCGCCCGCCCGGAAGGAGCGAGCTCGCCTGCGACGCGGCAAGCCGCAGGCGGCCGAGGGCGCCGTCGTTCTTCGCGATCAGCACCACCTCGGAGCCGCTCCGCACGCCGTACTCCTGCGCGAGCACCTGCTTCACGCGGGCGGAGTCCGTTCCCGGCAGCGAGAAGCCGGTCTTGAGGAGCGGCGTCAGGCGGAGCGACGCGACGATCCCGAGTGCGATCACCGCGGTCCAGACGAGTGCGACGAGGAGCCGGTGCCGGAGCGAGAACGCCGTCAGGCGGGACAGAAACGCCAGGTCGAGGCCCGGCGGGGCGGCGCGGCTCATGAGTGAGGGGATCGGAATGACTGCGGCCGGCCTTGAGGGGTGGGCGGGGGATCGAGGCGGCCGCCGTCCACGGTAGCCGAGTTCGCCGCGACCTCCGTCGGCCTACCGCCGCTTCGGGACGAGCCCGTAGATCGACGCGTAGCCGAGCAGGTAGATCTTCTTCGCGTCCGAGACGACGGGGCTGTAGCGGCCGTCGGGGAAGCTCCAGACCCGGCGCCCCGACGTCGCGTCGAGGCCGTACGTGCGGCCCTTCAGCGTCGCGAAGTAGACGACGCCGTTCACGATCGTCGCGGCGCCGGAGATCGGTCCGTTCGCCTTGAACTTCCAGTCGACAGCGCCGGTTGCCGCGTCGAACGCGTAGAAGTAATGGTCGTACGAGCCGACGTAGACGCGGTCGTTCCAGACCGCGGGCGAGCCGTAGACGTAGCCGCCGGTGCGCGTCGACCAGCGGCGCTTCCCGGTCCGCTCGCCGAACGAGTAGACCTTTCCGTCCGTCGAGCCGATGTAGACGCGGTCGTACGCGACGGCCGGCGTCGAGTAGAAGGTGCCGTGGCCGCCGAAGAGGCGCGCGTCGCCGGACGCGCGCCAGATCTTCCTCCCGGTCGTCGCGTCGAGCGCGTAGACGTGGCCGTCGTACGCGCCGACGAAGAGCCGGTTGCCGCTGACGGCGATCGCGCCCTTCACGGCGCCGCCGGCCTTGAACTTCCAGATCGGCGCGCCGGTGCTCGCCTTCATCGCATAGACGTCGCCGAGCCAGTCGCCGACGTAGAGCGTGTTGCCGATCAGGAGCGGCGACGACTCGCTCGGGCCGATCGTGCGCGACCAGCGGAGCTCGCGCGTGCCGGCGGAGAGCGCGATCACCAGGCCGTCCTTCGGGCTCTTCTTGCACGGCCGCCTGTTCAGCAGCGTGACGTAGACCGTCCCGTGGTGGTAGTCGCCGATCGCGGGCGTCGACGCGGCGCAGCGGTGCGTCGGGTAGTCCCACGCGCGGTCGCCGTCCTTCGTGCTGAAGGCGAGGACGGTGCCGCCCGCGTTCACGAGGAAGAGGCGGTCGTACGCGATCGACGGCGGGAACTCGAGCAGCGAGCGGCCGCCCGCGACCCACGCGGTGCGATACGGCGGCGCGAGCGTCGCGACCGGGCCGACGCGGAGCCGCGCGCCGTCGTAGCCGTACGTCGGCCAGACGATCTTCTCCTTCGCCGCGTGCGCCGCCGGCTTCGAGACCTGGGTCGAGTTGAACTCGACGGTCGAGGAGCCGCGGTGGCTCGCGTCCTCGTGGTTCCGGTAGACGACGGCCGCGATGCCGGCGCCGAGCACCAGGAGGAGCGCCGCGCCGGCGGCGATCGCCAGTCTCCGCATCGGGCAATGATGCCTGGGTGCGCCCGCGGCCCTGCGACGGAGCGGCGCAGGAGTCGAACCTACCCAGCCGTGGGTTGCACGACCTCAGCGGTTTTGAAGACCGCCTGGGCCACCGGGCCCATGCCGCTCCGCGGACGAGCCTAGCTAGATGATCTCGTCGCGGCGCGCGACGGCGACGGCCTGGAGGCGCGACTTCGTGCCGAGGCGCTTCGAGATGTGGCGCACGTGGTTGCGCACGGTCTCGCGGCTGATGTGGAGCGCCGCCGCGATCTGCTCCGTCGAGCGCCCGTCCGCGAGCAGGCGGAGGATCTCCCGCTGCCGCGGGGTCAGGCGGCCGTCGACCTTCGGCGGGCGCTCCGGCGCGTCGCTCCGCGGCCGGACGACGCCGAACATCCCGATCGCGCGGTGCTTCGACCGCAGCGGCACCGAGCTGATCTCGACGCACTGCTCCTCGCCGTCCACGTTGAGGAGGTCGACGGCGAAGTCGCGGTGGCCCTTCCCGTGCAGGTTGCGCTGGAAGAGCGACTTCGCGCGCGGCAGCTCGTGCGGGTCGAGGACGCTCGTGAACATCTTCCCGGTCGCGTCGCCGACGAGCTCCTTCGCCGCGTCGTTCAGCCACCGGATGTGGCCGGTCGCGTCGATGACGTAGCACGGCACGCTGATCTCCTCGAGCGCGGGCGGCAGCTGCTGCGAGATCAGCGTCAGGAACGGCGCTGCCGACGGAGGCGCGTCCACCACCATGCCCGGAAACCTATCGCCGCAGGTAGCGTCCGCGCCGTGCTCGCGCGGCTCGCCCTCTCGTGGCTCGTCAACATCGCGGTCCTCGCGCTCGTCACCTGGATGTTCGGCTCGATCACGTACGGCGGGTCGGCCGGGACGCTCGTGATCGCGGGCGCCGTCTTCGGCGTCCTCAACACGATCCTGAAGCCGATCCTCAAGCTCCTCACGTTCCCGCTCGCGATCTTCACACTCGGGCTCGCGTGGTTCGGGGTCGCGATGCTCATGCTCTGGCTCACGGACGTGATCGTCCCGAGCTTCGACGTGCACGGGTTCTGGACGTACGTCGGCGCGACGATCGTGATCTGGCTCGCGAACCTCGCGCTCGATCTCTTCCTCGCCCGGAACGACCCGCGCGGGCGGGGCACGGTCAACGTGACCGTGACCCGCACCCGCAGGCCGCCCGACGGCGGTGCCGGAGGCTAGGCAGCCGCCAGCGGCCAGGCGATCTCGCCGGCCTCGAGAACGTACGCACGCCCGTCGAGGTGGAACCGGATCGCGCGCAGGTGCCGCTCCGAGACCCAGCGCTCGACCTCGCGGAGCAGCTCCGCGAGATCGCCGTCGCGTGGCTCGAGGTCGACGTAGACGACCCACGAGGTCTCCGAGAACACGAGCGAGCACACCCAGTTGCGGCGGAGAAGCTCCCGCAGCGCGGTGGCGTCGGTCTGCTCAGGGACCTCGAAGGTGACCGTCTCGTCGAGGAGGAGGAGAGAGTCGTCCATGCGGGCCAGGGTGGGGATGGACCGCATGGACCCGCGTGACACGAACGGATCAAAAGAGCCGATTCTCACGAAAGATTTACCGCGCCCGAATCGTTTGCGAATCGCCCGCGAACCGGACCGTCACACGGGCGGGCCCTCGGCGACCCAGTCGCGGGTCAGCGTCAGCCAGAACGCCAGCCCGGCCCAGTCGCCGTAGCGGCGGAACCGCCGTTCGATCGTCGAGTCCTTCGCCTTCCGGCCGGTGAGCCTCGCGTAGGTCGGCCGCGTCCACGAGTCGAAGACGAGGCGTGAGTAGCGGCCGAGACTCGTCAGCATCACGTGCGCCGCGCCGTACGGGCCGATCCCCGGCA
Source organism: Gaiellaceae bacterium (assembly GCA_035506655.1). Taxonomy (GTDB): domain Bacteria; phylum Actinomycetota; class Thermoleophilia; order Gaiellales; family Gaiellaceae; genus Palsa-739. The sequence continues at coordinate 36,091 of DATJOZ010000125.1, forward strand.
GCGCGAGGAGCCGCGCCTCCGCCTCGTCGTCGGGCAGCTCCGGGTCGGCGAGCGCGTCGAGGTCGACCTCGCCCTCGGCGACGGAGCGCGCGAGCTCGCGGAGGTACGGCGCGCGGTAGCCGGAGCGCGCGACCTCGCGGTAGAACGACTCCGGCGCGGCGGCCATCGCCGCGGGCGACGGGAAGGCACGGCGGCCGTCCGGCGCCGGGTCGCCGAGGTTCGCGACGAGCTCCGTCGTCATCCGCGTCGTCAACGCCCACGAGCAGTTCGTCGTGCAGACGGTCTTGACGACGTCCTCGAAGATCGTCGGGCTGCGGAGCATGCGGCCCGCGCCGTCCGCGACCCACGCGAGGTCGCCGTCCGCGCGCGCGACCTCGTAGAACGCGGAGAGGTCGTCGTCGAGCCGGAGCATGTGGCGCACGGTCGCGAGGAGCCGCGCGCGGTCGCGCTCGCCCGCCGAGCCGGCGGCGAGCTCGACCTTCGCGTGCCCGCGCCGCCCGGCGGCGACGCGCACCGTCCGCGCGCGGCCGCGCCCGATCGCGAGCGTCGTCTCGAGGACCCACGCCTCCTCGTCGAGCCGCTGCGGCAGGAGCGTCGCGACGCCGTGCGAGGCGAGCGTGCGCCGCAGGTCGACCGGCTCGCCGCCGGCGCCGACAAGCCGCAGCTCGCCGAGCGCGGTCATGCGCCGTTCGTCATTCCGCGAACGACGCGAGCTCCCACTCCGACGGCTCGAACGCCTTCCCGGGCCAGCCGCCGAGCGAGAGGACGACGGTGTCCGGTGCGGTCGCGACGGCCGAGCGCTCCGCGGTCGGGTCCGGGATGTGGATGCACATGCCCGTCGGCGCCTCGATCTCGTCGCCGGCGACCGTGAACCGCGCGCTGCCGCTCAGCACCATGTAGAGCTCCTCGTGGCCGCCCTCGCCTTCCTGGTGGGGCTTGATCACGTCGTCGCCCTCGCCGCCGCGCCAGGCGTTGATCCCGAACGACCGGATGTCGAAGTGGTAGCGGATCGGCGCCCAGTACGGCCACTTCTCGGCGACGATCTCGTCCAGCGGAGCTGCGGTGTACGCAGTCATTCCTGCCTCCTGGTCGGGTAACCACTGATAAACTATTGACTGGTTATGGCGACAGTCAAGCCCGAGCTTCAGCTGATCTGCGACTTCGTGAACACGCTCGAGGTCGAGGAGGGGGCGGACGAGCTGGCGGACGCCGCCGGGCTCGGCCGGTGGCTGCGCACCCGCGGGCTCTGGGCCGGCCGCCCGGACGAGAAGGACGCGGTCTGGGCGCGCGAGCTCCGCGAGGCGCTCCGCGAGCTGATGTGGGTGAACAACGGCGGCACATCCGACGTCGAGGCCGCGTCGGCGACGATCGACGGCGCGTCGCGGCGCGCGGGCGTCGTCGTCCGGTTCGGCGACGGCGGCGTGCGGCTCGTCGCGCCGAAGGGCGGGATCGGGGCCGTCGTCGCGGCGGCCGGCGAGGCGATGGCGGACGGATCGTGGCAGCGGCTGAAGGCGTGCCGCGCCGACACGTGCCGGTGGGCGTTCGTGGACGCGGCGCGCAACCACTCGCGGCAGTGGTGCTCGATGAGCGTGTGCGGCAACCGCGAGAAGGCGCGCCGGTACCGGCGCCGGCACGGCGCCGGTGCGTAAGGGCGTTCGCGTCGCGACGCCGCTCGTGCCGGCGGCGATCGCGCTCGGCGTGTCGTTCGGCGTTCTCGCCCGGGCGTCGCACGTCAGTGCGGCCGCCGCGGTCCTGATGTCGGCGACGACGTTCGCGGGCTCGTCGCAGGTCGCGGCGATCTCCGTGCTCGGCGGCGGCGGCACGGTCGCGGCCGCCGTCGTCGCGGCGCTGCTCCTCAATGCGCGCTACGCGGTGATCGGCGTGACGGTCGCGGAGTCGTTCCGCGGCGGCGTGCTGCGCCGGCTCGCCGAGTCGCAGATGGTGATCGACGAGTCGTGGGCGCTCTCGGGCGGCGGCACGCCGCGGTTCGACCGGCGCGTGATGCTCGGCGTCGGCGCGGCGCTCTGGGTCGGCTGGACCGGCGGGACGGCGGTCGGGGCGCTGCTCGGCGGCGTGATCGGCGACCCGTCGTCGTACGGGCTCGACGGCGCGTTCGCCGCGCTCTTCCTCGCACTGCTCGCGACGCAGCTGAAGAGCCGACGCGCCGTCGTCGCGGCCGCGGGCGGCGCGCTCATCGCCGCGGTGCTGACGCCGGTCGCGCCGCCCGGCATCCCGATTCTCGCGGCGACGCTCGCCGCGCTCTCCGGGCTCGGGGACGCATGAGCCAGGCGTGGGTGGCCGTGCTCGCGGTCGGTGCCGGCACCGTCGTCCTGAAGTCGGTCGGGCCGGTGATCGTCGGCGGGAAGCCCGTGCCGCCGCGCCTCTTCGGGATCCTGACGATGCTCGCGCCGGCGCTCCTCGCGGCGCTCGTCGTGACGGAGGGGTTCGCGCACGGGCGCTCGCTCGTCCTCGACGCGCGGCTCGCCGGGCTCGCGGCGGGCGCGCTCGCCGTCGCGCTCCGCGCGCCGATCTGGGCGGTCGTGCTCGCCGGCGCCGCCGCGACCGCGCTCGTGCGGCTCGTGTCCTAGCCGCCGCGCCGCGCGATCAGCTCGGCCGGCGGCAGCTCGGCGAGCGACTCGAGCACGAGGTCCGCCTCGTCGAGCCCGAGCGAGCGCGTCACCTCGTTCGGGACCGCGACGCAGAAGATCCCCGCCGCGCGCGCCGCGCGGACGCCGTTCGGCGAGTCCTCGAACGCGACCGCGTCCGCCGCGTCGACGCCGACGAGGGCGAGCGCCTCGAGGTAGAGGTCCGGCCGCGGCTTCGCGCGCGCCTCGTCGTGGTCGGCGGTGACGATCGCGTCCCAGCGGACGTCGGGCGCGAGCCGCCTCATGTGCAGGTCGATCCACGGCCGCGACGACGACGAGACGATCGCGCGCTTGAGACCGCGCCGCTCCGCCTCCTCGAGGTAGTCGACGACGCCGGGCCGGAGCTCCTCGTCGTCGATGAGCGCGAACTCGTGCGCGCGCCGGACGGCGTGGACGTCGTCGTGGACGAGCGGCGCGCCGACGAGGTCCTCGAGGTGCGCCATCGGGTCCCAGCCGCCGACCGTCCCGACCATGAGCGCCCACTTCTCGGGCGGCAGCTCCTGGCCGTGCTCCCGGTAGACGTGCTCCCAGCCGGCGCGGGACGGCAGCTCGGTGTCGACGATGAGGCCGTCGAAGTCGAAGAGGAAGGCGCGGACCGGCACGGGGATGCAGAGTACGCACGTGGCGATCCTCGGCGTCGACGTCGGCGGGACGTTCACGGACGCCGTGCTGCTCGACGGCGGCCGCGTGCGCACCGCGAAGGTGCCGACGGCGGAGCGGCAGGAGGAGTCCGTCCTCGCCGCGGCGCGGGCGGTCGGCGCGGCGGGCGTCGAGCGGTTCGCGCACGGGACGACCGTCGCGACGAACGCGCTGCTCGAGCGCCGTGGCGCGCGGACGGCGTACGTCGGCAACGCGGGCTTCGAGCACCTGCTCCACCTCCGGCGGCAGACGCGCGCGCACCTCTACCGGCTCTGCGAGGCGCATCCCGACCCACTCGTCCCGCTCGAGCGCTGCCACGGCGTGCGCGGCCGGCTCGGGCCGGACGGAGAGCTCGAGCCGCTCGACCTCGCGACGCTCCCGGATCTCGGCGACGCGGAGGCGGTCGCGGTGTGCCTGCTCTTTGCGTTCCGCGATGCGTCGCACGAGGCCGCGGTCGCCGCGGAGCTGCGCGCTCGCCATCCCGGCGTGCACGTCGTCGCGTCGCACGAGGTCGCACCGGAGTTCCGCGAGTACGAGCGCGCGTCGACGACGGCGGCCGACGCGTACCTCGCACCGGTCGCCGGGCGCTACCTGCGCGCGCTCGCCGCGTCGGCCGACGACGCGGGGCTGCCGGAGCCGCTCGTGATGCTCTCGGCGGGCGGCGTCGCGTCGGTCGAGGACGCGGCCGCGCATCCGGCGACGATCCTCGTCTCCGGGCCTGCCGCGGGCGTCGTCGGCGCGGGGCTCGTCGCTCGCCGCGCCGGGTTCGCGGACGCGGTCGCGTTCGACATGGGCGGGACCTCGACGGACGTCTGCCTCCTGCCGGACGGCCGCGCCGGGCGGGTCGCGGAGCGCGTCGTCGGCGGCTTCCCGGTGCGCGTGCCGACCGTCGACCTCCACACCGTCGGCGCGGGCGGCGGCTCGCTCGTGCGGGTCGACGCGGGCGGCGCGATCCGCGTCGGGCCGGAGAGCGCGGGCGCCCATCCCGGGCCCGCGTGCTACGGCGCCGGCGGCGGCGCGACCGTCACCGATGCGAACCTCCTGCTCGGGCGCCTGCCGGCGGAGCTTCCGGGCGGGCTCGTGCTCGACCGCGACGCGGCCGCGCGCGCGCTCGGCGGCGTCGACCCGGCCGCGGTGGTCGAGGTCGTGAACGCGGAGATGCTCCGCGCGCTGCGCGTCGTCTCCGTCGAGCGCGGCCACGACCCGCGCGAGTTCGCGCTCGTCGCCTTCGGCGGCGCGGGCCCGCTGCACGCGTGCGCGCTCGCCGAGGAGCTCGGGATCGAGGCGGTGCTCGTCCCGGAGGCGGCCGGCGTGCTGTCCGCGCTCGGGCTCGTCGCGAGCGACGAGCGGCGCGACCGCGTCGTCTCGCACGTGCGCCCGCTCGCCGAGGTGCGCGACCTGCCCGCGGAGGGCGAGGCGGACCTCCGCTACCGCGGCCAGTCCTTCGAGCTGACGGTGCCGCTCCAAGACGATCTCGCCGCGGCGTTCCACCGCGCGCACGAGGAGCGGTACGGCTACGCGGACGGCGCGCGCGAGGTCGAGCTCGTCGCGGTGCGCACGGCGGAGGTCGTGCCCGGCCCGGAGCTGTCCTTCGAGACGTCGGCGCGCCGTTCGGTGCGCGGCCCGGAGCTCGTCGAGCTCCCCGGCGCGACGTGCTGGGTGCCGGACCGCTGGCACGGCGAGACGAACGCCGACGGGACGCTGGTGCTGACGCGGTGAACGTAGGCTCGACGGAGCTCACCAAGGAGCGGAGGCGGCGGCTCCGCCGCCGCCGGGAGCGGGCATGAACGTGGAGCTGCAGGTCGTCGGGAGCGCGCTCCGCGCGGTCGCGGAGGAGATGGGCGCGGTGCTCATCCGCTCCGCATTCTCCGCGAACATCAAGGAGCGGCGCGACTGCTCGACGGCGGTCTTCGACGAGGCGGGCCGGATGATCGCGCAGGCGGAGCACATCCCCGTCCACCTCGGCGCGATGCCGGCGGCCGTGGCGGCGGCCATGTCCCGAGGTCTGACCCCGGGACAGGTCTGCGTGCTGAACGACCCGTACACCGGAGGCACGCACCTGCCGGACGTGACCCTCGTCTCGCGCACCGCGCTCGGCTACGCGGTCTCGCGCGCGCACCACGCCGACGTCGGCGGCATGGAGCCCGCGAGCCTGCCCGCGTTCTCGCGCGAGCTGTACCAGGAGGGGCTCGTCCTGCCGCCGGTCCTGCTGACCGACGAGGTGCTCGAGCTCTTCGTCGCGAACGCGCGCAACCCGGACGAGCGGCGCGGCGACCTCCGCGCGCAGATGGCGGCGAACCGGCTCGCCGAGCGCCGGATCGACGAGCTCTGCGCGCGCCGCGGCCGCGACCGCGTCGCCGCCGCGATGGACGAGCTCCACGCGTACTCCGAGCGGATGGTGCGCGCCGCGATCCGCACGCTCCCCGACGGACGCTGGTCGGCCGAGGACGTCGTCGAGGCGGTCGACGGCGACGCCGCGATCCGCTGCACGGTGGAGGTGAGCGGCGACGAGATCCGGATCGACTTCGCCGGCACGGCGCCGCAGGACGCGTACAACCTCAACTGTCCGCTCTCCGTCACGCAGTCCGCGTGCTACTTCGTCGTCCGCTGTCTCACCGAGCCGGACCTTCCGGCGAGCGGCGGCGCGTTCGCGCCGGTGACGGTGACCGCGCCCGAGGGCTGCCTCGTCAACGCGCGCCCGCCTGCTGCGGTCGTGGCCGGGAACACGGAGACGTCGTCGCGGATCGTCGACGTCGTCTTCCGCGCGTTCGGCGAGGCGCTGCCGGTGCCCGCGCAGGGCCAGGGCACGATGAACAACGTCGCGCTCGGGAACGCGCGCTTCACGTACTACGAGACGATCGGCGGCGGGCAGGGCGCGTGCCCGGACGCGGACGGCCCGTCCGGCGTGCACGTCGCGATGTCGAACACGCTGATCACGCCGGTCGAGGCGCTCGAGCTGTCGTACCCGCTGCGCGTCGAGCGGTGGGAGCTGCGCCGGGGCTCGGGCGGCGCGGGCGCGCACCGCGGCGGCGACGGCGTCGTCCGCGAGCTGCGCGTCCTCGAGGACTGCCGGCTCTCCGTCCTCGCCGAGCGCCGCCGCCACGCGCCGCGCGGCGCGCGCGGCGGCGCGGACGGCGCGCGCGGCCGCACGCTCGTGAACGGCGAGGAGCAGCCGTCGAAGGTGACGCGGCAGCTCGCGGCCGGCGACGTCGTCCGGATCGAGACGCCAGGCGGCGGCGGCTTCGGCTAGGCGGGGTCGATCGCCGGCAGCCCGTCGATGCTCGCGGCGTTCTTCGCCGCGATGTACGCCGGCATCGCGTGCTCGCGCGTCTGCTTGTCGACCCACGCGTCGTACTGCGTCCGCTTCCCCTCGTACGACATGAGCGGCACGCCGAACCCGCACGAGTCGGAGACGCGGTCGACGTCGATGCGGATCACGGAGCGCACCGCGTCGGGCGCCTCCGGGAACCGTGCGCGCAGCTCGGCGAACCCGGCGTCGTCCGGGAGCACGACCGTCGCGCGCCCGTGGAACCGCACGATCCGCGGCGGCCCCTCGAACCCGCAGAACATGACGACGATGCGTCCGTTCTCGCGCGCGTGCGCGATCGTCTCGGCGCCGCTGCCGACGAAGTCGAGGTACGCGACCTCGCGCGGCCCGAGGATCGAGAACCAGGCGAGGTCGCCCTTCGGCGAGATGTTCACGTGCCCGTCCGCCGCGAGCGGCGCCGACCCGACGAAGAACATGTGCTGGCGCGCGACCCAGTCCGCGATCCTGTCGTCGATCTCCTCGAAGGTCTTCGCCATGACCCGAGCCTAGCGGCGTAGGCTCTCCGCATGGAGCGCCCGGTCACCGTCGCGTGCGTCCAGGTCGAGCCGGTCGTCTTCGACCGCGAGGCGACGCTCGAGAAGATCGCGACGCTCGCGGCCGAGGCGGCGGGCGCGGGCGCCGGGCTCGTCGTCTTCCCGGAGACGTTCGTCCCGGTCTATCCGTCGTCGCTCTGGGCGCGCGCGTTCGCCGGCTGGCAGGCCGACGGAGCGAAGGAGACGTTCGCGCGGATCGCGCAGGGCTCGGTCGCGGTCGGCTCGCCCGCGGAGCGTCGCCTCGGCGAGATCGCGAAGGCGCACGGCATCTGGCTCGTCACGGGCGTGAACGAGGTCGAGGCGGAGCGCCCGGGCACGATCTACAACGCGCTCCTCTACCACGCGCCGGACGGCTCGCTCGCGCTCCACCACCGCAAGCTCGTGCCGACGAACCACGAGCGGCTCGTGTGGGGCCAGGGCGACGGCCGCGGCCTGCATGCGGTCGAGACGGGCTTCGGGCGCGTCGGCGGGCTGATCTGCTGGGAGAACTACATGCCGCTCGCGCGGTTCGCGCTGTACGAGTCCGGCGTCGAGATCTACGTCGCGTCGACCGCGGACGACGGCGACCTGTGGCAGGCGACGCTCGTGCACATCGCGCGCGAGTCGCGCGCGTTCGTCGTCGCGCCGTGCCACTTCCAGCGCGCGTCGGCGTACCCGGACGACTTCGCGCTGCGCGAGCTCATCGACGGCGTCGACACGATCGGCCGCGGCGGCAGCGCGGTCCTCGCGCCCGACGGCTCCTACCTCGCCGGCCCGCTCTACGACGCGGAGGGGATCCTCTATGCGGAGCTCGACCCGGCGCGCGTCCTCGAGGAGCGCCAGCGCTTCGACGCGGTCGGGCACTACAGCCGGCCCGACGTGCTCAGGCTGACGCTGAACGTGCCGGACCTTCCCTAGAGCGTGCGAGGCCGGTGCGAGGACGAGTAGACGTCCTTGCGGAAGATGAGCCCGTCGCGGATCGGGAAGACGTCCACGCCGTCCCACTCGAGCGTCCTCCCGTCCTTCTCGAGCGTCGCCGTCCACTCGCTCACCGCGAAGTCGTCCGCTGCGTGGAAGCTGCGGCCCGTGAAGCGGAGCGTCGGGTTGTTCTCGAAGATCCGTCCGATGTGCGCGCGCACGGCGTCGGCGCCCTCGGCGCGCTCGTCGGCGGTGTGGTTGTCGAAGACGATGTCGGGATGGTGCATCGACGCGACCGCGTCGAGATCCTGCGCGTTCCACGCCGCGTTGTAGCGGTCGATGAGCTGCGTCACCTGGTCGGCGGTCACGGCGCCATTGTCCCACGCCGGCGGAGGACGCGTGCGTCGCCGGTGCGGCGCGTGAGCCCGTCGGCGTCGAACCGCTCGAGGAGGAGCTGCGCCGTGCGGCGGCCCACGCCGAGCAGGTCGCGGAAGCGCGCGAGCGTGACGCTGCCGGCGGCCTCGCACTCGGCGACGAGCGCGTCGCGCGCGTCGGCGTACGCGGTCGCCGAGACCGCATAGCCGTCGCCGACGCGGACGAGCCGGCCCTGCTCCTCGAGGTAGCGCGCCAGCGCCGCGTCGTCGACCTTCACCGGCTCGAGCCCGAGCGTCAGCTCGAGCGCGGCCGCAGCCTCGGCACGAGCACCCAGTTCCCCGGCGGAGCCGGGGAGGTAGAGCTTCGCACCGCGCCGCTCGAGCCCGAGCAGCGGGACGACGGCGGCGCTCCACGGCTCGGCCGGCGGCGCGACACCCGGGTCGAGCGGGTCGGCGGCGGCGATGCGGCGCTCGAGCTCCGTGCGCAGCTCGTCGAGCCACTCCTGCGCGAGCACCCAGTCGCCCGCGTGCACGAGACCGTCGGCGTCGCCGAGCCCGCGCAGCCCGTCGGCGCGCACCGGCGCGAACACCGTCGACGCGATCTCGCCGCGCTCGACGAGCTCCATCCGCTCCGCGCTCGCGTGGCGCGGCGGCGCCGGGTCGATCACCGTACCGCCGCCGACCGTCGTCGCCGCGCGCAGCACGACGCGGTCGCCGCGCGCCGCGACGACCTGCGACGAGAGCCGGAGCTGCGCCCACCGCTCGCCGACGCGGACGACCCGCGCCGGCACCTCCGCCGTGCCGTGGTGCACGTGGACGCGCGACGGGATCTCCGCGAGCTCCTCCAGCGCGACGTCGAGCCGGTACGAGACGGGGAACGCGCCCGGCGTGACGAGCGCGTCGCCGCGCCCGAGCTCGCTCCGCTCGACGCCCGGCAGCGCGACCGCGACGCGCTGCCCCGCGTCGGCGCGGTCGAGCGGGCTGTCGTGCACCTGGACGCTCCGGACGCGCACCTCGCGGCCCCCCGGCTCGACGCGCAGCTCGTCGCCCTCGCCGACCGTCCCGGACCAGAGCGTCCCCGTCGCGACCGTCCCGATCCCGCGCAGCGTGAACGCGCGGTCGACGTAGAGGCGGGTCGCGCCGCTCGCCTCGTGCCGCGGGCTCTCGCGCGCGACGTCGGCGAGCGCGGCGCGCAGCTCGTCGAGCCCGGCGCCGGTGCGTGCGCTCACCGCGACGACCGGTGCTCCGGGCACGAGCTCGCGCGCCTCCTCCAGCGCGAGCTCGAGCGTCTCCGCGTCGACGAGGTCGGACTTCGTCACCGCGACGACGCCGCGCCCGATCCCGAGCAGCCGGAGGATCGCGAGGTGCTCGTGCGTCTGCGGGCGCGCGCCCTCCGCCGCGTCGACGACGAGGAGGAACAGGTCGATCCCCGTCGCGCCGGCGACCATCGTGCGCACGAACCGCTCGTGGCCGGGGACGTCGACGACGGAGAGCCGCGTCCCGTCCGGCAGCTCGAGCGGCGCGTAGCCGAGGTCGATCGAGATCCCGCGCTCGCGCTCGGCCGGCAGCCGGTCGGTGTTCTTGCCGGTCAGCGCCTCGACGAGCGTCGTCTTCCCGTGGTCGATGTGACCGGCCGTGCCGACGGTCAGCGGCATGCGTCGATGGCCGAGGCGACGGCGTCGACGTCGTCGTCGGCGAGCGTGCGGCAGTCGAGCAGGAGCCTCCCGTCGCGGACGACGCCGATCACCGGCGGCTCGCCGGCGCGGAGCGGCGCCGCGAGCGACTCCTCCACGGCGCACGCGAAGCTCGGCAGCTCGGCGAGCGGCAGCGCGCCGCCGCCGACGCGCGCGATCGTCTCCTCGACCGTGCCGCCGGCGAGCGCCGCGAGCCGTTCCGCCCGGGCGCGGACCGCGGGCGTCTCCTCGCGCAGCATCCCGAGGACGGGGATCCGCTCCGGCGCGTCGAGGTAGAGGAGCAGCGTCCCCTCGAGCGCCGCGAGCGTGAGCTTGTCCGCGCGGAGCGCGCGCTGCAGCGGATGGCGCCGCAGCCGCTCGACGAGCTCCGCGCGCCCGGCGACGATCCCGGCCTGCGGCCCGCCGAGCAGCTTGTCCCCCGAGAAGCAGACGAGGTCCGCGCCGGCGGCGAGCGACTCCTTCGCAGACGGCTCGCCCGGCAGCTCCGCGAGCACGCCGGAGCCGAGGTCGTCCACGAGCGGGAGCCCGTGCCGCCGCGCCGCCGCGGCGAGCTCCTCGAGCCGCGGCTGCTCGGTGAAGCCGACGACGCGGAAGTTCGACTGGTGCACGCGGAGCAGCAGCGCCGTGTCCGGGCCGATCGCGCGCTCGTAGTCCGCGGCGCGCGTGCGGTTCGTCGTCCCGACCTCGACGAGGCGCGCGCCCGACCGTGCGAGCACGTCGGGGATCCGGAAGCCGTCGCCGATCTCGATCAGCTCGCCGCGCGACACGACGACCTCGCGTCCCTCCGCGAGCGCGGCGAGCGCGAGCAGCACGGCGCCGGCGTTGTTGTTGACGACGAGCGCCGACTCGGCCCCCGTGAGCCGCCGCAGGATCGGCGCGACGTGATCCTGCCGCGAGCCGCGCGCGCCGTCCGCGACGTCGTACTCGAGGTTCGAGTAGCCGCGGCCGACCTCGACGACGCGCTCGAGCGCCTCCGGCGCGAGCGGCGCACGGCCGAGGTTCGTGTGGACGATGACGCCGGTCGCGTTGAGCACGCGGCGAAGGCTCGGCGCGCGCGACGCGTCGAGCTCGCCGCGCAGCCGCGCCTCGAGATCCCCGGGATCCGCGCCGGCGCGGATCTCCTCGCGCGCCCGGTCGAGCACTGCGCGCGCTGCGTCGACCGCGAGCGGGTCGTCGATCCCGCGGGCCAGCTCGTCGACGGACGGAAGGTCGCGCAGCTCCATCACGCCGAGTGTCCGTTCCGATGGCTGAAGCTCTCGAGCACCATCGCGACCGCGTCGTGCGGGTCGTCGGTCATCGTGATCAGCCCGAGGTCGCTCTCGGAGATCATCCCGTCGCGCACGGCCCGGGTCCGCGCCCACTCCACGAGCGGCGCCCAGTACTCGGAGTCGAACAGCACGACGGGGAAGTGGTGGACCTTGCCCGTCTGGATCAGCGTCAGCGACTCGAAGAGCTCGTCGGCGGTCCCGAAGCCGCCGGGGAAGACGCAGAAGCCCTCGGCCGCCTTCACGAACATCGTCTTCCGCGCGTAGAAGTGGTGGAACGTCATCGCGATGTCCGTGTAGGAGTTCGGCCCCTGCTCGTGCGGGAGCTCGATGTTGAAGCCGATCGAGAGCCCGCCCGCCTCTCTGCACCCGCGGTTCGCCGCCTCCATCACGCCCGGCCCGCCGCCGGTGACGACGGCCCAGCCGGCCTTCGCGAACAGGCCGGCGGTCGCGCGCGCCGCGTCGTACGCCCGGCTGCCTTCGTTCACGCGCGCGGAGCCGAAGAACGAGACCGCGGGCCTGTCGATCTCCTCCACCGTCTCGAAGCCGTGGAAGAACTCGTCCGCGATCCGCTCTGCGTGCGCCCGGATGTTCGCCAGAGACTCGTGCGTCTGGAACAGGAGCTCGCGGTCGTCGGTCACAGCGCGCCGGTTCCCTTCGTCGCGAGCATGCCTGTCACGAGCAGGCCGGCGAGCCCGATGTACAGCGCCGCGATCACGAGCGCGCGCGTCCGGTCCGGCGCGAGCGCCTGCATCGGGATGCCGCCCTCGAAGCGGATCACGGGCATCCGCCACGACTCGCCGATGGCGCGCGCGACGCTGCCGCCGTCGAGGAAGCCGATCGGCAGGAGGTTGAACGCGTTCAGGAGAAAGCCGAGGTTCGCGAGCACGATCAGCATCGACGAGTCGCGCGCCTCGCCGAGCATCCAGCACGCGAGCGCCGCGAGCCCGCCGGTGAACGGGCCGGCGAGCGAGATGAGCGCGCTCCGCCACGGCGAGAGCCCCGCGTGCCGGATCGTCACGAACGCGCCGAAGAACGGGACGAACGTCGGCAGCGACACGTGGAGCCCCTGGCGCCGGGCCTCGATCGCGTGGCCGAGCTCGTGCACGAGGATCAGGAGCACGAAGCCGAGCGCGAACGTCCAGCTTCCGAACCAGAGCTTGTACGCCGCGATCGAGACGAAGAACGCGAAGAACTTCACGAAGACGAAGCCCCACTTCAGGGCCGTCGTGCCGATCACGAGCGCGACCGCGCCGATGCGCTCGAGGATCTTGCGCACGCTGGGGCCGCCGCCGCGCGGCTGGACCGGCTTGTAGTCGCGGAGCTCGTCCATCAGGAACCTCTGCCGATCCACTCCTCGCCGCCCGCGTAGACCTCTTTCTTCCAGAGCGGGATCGTCTCCTTCAACGTGTCGATCGCCTCGCGGCACGCGTCGAGGGACGCGGCGCGGTGCGGCGACGACACGGCGATGACGACGCTCGGCTCGCCGATCTCGACGCGGCCGATCCGATGGTGGATCGCGACGTCGCTGAGCCCGTGCTTCGCGGTCAGCTCCGCTCCGAGCCGCGCGAGCATCGGCTCCGCCATCTCCTCGTAGGCCTCGTACTCCAGGTAGAGGACGTCGCGGCCGCGCGAGCTCGCACGGACGGTGCCGACGAACGTCGCGATCGCGCCGGCGTCGTCGCGCGCGACCTCGGCGACCGCGCGCGCGGGGTCGAGCGCCTCGCCCGTCACGACGTACGCGCCGCCGGAGACGGGCGGGATCAGCGCGACCTCGTCGCCGTCGGCGAGCTCCTGCCCCGGCTCCGCGTACTCGCGGTTCACGGCGTAGAGCATCCCGGCCGGCTCGTCGCCGAGCGCGAGCGCGGACCACACGTCGGCGACGCGCGCGACGCCGTCGACCTCGACGCGTCCCGTGCCCGCGCGTTCCCGGAGCCCCGCGAAGAGCCGCACCGTCACCGCTGCCATCGCCCTCATCGTACGGGCCGTCCCCGGGCCGGAGATACTCCCCGCGTGGGCGATCCTGCGGATCTCGGCGTCGTCGAGGCGTCCGACCTCCTCCACGATCGCGAGCTCGGCGCGGTCGAGCTCGCGGAGGCGTGCCTCGCGCGGATCCACCGGCGCGACGGCCTCCACTCGCGGGACGGCGACCCGGGCTCGATCAACGCGTGGATCCGGGTCTACGAGGAGGACGCGCTCGCGGCGGCGGCGCGCGCGGACGAGCGGCTCGGGCGCGGCGACGCGCCCGTCCTCTGCGGGATCCCGATCGGGCTGAAGGATCTCTACGGCGTCGCCGGGAAGCCGGTCACCGCGTCCAGCGCGCTGCTCGACGAGACCCCGGCCGAGTCGTGCGACGTGTGGGCCCGGCTCGAGGCCGAGGGGATGGTGCTGCTCGGGCACACGCACACCCACGAGTTCGCGTGGGGCGGCACGACGGATCAGGTCGGCAGCCCGTGGGCGCTCGACCGGACGGCGGGCGGCTCGAGCGGCGGCTCCGCCGCGGCGCTCGCGGCGCGCATGGTCCCGGCGGCGACGGGGACGGACACGGCGGGCTCGCTGCGGATCCCGTCCGCGCTCTCCGGGACGTCGACGATCAAGCCGACGCGCGGCCTCGTCTCGCTGCGCGGTGTCGTGCCGCTGTCGCCGGGGCTCGACCACGGCGGGCCGATGGCGCGCACGGTCGCGGATTGCGCGCCGCTCTTCGCCGCGATGACGGGGACCGGGCCTGCGCAGGTCGAGCCCCGACGGCGGCTCGACGGCGTGCGGCTCGCCGTCTCGCCGCGCATCGGCGACCTCGAGCCCGACGTCGCCGCGAACTTCGACGCGGCGCTCGACGCATGCCGTCGCCTCGGCGCCGAGCTCGTCCGGCCGTGGCCGGCCGAGCCGACGCTCGAGGTGCTCGAGGACTGGTCGACCGTCCTCCTCGGCGACGTCCTCCCGTTCCACCGGCAGTTCGACGACCGCCGCGAGCTCTACCGCCCGTCGATCCGCGAGTGGGTCGAGCGCGCGGAGGAGGCCGCGGTGACGCTCGAGGCGTACGCCGCCGCGGAGGTGAAGCGCGCGGAGTGCACGGCGCTCTGGACGGCGCGCCTCGCCGGCGAGCGGATCGACGCGATCGTCGAGCCGACGGAGCCCGTCGTCGCCCCGCCTCGCGGCTCGGGCTACGACCACCACGGCACGGATCTCGACCTGATCTCGCTCACGTACCACTGGGACTGGACCGGCTTCCCGGTCGTCGCGCTGCCGAGCGGCGTCGGCGCCGCCACGGGCCTCCCGACGAGCGTCTCGCTGATCGGCCGCGCCGGCTCCGACTGGGAGCTGCTCGCGCTCGGTGCGCTGCTGCAGGACGAGCTCGGCGTGCCGCGCCCGCCCGGCTTCTAGCCGCCCGCCGGCAGACGGTGCCAGGCACGACCTGCCAAAGGACGTGTCCGCAGACCGCCGCGCGCGACGTACCCTGATCCCCGTGCCGGGGCACCGCATGATGGAGATCGCCGCCGAGCCGCCGGAGCGCCCGGCGGACCCGGCCGTGCGCCGCGCGAACCTCCGGCGGATCTTCGGCCTCTTCAGGCCGTACAAGGTCCGCCTCTCGGTCGTCCTCGGGCTGATCGTCGTCTCGGCCGTCCTCGGCGTGATCCCGGCATTCCTGCTGAAGGAGATCCTCAACACCGCGATCCCGCAGAAGGACACGCGGCTCCTGTCGTTCCTCGCGCTCGGGATGATCGCGATCGCGATCGCGACCGGCGTCCTCGGCGTGATGCAGACGCTGTACTCGAACCAGGTCGGCCAGCGCGTGATGCACGACCTCCGCGCCGCGGTCTTCCGCCACCTGCAGCGGCTCTCGCTCGCGTTCTTCACACGAACGCGCACCGGCGAGGTGCAGTCGCGCATCTCGAACGACATCGGCGGCGTGCAGAGCGTCGTCACGAACACCGCGACGTCGATCGCGTCGAACGTCACGACGGTCGCCGCGACGATGGTCGCGATGCTGCTGCTCAGCTGGCAGCTCGCGCTCTTCGCCTTCGCGCTGATCCCGTTCTTCGTTCTGCTGACGCGCCGTGTCGGCGCCGAGCGGCGCCGCATCGCGAAGTCGACGCAGGAGACACTCGCCGACATCTCGAGTCTCGTCCAGGAGTCGCTCTCGGTCTCCGGGATCATGCTCGGGAAGACGATGGGGCGGACGGACGAGCTCGCCGACCGGTTCGAGTCCGACTCGCTCCGGCTCGCCGACCTCGAGGTGCGCCAGCGGATGGCCGGCCGCTGGGTGATGGCGTCGATCCAGATGAGCTTCGCGATCATGCCGGCGCTCGTCTACTGGATCGGCGGGATCGCGCTCTCCCGCGGCTGGACAGCGCTGTCGATCGGCACGCTCGTCTCGTTCACGACGCTCCAGACGCGCCTGTTCTTCCCCGTCGGCTCGCTGCTCGGCGTCGGGCTCGACGTGCAGACCTCGCTCGCGCTCTTCGACCGGATTTTCGAGTACCTCGACCAGCCCGTCGACATCACGGAGGCGCCGCACGCGGTGACGACCGCCGAGGCCGGCGACGTCTCGTTCGACCACGTCTGGTTCAGATACGGCGACGACGAGTGGACGCTCGAGGACGTGAGCTTCACCGTGCCCGCGGGGACGACGACCGCGCTCGTCGGCGAGACCGGCTCGGGGAAGACGACGCTCGGCTACCTCACCGCGCGGCTCTACGACGTCGCCGAGGGCAGCGTCTCGATCGGCGGCGTCGACGTGCGCGACCTCTCGTTCCAGACGCTCACCGACCTCGTCGGCGTCGTCTCGCAGGAGACGTACCTCTTCCACGCGTCGATCCGCGAGAACCTCCGCTTCGCGAAGCCGGACGCGACCGACGCAGAGATCGAGCAGGCGGCCGAGGCGGCGCGCATCCACCATGTGATCGCGGCGCTCCCGGACGGCTACGACACGATCGTCGGCGAGCGCGGCTACCGCTTCTCGGGCGGCGAGAAGCAGCGGATGGCGATCGCGCGGACGATCCTCCGCAACCCGCCGATCCTCGTCCTCGACGAGGCGACGAGCTCGCTCGACACGGAGACGGAGCGGCTCGTCCAGGACGCGCTCGACCGGCTCTCGGAGGGACGGACGACGATCGCGATCGCGCACCGGCTCTCGACCGTGCGCGACGCGGAGCAGATCGTCGTCCTCGACCGCGGCCGCGTCGTCGAGACGGGCCGCCACGCCGAGCTCCTCGGCCGGGGCGGCCGCTACACGGCGCTCGCGCAGCGCGACGCCGAGCTCGGGCACCTCGCCGCGCTCTAGACGCGGCTAGTGCGTCCCGAGGAGGACGCCGATCGCGCTCCCGATGAACGGCGTCGCGATCGCGAGCCCCGTCTGCAGCGACTTCCCGAACGCGGCGTCGAGCTGGAGCAGGCTCTCGACGGCGCCTCGCTCGGAGAGCCAGCCCGACCACGATGCCGGCGCGCTCTTCGGGACCGGCGCGTACGAGTCGAGCAGGCCCTGTCCGACACGTCGCAGCGCGAGATGCGCCGGCGTGTACGCGATGAGCAGGACGACGGAGAGGTACGCGCCGTAGTACAGGCTGTATTGCGACGGGAAGTCGGCGCCCTGCACGTTCGAGGTGATCGCGGTGCGGAGTCCACCCGTCGCGAGCATCGCCGCGCCGACGATCGCCGCTGCGGCGGCGAGGAACCCTTGCAGGCGCCCTCGGAGCTCGAGGTACTCGGCGAGCGTGCCGCCGAACTCCGGCGTCGCGACCGCGGCCTCGACGAGCCAGAGCCCGATCAGGGCGGACAGCGCGACGAAGAAGCCGACGGCAGTGAGGGCCAGGATCTTCCACTTGTGGTGATCGAACGGGTACCCGGGGACGGCGCGGTACGCGAAGTAGACGAACGCGGCGACGAGGACGGCGACGGCCACCGACGAGACCGCGATTCGCCGGACGGTTCCCCAGCCGTAGCGGTAGCGGGCCCGGAGCGACTGGATCGACGTCCAGACCATCGGGGCGAGCACCGCCCAGAGCGCGCTCTGTGCGCAGAGGAGAACCGCCCAGATCAGGAACCAGGGCGTCTCCACGAACGCCCTGCTCGTCCGCCCGGACGAGGGCCAGTCCCAGAACAGGACGCCGCACGTCACGAGCACGGCTCCGAGGACGACCAGGAAGACCACCCACGTCCGGCTGTGCGGCTCGCCCGGCACGCGAGCCCGAGACGCGCCTACCATCGCCGGAGTATCCCGCGCTCGCTGGACGGAGACGCATCCGACGCGGTCTAAGCTCCACCCATGAGCCATTACTCCGCCTCCTTCAGCCTCACGCTCCGCGTCCGCCTCGACGACCGGCCCGGCAGCTTCGCCGACCTCGCGCGCGCGATCGCCGACGCCGGCGGGCTTCTCGACGCGATCGACCTCGTCCGCGTCGAGGGCGCGTCGAAGATCCGCGACGTCAGCGTCCTCGCGACGGACGCCGCGCACGCCGACGCGATCGTCCTCGCGTGCCGCGACGTCCCCGGCGTCACCGTCGAGCGCGTCTCCGACCGCACGTTCCTCATGCACCTCGGCGGGAAGATCCACATGAACTCGAACGCGCCGGTGAAGACGCGCGACGACCTCTCGATGGCGTACACGCCGGGCGTCGCGCGCGTCTGCCAGGCGATCGCCGCCGATCCCGACAGCGCGTGGACGCTGACGGTGAAGAAGAACACCGTCGCGGTCGTGAGCGACGGGAGCGCGGTGCTCGGCCTCGGCGACATCGGCCCCGAGGCCGCGATGCCCGTGATGGAGGGCAAGGCGCTCCTCTTCAAGGAGTTCGGCGGCGTCGACGCGTGGCCGATCTGCCTCTCGACGAAGGATCCGGACCGGATCGTCGAGGCGGTCGAGGCGATCGCGCCCGGCTTCGGCGGGATCAACCTCGAGGACATCGCCGCGCCGCGCTGCTTCGAGGTCGAGGAGCGGCTGCGCGCGTCGCTCGACATCCCCGTCTTCCACGACGACCAGCACGGCACCGCGGTCGTCACGCTCGCGGCGTTCCTGAACGCGCTCCGCGTCGTCGGCAAGCGCGTCGAGGACGTGAAGGTCGTCCTGACCGGCGTGGGAGCCGCCGGTGTCGCGGTGACGAAGACGCTCCAGGCCGCCGGCGTCCGGCACGTGATCGGCTGCGACAGCCACGGCGCGATCCACGCCGGCCGCGACGACCTGAACGACGTGAAGGCGCGCTACGCGGCGGAGACGAATCCCGACGGCTTCTCCGGCACCGCCGACGCGGCGCTCGCGGGCGCCGACGTCTACATCGGCCTCTCGCAGCCCGGTGCGGTCAGCGTCGACGGCGTCCGCTCGATGGCGAAGGACGCGATCGTGTTCGCGATGGCGAACCCGACCCCGGAGATCCTCCCGGAGGAGATCGCCGGTCTCGCCGCCGTCGTCGCGACCGGCCGCTCGGACTATCCGAACCAGATCAACAACGTCCTCGCCTTCCCGGGCATCTTCCGCGGCGCGCTCGACGTGCGCGCGTCCTCGATCACCGACCGGATGGAGGTCGCCGCCGGCCACGCGATCGCGCAGACGATCGGCGAGACCGAGCTCGCGCCCGACTACATCGTCCCGAGCGTCTTCAACCGCGACGTCGTCACGTCCGTCGCCGCCGCCGTCGCCGCCGCGGCGGAGCAGGACGGCGTCGCGCGCCGCGCGCGCGACGCGGCCGAGACGACCGCGTAGCGTGGAGAACGAGTCCGGGATCGAGATCAAGCCGGTCTACGCGGCGGAGGACGCGCCGCGGCCGCTCGAGCCGCCGGGCGAGGCGCCCTTCACGCGCGGCCCGTATCCCGACATGTACCGCGGCCGGCCGTGGACGATCCGCCAGTACGCGGGCTTCGCGACCGCGGAGGAGTCGAACGCGCGGTACCGCTACCTCCTCGAGCGCGGGCAGGCCGGCCTCTCCGTCGCGTTCGACCTGCCGACGCAGCTCGGCTACGACTCCGACGACCCGCGCGCGCACGGCGAGGTCGGGCGCACCGGTGTCGCGATCGACTCGCTCGCCGACATGGAGACCCTGCTCGACGGGATCCCGCTCGGCGAGGTCTCGACGTCGATGACGATCAACGCGCCGGCGTCGCTGCTCCTGCTTCTCTACGAGCTCGTCGCGGAGGGACAGGGAGTCGCGCCGGACGACCTCCGCGGCACCGTGCAGAACGACATCCTGAAGGAGTACGTCGCGCGCGGGAACTACATCTACCCGCCGAAGCCGTCGATGCGGCTGACGACGGACCTCTTTGCGTACTGCGACGAGCGGATGCCGCGCTGGAACACGATCTCGATCTCCGGCTACCACATCCGCGAGGCCGGGTCGACCGCCGTCCAGGAGCTCGCGTTCACGCTCGCGAACGGGATCGCGTACTGCCGCGCCGCGGTCGACGCGGGCCTCCCGCCGGACCGCTTCGGCGAGCAGCTCTCGTTCTTCTTCAACGCGCACAACGACTTCTTCCAGGAGGTCGCGAAGTTCCGCGCCGCGCGGCGGCTGTGGGCGCGCGTGATGGCGCGGATGTTCGGCGCGACGAACCCGCGCGCCCTTGCGTTGCGTTTCCACGCGCAGACGGGCGGCTCGACGTTGACGGCGCAGCAGCCGGAGAACAACATCGTCCGTGTCGCGATCCAGGCACTCTCGGCGGCGGCCGGCGGCGCGCAGTCGATCCACACGAACTCCTTCGACGAGGCGCTCGCGCTGCCGACCGAGCACGCGGCGACGATCGCGCTCCGCACGCAGCAGATCCTCCAGGCGGAGGCCGGGACGACGGCGACCGCCGACCCGCTCGGCGGTGCGTACTACATCGAGGCGCTGACCGACGAGCTCGAGGCGCGCGCGTGGGAGCTGATCCTCCGCGTCGAGGAGCTCGGCGGCGCGGTCGCCGCGATCGAGCAGGGGTTCGTCCAGGACGAGATCGAGGCGTCCGCGTTCGCGTGGCAGCAGCAGGTCGAGCGCGGCGAGCGCGTCATCGTCGGCGTCAACCGCTTCGAGGACGACGGCGAGTCGGACGTCGAGCTCCAGCGCATCGACCCGGCCGCGGAGGCGCGGCAGCTCGAGCGCACGGCGCGCGTCCGCGCGGAGCGGAGCGCGGACGGCGCGGCGCGCGCGCTCGACGCGGTTCGCGAGGTCTCGCGCGGCGACGCGAACCTGCTGCCGGTCATGCGCGAGGCGCTTCGCGCGCGCTGCACCGTCGGCGAGATCTGCGAGACGCTGCGCGAGGAGTGGGGGACGTACGACGCGCTGCGCTAGCGCCGCAGCGCCGTCATCAGGAACGAGCCCTCGGAGAGCTGCAGCGAGCCGCCGTGGCGCTCGATGATCGCGCGGTCGTCGGCGAGGAACGCGTCGCGCCGGTCGGGGTCGATGGCGAAGTAGAGGGAGGTCGTCTTCAGGTGCGCGGTCAGCTCGTCGGCGGTCCGCTCGACATCCTCGACGCGGGCCTCGACCTCGACGTCGTCGAAGAGGTCGGCGGCCTCCGGCACGGCGAGCCCGCGCCGCTCGCCCATGATCCAGTCCCAGACCTCCGAGACGTTGGCGCTCCGTCCCTCGGCGCCGGCGAGGATCTCCGGGAGGTCGCGGTCCGGCGGGAGCGTGGCGGCGAGCGCAGGGGCGTACGTCGCGAGATTCGCGCGGAACTCGAGGTGGACGTCCGCGTTCCGCCCGTCGTGGACGCCGTGATGCACGAGCAGCGCGAGCACGCCGCCCGGCGCGAGCACGGCCGCCGCCTTGCGCCAGCCCACCGCCGGGTCGACCCAGTGGAACGCCGTCGCGGAGAAGAGCGCCGCGTACGCGCCCGCGGGCAGCTCCGCGTCCTCGAACCGGCCGACGTGGAACGTGACGTTCGGCGCGTCGCCGACGCGCCGCCGCGCGGCCGCGATCATGTTCGGGCCGGGATCGAGCGCGTCGACCTCGAGGCCGCGCGCCGCGAGCAGCTCCGTCAGCTTCCCGGTGCCGCAGCCGACCTCGAGCACGCGCGCGCCCGCTCCGAGCCGGCCGCGCGCGAGCGCGCGCTCGACGAGCTCGGGCGGATAGCCCTGTCGCGCCTCGTCGTACGCCTCTGCGACGCCGTCGAAGACGTGCCCGAAGCTGCGCAGCGCGTCCGCATCCACGACGAGCACGATAGACCGCGCATACGCTCTCGCCGTGCGCATCCTCCTCGTCTCGCAGATGTACCCCGGGCCGGACGACCCCGACCTCGGGACGTTCGTCGCGCAGGTCGAGCGCGCGCTCGTCGAGCGCGGGCACGTCGTCCAGCTTGCCGTCCTCGACTCGCGCGCCGGCGGGAAGCTGCGCTACCTCACGCTCGCGCGGCGGACCGTCGACGGCGCACGCCGCTTCCGCCCCGACGTCGTCTACGCGCACTTCCTCGTCCCGACGGGGCTCGTCGCGGCGGTCGGCGCGCGCACGCCGCTCGTCGTCACGGCGCACGGCCGCGACGTGCGGAACGTCGGTGCGTTCCCCGGCGTCGCGCACGCGACGCGTCTCGTCGTGCGGCGCGCGTCGACCGTCGTCTGCGTCTCGGAGTACCTCCGCCGCGAGCTCGAGGCGAAGGTGCCGGACGCACGCGGCAAGACGGCCGTCGTCTCGAGCGGCGTCGACCTCGACCGGTTCGCCGTCGCGCCCGCACCCGAGGGCCCGCCGTCGTTTCTCTGCGTCGGCGCGCTCGAGGAGCGGAAGAACGTCGTCCGCCTCGCCGACGCGTTCGCGACGCTCGGCGAGGGGACGCTGACCTACGCCGGCGACGGGCCGCTCCGCGCCCGGCTCGAAGGGCGCGAGGGCGTGCGGCTCCTGGGCCGCGTCCCGCACGACGAGATCCCGGAGCTCCTCGCCGCGAGCCGGGTCCTCTGCCAGCCGAGCCTGCTCGAGCCGCTCGGCCAGGCGCTGCTCGAGGGGATGGCGTGCGGCCGTTCCGTCGTCGCGACGCGGATCGGCGGCCCGCCCGAGTTCGTCCCGCCCGAGGCCGGCGTCCTCGTCGACCCGCTCGACACGGACGCGCTCGCGGAGGCGCTGCGCGCCGCCGCCGCGTTCCCGTGCCCGAACGACGCCGCCCGCGAGGCGGCCGCCGCGCACGACGTCCGGCGCCAGGCGGAGCGGATCGAGGAGATCCTCAGCTCGGCTGCGTCTGCTGCGCGTCGAGATCCGCGAGCCTGATCTCGACGAGCGGCCGCACCGCGTCCTCGAGTCCGGCCTCACGCGCCGCCTCGAGTGCCTGGAGCCAGCTCTCCCGCGCCTTCTCGGGGTCGACGCCCTGCTTCAGCCGGTTGTCGCCGGTGACGAGCAGGTGCTGGATCCGCGCGTGGGCGTCGTCGCTCGCCATGCCGCGAGACTAGCCGGTACCCTGGCCGCATGCTCGCCGCCCTCGCCGTGCTCCAGGTGCTCATCGTCGCCGCGCTGATCTCGCTGATCCTCATGCACAGCGGGCGCGACGCCGGCATGGGCGGGATGGGCTTCACGCCGGCCTCGCAGGGCGGCACGCACATCGTCGAGCGGAACCTCACCCGCTGGACGGTCGTGTTCGCGGTGCTCTTCTTCGCGAACAGCATCGCCCTCTTCCACTACCTGAAGTAGCCCTCCCGGGTACACTTGCCCGGCTCTCGCGCTGGTGGCGGAATTGGTAGACGCGCTAGGTTGAGGGCCTAGTGGCCGCATAGGCCGTGGAGGTTCAAGTCCTCTCCAGCGCATGAAGGGTCGCCCTGCGGGCGGCCCTTTTTCGTTTGCGGGAATCTTCGGATACGGCGCCGCGCGCGCGCTCGTAGGCTCGCAGCGATGGGATATCTCGTCGTCGGCGACGCGGCCACGGCGCCGTTCTCGGAGCTCGTGGCGGAGCTCCGTGCCTCGCTCGAGCGGGCCGGCTTCGAGCCGGCGCCCGAGGGCGAGGCGCCCGAGCTCGTCCTGAACGTCGTCGCGCGCGAGCGGCCGCGCCCGTACCGGCGCCGCTCCCGCGGGACGTTCGTCGCGGCGATCCACGCACTCGACGAGCCGCCGCCGGACGCGCTGCGCGAGGGGTATCCGATGCTCGTCCGCGCGCTCGCGAACGTCTCCCTCGCCTTCGTGCCGGGGCAGGGCGTCTGGTTCACGACGCTCGAGCGCGGCAGCTACCTCGTCCCGGCCGCCGCCGGGACGCGGACGCTCGCGGACGCCGTCGTCGCACGACTCGCCCCGCTCGCCCGCTCCACCCTCGTGATCGACAACGAGTTCCGGACCGACCTCGAGCCGGAGCTCTGGGACGGCGACGAGATCACGCAGTCGATCTCCGCGGCCGGCCGGCGGCTCGACGAGCTCGACCTCCTCCCGGCGCCGTTCCCGATCGAGGAGCTCGTCAGCGAGCGCGACCTGCGGCACATCAAGCGCCTCTACGGGATCGGCGGCCTGTCGTACGGGAACCTGTCGGCCCGAAAGGACGAGACGCGCTTCTGGATGAGCGCGAGCGGCGTCGACAAGTCGCAGCTCGAGACGCCGGGCCGCGACATCCTCCTCGTCTCCGGCTACGACGACGTCGCGCGGCGGATCGTCCTCAGCGTCCCGCCCGGCATCGAGCCGCGCCGCGTCTCGGTCGACGCGATCGAGCACTGGAAGATCTACGGCGAGCACCCGGACGTCGGCGCGATCCTCCACGTCCACGCCTGGCTCGAGGGGATCGCCGCCACCGAGGTGAACTTCCCCTGCGGGACCGAGGAGCTCGCCTCCGACGTCGCGGCGCTCCTCGCGGAGGAGCCGGACCCGGCCCACGCGATCATCGGGCTCCGCAACCACGGCATCACCGCCACCGGCTCGAGCCTCGACGAGATCCTCGACCGCGTCGCGCCGCGCCTGCTCCGCCAGGTGCCGATGGCCTAGCGCCGTGCCGCCCCCCGGGCGAACGTCTGTTTGACGCCGTCCGGAGGAGTCTCTACCCTGGTGACGAACACACGTTCTGTCGAGAACCCGACCCCGAATGCAGGGAGGCGTCACCCGTGGAGCTGACCGACCGCCAACAGGAGATCTGGGAGTTCCTCGTCGACTACGTCGACGCGCACGGCTACCCGCCGACCGTCCGCGAGATCGGGGACGCCGTCGGCCTCGCCTCGCCGTCCACCGTCCACGCGCACCTCGCGAACCTCGAGCGGGCGGGCCTCCTGAAGCGCGACCCGACGAAGCCGCGCGCGCTCGAGCTCGTCGGCCGCGAGAAGCGCTCCGTCGCCTCGCTCCCGAAGCTGCCGCTGCTCGGCCAGATCGCCGCCGGCGGGCCGCTCCTCGCCGAGGAGAACGTCGAGGACGAGATCGCCGTGCCGGAGACGCTCCGGGGCGACTTCCTCCTTCGCGTGAAGGGCGACTCGATGATCGGGGCCGGGATCCTCGAGGGTGACCTCGTGATCGTGCGCCGTGCGCAGGACGCCCGCGACGGCGACATCGTCGTGGCGCTCGCCGGCGACGACGAGTCCGCCGACGAGGCGACCGTGAAGACGTTCTACCGCGAGTCCGGCCGCGTCCGGCTCCAGCCCGAGAACGACGCGCTCGAGCCGATCTACGCGAAGCACGTGCAGATCCTCGGCAAGGTCGTGGGGGTCTTCCGGGAGCTGTGATGGCCGTGTCCCCGCTGCACCGGACATTGGAGCAGGAGCTGCTCGCGCTGCTCCGCGGCGCCTCGCTCGAATGCCCGGCGTGCGGGGAGTTCGTGCTGCACGACGGCCCGTCGGTGCGCTGCCCGGAGTGCGGCCTCGTCCTGCACGGGAAGATCGAGGCGAACGTCGTCCAGGTAGCATTCGGCACGCAGGCCGGGTGACCGCGGGCCTCCTGTTCGCGAGAACGGGGGGCTCGAGGAAAGTCCGGACACCGAAGGGCAGGACGCTTCCGCGAGGAAGGCGGCGAAAGCCGACGGAAAGTGGCACAGAGAACAGACCGCCTACGCGACGTGATCTCCGGAGACGTCGCCGGCAAGGGTGAAACGGTGGGGTAAGAGCCCACCAGCGGCAGTGGCGACACTGCCGGCTCGCCAAACCCCGTCCGGTGCAAGGCGAACAGGCTCCGTCGACGCAGCCCGCCGAGGAGCCGGGTAGCCGCAAAGATGGATGGTCACCCTCGACAGAATCCGGCTTACAGGCCTGCTACGGAAGAGCCCCGGCAACGGGGCTC
Source organism: Gaiellaceae bacterium (assembly GCA_035506655.1). Lineage (GTDB taxonomy): Bacteria > Actinomycetota > Thermoleophilia > Gaiellales > Gaiellaceae > Palsa-739. The sequence goes on from DATJOZ010000125.1 coordinate 61,571, forward strand.
TTCCATAGATCCGCCGAGCCGATCCGCGGTTCCCCCGATGCCGGGTCGGCAGCCGCGCGCTATCCCCGGTCTCGGAGGCGCGGTCGCGGCCTCCAGCCGCTCTCTCGCGCCTCGAATTTCGGTCGGCCCGGCAAAGCGGGGTGACGAGGATGAAGGTGCGGGACGCCTCCTCGATCGGGATCGTCGGCAAGGGCGCCGCCCGCCGTCGTGCGCCGCCGCGGCCGCCGCGGCGACCGGTCCGCGGAGCTCCGGGCGGGATTCGGCCGAGCAGGCCGCCGCCGTCATGCCCGCCGGCCATCTCGCCCGGCGCCGGCCCTGCGCCGCCCGTCTCGCGCGCGAAATCGCCCGGCTCCCATCGCGCCGACATCCAGGGTCTTCGAGCGGTCGCCGTGCTCCTCGTTCTCCTCTCTCACGCGGGTGTCGGCTTCGTGCCGGGCGGGTACGTCGGAGTGGACGTCTTCTTCGTCCTCTCCGGATTCCTCATCACCGGCCTGCTGCTCGCCGAGGCACGCGCGAAGAGCTCCGTGTCGCTGCTCGAGTTCTATCTCCGCCGCGCGCGACGCATACTCCCGGCTGCGGCGCTGACGCTGCTCGTCACGGACATCGCCTCGTTCTATCTCCTGAACTTCGTCCGCGCGCAGCAGGCCGTCCAGGACAGCGTGCACGCGGCGTTCTTCGCCGCGAACTTCCGGTTCGCCTCGACGGGAGTCGACTACTTCGCCCGTGGCGACCCGCCGTCGCCGATCCTCCATTACTGGTCGCTGTCGGTCGAAGAGCAGTTCTATCTCGCATGGCCGCTGCTGCTATCTGTGGCCATGTTCGGTGTCGTTGCGCTGCGTCGGAGACGAGGAACGAGCGGGAGCGAGAGGCGTCTCCTGCTCGTGATCGCCGTCCTCTCGGCGGCGTCGCTTGCCTGGTCGATCCACCTCACGCAGACGACGCCGACGGTTGCGTACTTCTCGCCGTTCACGCGTGCGTGGGAGCTCGGGCTCGGCGCGACGATCGCCGTCTCGGCCCCGTTCTTCGCACGGACGCCGGACGTCGCGAGGACGGTCATGGGCTGGGCCGGGCTCGCGGCGATCGGGGTCGCGGCGGTCGCGTTCAGCGACGGGACGCCCTTCCCGGGCTACGCCGCCCTTCTGCCGACCGTCGGCGCCGCGCTCGCCATCGTCGCCGGGATGGGCGTGACGAGATCGAGGCCGGCGGTCGGACGGCTGCTCTCGGTCCGGCCGATGCTCATCATCGGCGACCGCTCGTACGCCTTGTACCTCTGGCACTGGCCGATTCTGATCATCGCAGCGGAATACGCAGGCCACGCCCTCTCCGTGACGACGAACCTCGCGCTCGTGGCCGGCGCGTTCGTGCTGTCGTGCGTTTCGTACGCGCTCGTCGAGAACCCGATTCGGCACCGGATCCGCCGCCGCACGACGACGGTGCTCGTCGCCGGGCTCTCCATGGCCGCCGTCCTCGCGACGGCGACGGTCTCGCTCGCCGGAATCGGCCGGGCGGCGCGCAGTTTCGAGCGCCCGGCGGCCGCTCCGGTCGTCTCCTGGACGGTTGCCTCCGCGCGGCCGGGGAGCGGCGCAGCAGGCGGCGTCCTTCCCGCGGTCGTCGCGGCCGTGAGCGCGGCCCGGCGCGGGGATCCGATCCCGTCGCCGCTCACGCCCGACATCGGCCACCTGAAGGGGCTGGGACCAGATTACGCTCCGCCGAACGCGTGCATCGGGCACGACGAAAGTGCGAAGGTCGCGACCGCGGTCTGCCGGATGGGCGACCGGTCGAGCAGCACGCTCGTCGTGCTGATGGGCGACTCGCACGCGATGATGTGGCTGCCCGCGGTCCTCGAGACGGCGAAGCACGACCACTGGGCCGTGATCCCGCTCCTGCGCCTCGGCTGCACGCCGGGCAAGTGGACGAGCAATCGCGGCGGAGACGCGTGCCGCGCGTGGTACGGATGGGCGCTTCGTCAGGTCCAGCGGCTTCATCCGAGCGTCACGCTCGTCGGGGGGAGCATCGACGAGCGACCCACAGCGGGGACGCGTGCGGCGGTCGAGGGCGTCGTCACGGCGGCCCAGACGCTCGTGCGTCTCGGGAGGCGCACGATCGTCATCGGCGACCCCGAGAGCCTCGGCCGGAGCCCCGTGGACTGCCTGCTGTCGAGACACGCGACGATGGCCACCTGCACGACGACGTGGCCTCCGGAGGCGCTCACGTTCTACGACGAGGTCGCACGGCGTGTCACGGCTCTGGGAGCCGGATTCCTGCGGACGCGCGGCCTCGTGTGCTTCGAGGGCCGGTGCCCCGCCGTGATCGCTCACACGATCGTCTGGGCGGACGACAACCACCTCAGCGCGGCCTATTCGGCCGAAGTCGCGCCCCCGTTCCGCGCTGCGTTCGTGGCCGCGCTGCGCAGCCTTCGCTGACTCCCGTCACCCTCCCGCGGGCGCGAAATCGCGCGGATGCTCGCGGACCACATCCCGGGGTGGGCGTCGCACGGCACGTTCGCCGTCCCCTTCGGCGACTACGGTCAGGAGGCTCGGACGATCCGCGTATCGAGCCGTGGTTCAGCGGCTACCTCGAGGCACGATTCGCCGCGATCTTCGTGCAGCGCGACGACGGCTTCACGACAGCGGGGCCGGGCTTCGAGAATCGAATCACCGCCTCGCCGCACCGGGACGGCGCGATGCTCGAATCGCACCTGCTCGGCGGCGTCGGGCTGCTGCGATCCGCCGCGCGGAAGACATCGGCGCCCGGCCGGTGGGCCGCTGCGCTTCTACGGTCCCGGCTCGTAGTCGACCGTGTCGTCGGTGCTCGTCGAGGCGGTGCTCGCGTTGCCTGCGAGGTCGGTTGTCGCGCCCGCGTCGAGCAATGCGGTGACCGTGCCGCTGCCGGCGACGCCGTCGACGGCGATGTCGTACGTCGTCGGCGAGAGCTGCGTGACCGTGACCGTCGCGCCGCTCGTGTCGGCCGTGCCGCCGAGGGTCACGCCGCTCGTGAACGCGTGCACCGGCTCGTCGAACGTCGCGGTGAAGTGGATCGGGAGCGAGGCCGCCGCATCCGCCTGGGAGTTCGCCTGCTCGACGTCGACCGTCGGCGCCGCCGTGTCGACCGTCCACGTGAACGTCTGGTCGGCCGTCGTGCCGCCGATCGCGTCGACCGCGTGCACCGTGAACGTGTGGCTGCCGTCGGCGAGACCGGTGTAGCTCGAGCTGCCGCCGTCGCACGTGGTGAACGCTCCGCCGTCGAGGCTGCACGCGAAGTGCGTGAACGGATCGTCGGAGAACGAGAACCCGGCGCTCGACGAGCTCGTGAGCGCGTCCGGATGACTCGTGATCGACGGCGCCGCGTGCTCGACCGTCCAGTGGAACGCCGACGTCGGCGTCGCGTAGCCGTCGCCGTCGAGCGCATCGGCCGCGAGCGTGTGCACGCCGTCCGCGAGGCCGGTGTACGACACCGTTCCGCCCGACCCGGTCGTCCAGAGCGGCGTCACCCAGTAGTTCGAGTCGCGGAAGCTGTCCTGCGGGAAGCAGCCCGTGTAGCAGTAGATGCCGTTCAGCGCGCTCGGGGCCGACTGGAGCGCGGTGATCGGGCCGGCGGTGATCCCGCCGCCGGTGAAGGCGTCGTGCTGGTAGGCGTAGCTCGGCGTCGGCGCGAAGTACGAGGCGACGAACGTCTGGCCGGGCGCCATCGCCACCGGGCTCGGGAACATCACGTCCTGCCAGGAATGCGTCGCCGTCCCGGCGAACGCCGTCGCGCCCGCGATGCGGTTGCCGCTCGCGTCCCAGAGCGACCCGGTGACGGGGCCGTCGTCAACGCGATAGACGCGGACGCCGACGATCTGGACGGACTGCGAGGTCGTGAACCGGACGCCGAGCTCGACCGGAGGCTCGCCCGAGTGGTCGGCGTAGCAGAAGCCGTTTGCGTCCGGGCTGCCACAGTCGCCTCCCGACGCCTGGAACCCGCTCGGCCAGATCCCGTCCGTGCCGCCGCTCCCGGCGCACCCGGCGAGCGTCGCGCCGTCGAGCCCGCACTCGAAGCTCGAGTAGAACGCGTGGCTCAGCGTGAACGCCGCGTCCTGCGACGCGTACGTGCCGCCGTCGACCATGCCGCCCGTCGAGGTGATCGTCGGCGGCGTCGTGTCGACCGTCCAGTCGTAGACCGCGGGCGCAGTGGCGACGCCGTCGGCGTCGAACGCCTCGACGGTGAGCTCGTGGGCGCCGCCGGGCAGGTCGCTGAGCCCGTGGGAACTCGTGCACGACTCGAGGTCGCCGGTATCGAGCTTGCACTTGAACGTGTACGACGCCTCCGTGTGGACGAACGAGAACGACGGGCTCGGGTTCGCGCTGTGCGCCGTCGGCTTCGCGGTGAAGGTCGGCGGGCTCGCGTCCACGGTCCACGTGTACGACGCCGCCGGCGTCGCGATCCCGTCCGCGTCGAACGCCTCCACCGAGAACGTGTGCTGGCCGTTCCCGAGCGCGCTCAGGGCGTCCGGCCCTGTGCACGGCACGAAGCCCGTTCCGTCGAGGTCGCACGCGAAGGTCGAATACGACCCGTGCGAGAACGGGATCGACGGCGCCGTGTCGGCGCTCGTGTCGGCCGGGGTCGTGCCGATGACCGGCGGGCTCGTGTCGATCGTCCAGGTGGTCGACGCGACATCGGTCGCGTTCCCGTGCGCGTCGAGTGCCTCGACGCGGAACGTGTGCGACCCCTCGCCGAGCGGGCCGTCCAGCGTGTCGGGGCTCGAGCATGTCGCGAACGCACCTGCGTCGAGGCTGCACGCGAAGTGCTCGTACCGCGGATGCGAGAACGCGAACGTCGGCGACGGGTTCGCGCTCGGGCTCTGCGGCGCCGAGTCGATCGACGGCGCGCTCGTGTCGACGACGACCGTGACGTGCGCGCTCTCCGGCCCCGTCCAGCCCGCGAACCGCGCCGCGACGCCGTAGTCGTACGTCCCGTCCGGAGCGAGGTCGACGCAGCTCGTCGCCGACGGCCCGCCGCAGACGGCGCTCGACGAGAGCCCGTGGTAGCGCCGGACGACGTACCCGTCGACCCCGAGCCCGTTCGAGAGGTGCGCCGCGTTCCAGCTGAGCGCGACGTCCGGGTCGGCCGTCGGCGACACGCCGCCGTCGAGCGTGAGCCCGTGCACCTGCTGCACCGTCGCGGCGACCCCCTCCGCCTGGGCGCCGGGCGCGGTGCCCGCGACCCAGAACGCCCACGCAGCTGCGCCGACGAGCGCGACGCCCGCGACGCCGAGGAGGACGAGCAGACGCCGGCTCCGGGCGCCGCCGCCGCGACGGGGGAGACGCGGAGGCGGAGCGGATCCGTCCGGAGCCGGGAGCTCGGTCGCCGCGACCGTGCCGCGCGTGGGGACGTCGACGCCGGGAAGCGACGACAGCAGCGCGGACAGGGCCGCGGCGAACGCCTGGATGAACGCGATGGTCGCGATCACGCGCTTCACGAGTGCGCGCTCCCCGTGTAGCTGATGTTGACCGTGCGGTTCTGGCAGCCGTTCTGGTTGACGTGCGTCTCGACCATCGTGATCGTCGGCCAGTTCGCGGTCGGGATCGAGAGAGCCGAGAGCGACGCCGTCGTGTTCGCCGGCACCGTGACGCTGACCTGGAGCTGCTGGCCGATCGCGAAGTTCGCAGCGGCGGCGCAGTGCGTCTCGTCGCTCGTCGACGTGATCGTCGCGGTCACCACGGTCACGGTGATCGGGACGCTGTTCGGGTTCGTGAAGACGAGGTTGATCGGGGACGAGAGGCCGGGGAAGAGCGTCGTCGTCGCGTTCCCGGCGATCGTGAACGGCAGCCCGACCGGCGAGCTCACGGTGTAGACCTGGCCGGTGAAGTTCCCGTTGCCCGTTCCCGTCCCGCCGAGCTTGTTCCCCGCGGCGTCGACGATCGAGTCGTTGTCGACGAGGTTCAGGCCGAGTGTCCCCGAGCCGGTGCCGGTGGACGCCGCGACGGTGTACGTCGTGCCGGAGCCGCTCACGCCGGTGATCGCCGGCCCGGTGAGCCCGGAGTTGACGAGCGCGAAGTCGGAGGCGTCGACGCCCGTGACGCTCTCGCTGAAGACGACCGTCCAGTGGACGGGCGACGTGCTCGCCGGGTTCGCGTCGGCGCGGTTGATCGAGACGACCGTCGGTGCGGTGCGGTCGAGCGTGTAGACCTGGCCGGTGAAGTTCCCGTTGCCGGTGCCGGTGCCGCCGAGCTTGTTGCCGACGCCGTCCTTGATCGAGTCGTTGTCGACGAGGTTGAGCCCGAGCGTGCCGTTCCCGGAGCCCGTCGACGCGGTGACGGTGTACGTCGTCCCGGAGCCGGTGACGCCCGTGATCGCGGGCGTGCCGCCCAGCCCGGTCTTCACGAGCGAGAAGTCGCTCGAGTCGACGCCGGTCACGCTCTCGCTGAAGACGACCGTCCACGAGACGCTCGACGCGCTCGTCGGGCTCGCGCCCGCGCGGTTGATCGAGACGACGGTCGGCGCCGTGCGGTCGATCGTGTAGGTCTGGCCGAGGAACGGGATCGTCCCGCCGAGCGCGTTCCCCGCCGTGTCCTTGATCGAGCCGGCGCCGGTGAGCTTCAGCTGGAGCGTGCCGCTGCCGGAGCCCGTCGACGCGGTGACGGTGTACGTCGTCCCGGAGCCGCTGAGCCCCGTGATCGCCGGCGTGCCGCCGAGCCCGGCCGCGACGAGCCCGAAGTTCGACATCGCCACGCCGGTCACCGACTCGGAGAAGACGACCGTCCACGTCACGCTCGACGAGCTCGTCGGGTTCGTCGCGGCGGTATTGATCGAGTTGACCTTCGGCGCGGTCAGGTCGATCGTCCACGCATACGACGTCGCGGAGCTCGTCGTGCTCCCGGAGACGGCGCGCACGCAGAACGTGTGGCCCCCGGCGGCGAGGCCGGTGTACGACTTCGACGACGGGCGCGTGGTGCCGCAGTCGGTCCACGCGCCGCCGTCGAGCTGACACTGGAACTTCGTGATCGTCGACGAGTCGGTGTACGTGAAGCTCGCGCTCGTCGAGTTCGTCGGGTTCGCCGGCTTCGCGCTGATCGTCGGCGCCGGCAGGCTGCTCCCCGCGAGCGCCGAGGTCGCCCACGTGACGACGGCGAGCGCACCGAGCAGCACCGCGATCGCCGCGGCCCTCCTCGCTGTGCTCACCCCGCGCATCACGAGCCCGCCGCCAGCGACACCGTGAAGGTCGCGCCCTGGCACGCGTCCGCGGCCGACGCGCTCATCGAGATCGCGTTCGGCAGCGTCAGCGCCGAGTCGCCCGGCGGGAACACGAAGTCGCCGCCGCCGTTCGTGACCGGCCCGTCGAACGCGACGTCGCCCGCGCCGCAGCCGGGATGGTCGTTCGCGATCCCGCCCGGCCCGAGGACGAACGAGTGGACGTGCACCGGGGTCGGGTTCGGGTTGTCGACCGTCGCAGCGAGGTCGCTCGACCCGCCGGGGTAGAGC
>DATJOZ010000126.1:0-5051 GCA_035506655.1 Gaiellaceae bacterium
TCGGCAGAGGTGCTCAATTCGGATCAGCCCGCGTCCTGGTCGAACGAGAAGGGCTGCCGACGCTCAGGGCGTTCAGGCTGTACTCAAGCGGCCAGATCGAGATTCCCCTCAGGCGGGTACAGAGTGACGCTGTGCGTGACGAGCTGCGGCACCGGATCAACGAGGCCGTTCCCGGCGTTTCTCAGGGGCCGGCTCCGACCTTCTATCTCGACGCGCTTGGAGACGATCACACGCGAGAGAGGTTCTTTGCTGCAATGGAGTGGGCCTTCGACCATGCCGTCGGTCAGTAGATCTCGACCGAGACTAGGCCGTACCGCTCGGTCGGCGACAGGCTCCCCAGGAGTGCGCGTTGCTCGCGAGCCGACTCCGTATCGGCAAGCCATCGAGGCTCCCCGTGACCCCTGAGGAGATCGCCGACCTCGCGCACCTTCGCCGCGCTCGCGACCTCATCGATCGCGAGTACGCACGCCCGCTCGACGTCGCGGCGCTCGCGCGCGAGGCGCTCATGTCGACCGCGCACTTCTCCCGGCGGTTTCGCGCGGCCTACGGAGAGACGCCCTACTCCTACCTCATGACGCGCCGGATCGAGCGCGCCAAGGGGCTGCTCCGCAACGGCGACATGTCCGTCACGGAGGTCTGCCTCGCGGTCGGCTGCTCCTCGCTCGGCAGCTTCTCCGCGCGGTTCACCGAGCTCGTGGGGGAGACGCCGACGGCCTACCGCAACCGCGACCACAGCGACCTCGCGGGCGTCCCCGGCTGCGTCGCGAAGGACGCGACGCGGCCGGCTCCGAAGCCGAGCAGGATCGGAGAAGCGCAGCTCGCGGCGGCTCGCTAGCCTCGGGGCATGACCATGAACCTCACGCTCTCAACCTGCTTCGTGCAGGTGCACGACCCCGACGCCGCGCTCGGGTTCTACCGCGACAAGCTCGGGCTCGAGGTGCGGAACGACGTCGCGAACGAGGGCTTTCGCTGGATCACCGTCGGCTCGCCGAACCAGCCCGACGTCGCGATCGTCCTCACGAACTTCGTCAACGGCGGCCCCGGCGACAACGACGCGCTCAACGCGCTCCTCGCCAAGGGCGCGCTCAACGGCGTCCACTTCCACACCGACGACGTCGACGGCACCTTCGAGAAGGTGCGCGACGCCGGCGCCGAGATCGTCCAGGAGCCGACCGACCAGTTCTGGGGCACGCGCGACTTCGCCGTGCGCGACCCGTCCGGGAACCTCGTCCGCATCGACCAGCCGCCGGCGTCGTGAGCGAGGCGTCCGACAAGATCGACCGGCGCATCGCCGAGCTCGACGACTGGCGCGGCGAGAGGCTCGCGCAGATCCGCGCGCTGATCAAGAAGACGGATCCCGACGTGGTCGAGGAGTGGAAGTGGCGCGGCGTGCCGGTCTGGTACCACGACGGGATCATCTGCACGGGCGAGACCTACAAGAGCGTCGTCAAGATGACGTTCGCGAAGGGGGCGTCGCTCGCCGACCCCGCGGGCCTCTTCAACTCGAGCCTCGACGGCAACGTGCGGCGCGCGATCGACTTCCACGAGGGCGACGCGATCGACGAGAAGGCGCTCGCCGCGCTGATCCGCCAGGCCGTCGCGCTCAACACGTCGCGCTAGGCGTCGGTGGTCGGCCGCGGCGCGGGCCGTGGCAACTACGGGCGACGGCACCGCGGGCCTGCGATAGCGTCGGTCGAGATGAGCACGCTGCCGAGAGGAGACCGCCTGCGGCTGGCCGGGCTCGCCGCCGCGGTCGCGCTCCTGCACGTCGCCGGCTGGGGCGTGTACCTCGTCTACGCGCGGCAGATCCCGACGCTCGCCGGGCTCGGCGCGCTCGCGTACACCTTCGGCCTGCGACACGCGTTCGACGCCGACCACATCGCCGCGATCGACAACGCGACGCGGAAGTTCCTCCAGGACGGGAAGCGCTCGCTCGGCACCGGCTTCTTCTTCTCGCTCGGACACTCGACGATCGTGTTCGCGCTCGCGGCCGGCATCGCGGTCGCGGCGACGACGGTGAACAGCCGGATCCCTGCGCTCCAGGACTACGGCGGCACGATCGGAGCGAGCGTCTCCGGCACGTTCCTCTGGGCGATCGGGATCCTCAACCTGCTCGTGCTCGTCGACATCGTCCGGATCTACCGCGAGACGCGCGGCGGCGCGGTCGACGAGGCCGCGCTCGAGGAGCGGCTGCGCGAGCGCGGCCTCATGAACCGGTTCTTCCTCGGCCGCGTCGCCGGGCGGATCCGGCACTCGTGGCAGATGTACCCGCTCGGCGTCCTCTTCGGGCTCGGCTTCGACACCGCCACCGAGGTCGGCCTCCTCGCGCTCGCCGCGGGCGCCGCGGGCCACGACGTGCCGGTGCTCGCGGTGCTCTCGCTCCCGATCCTCTTCGCCGCGGGCATGAGTCTGATGGACACCGCCGACGGCGCGTTCATGACCCACGCGTACGGCTGGGCGTTCGCGAGCCCGGTGCGGAAGGTCTACTACAACATCACCGTGACGAGCGTCTCCGTCGCGGTGGCGCTCGTGATCGGGACGATCGAGCTCCTGCAGGTCGCGGCGGCGAGGCTCGGGCTCGACACCGGCGTCTGGGGTGCGCTCGGCGGCCTCGACTTCGGCACGCTCGGGTACGGCGTCGTCGGGCTCTTCGCGGTCATGTGGGCCGCCTCGCTCGTCGTCTGGCGGGCGCGCCGCGCCGCCTAGCGGTCTACGCTCCGGCGATGGCAGGCAGCCGCGTCGAGCTTCGCGTCCCGACCGCCGCCGACCGGGACGAGCTCGCGCGCCTCGGCGCCGAGAGCTCCGCGCTTCACCACCCGTGGCTCGCGGCGCCCGCGACGCCGGAGGCGGTCGACGTCTGGCTCGCGCGCGCCGACGGCGAGCGCTTCGTGTCGTTCGTCGTCCAACGTGTCGACGACGGCGCGATCGTCGGCGTCTTCAATCTCAGCGAGATCGTCCGCGGCGGCTTCCAGAGCTGCTACGCGAGCTACTACGCACACGCGGCGCACGCCGGCAACGGCTACATGCGCGAGGGGCTCGAGCTGCTGCTCGAGCACGTCTTCGGCGCGATGGGCCTGCACCGCGTCGAGGCGAACGTGCAGCCGGAGAACGAGGCGTCGATCGCGCTCGTCCGCAGCGCGGGCTTCCGGCGCGAAGGGCTCTCGCCGCGCTACCTGCGGATCGGCGGCGAGTGGCGCGACCACGAGCGCTGGGCGATGACGCGCGAGGACTGGCTCGCGCTCGGCGGCCCCTAGCGATATCTTCCCGCGCGGCGGCTCCTTGCGGCGCAGGTCATCGATGGGCGACAGGCAAGGAGGGGAACATGATTCGCAGGCCGATGGTCCGCGGCATCGCGGTGCTCGTGCTGGTCCTCGGCGCGGTGCTCGCCGCGTCGTCGCCCGCGTCCGCGACGACGACGTCGCTCGTCCTGCCGCAGGGCCAGGCCTTCGCGGTGCTCGGGTACTCGTGCGGCGGGATCCAGGAGACGGCGTACGCGACCGGCTTCGACCCGTCGAGCGGCTATCCGACCGGAGCCGCGTACCTGTCGACGCGCTGCGGCGGCAGCGGACGCGGCGGCGGCTACCACGTCACGACGTACACGGCGTGGGCCTCGGTCACGTGGGATCTCAACGGGAACGTCGTCGCGTACGGCAGGCTCGCGGTCGCGCCCGCCGTCGACCCGGGCTTCTCCGCCTTCGACGCGTACGGCAACGAGGTCTACAACCAGTCCGGCCACGCGTACCTCGTCCTCGCGCCCGGGTTCGTGCCCGTGCCGCGCGTGACGTCGATCGCGCCGCCGACCGGGCCCGCGTCCGGCGGGACGAAGGTGACGATCTCGGGCGCCGGGCTCACCGGCGCGACCGGCGTCAGGTTCGGGAGCGTCGCCGCCGCCTTCACGGTCAACAGCGACACGTCGATCACCGCGACGGCGCCCGCGTCGGCGGCCGGGACGGTGGACGTGACGGTGTCGAACGCGGGCGGGTCGAGCGCCGTCGTCGCGGGCGACGCGTTCGCGTTCGTCGCGGCGCCGACCGTCTCGGGCATCAGCCCGAGGTCGGGCCCGCTCCACGGCGGCACGGAGGTCACGATCACCGGCACGAACCTCACGACCGCGTCGCGCGTCGACTTCGGCGGCCAGAGCGCCGGCTTCGAGGTCGACGGCGACTCGCAGATCACCGCGTGGTCGCCGGCGGGCGAAGCGGCGGGGACGGTGTCGGTGCGCGTCACGACCGTCGGCGGCCGCAGCGCGTCGAGCTCGGCGGCGCGGTTCACGTACGTCGCGACGCCGCCGACCGTCACGAGCGTCGACCCGAGCTCGGGCTCGCCGGACGGCGGAACCTACGTCACGATCACCGGCACGAACCTCTCCGGCGCGGTCGAGGTCGACTTCGGCGGCGTGCCCGCCGAGTTCGGCGTCAACGACGACACGTCGCTCGTCGCGATCTCGCCGCCGGGCACCGGGACCGTCGACGTGACGGTCACGAGCGCCGACGGCACGAGCCGGACGAGCGCCGCCGACCAGTTCACGTACGCCGCGGTGCAGCCGACCGTCGCCGCGGTGACGCCGAACGCCGGCCCGTCGGCCGGCGGGACGTTCGTCGAGATCGACGGCGCGGGCTTCACGACGACGACCGAGGTCGACTTCGGCGGCGTGCCGGCGGAGTTCGCGGTCGCGAGCGACGGGGTGCTCTACGCGCTCTCGCCCGGCGGAGCCGCGGGCACGGTCGACGTGACCGTCACCTCGGCCGACGGCACGAGCGCGCCGGTCGCCGAGGACGCCTTCACCTACGTCGACCCGCCGGCCGTCTCCGGGATCGACCCGGCCGGCGGCCCGGTCGACGGCGGGACGGAGGTCACGATCTCCGGGACGAACCTCGCCGGGGCGGTCGAGGTCGACTTCGGCGGCACCGCGGCCGACTTCACGGTGAACGACGACGGGACGATCACGGCCGTCTCGCCGCCCGGCGACGCCGGGACGGTGGACGTCACGGTGACGACGGCGGGCGGGACGAGCGCCGTCGACACGCCCGACGAGTTCACGTACGGCTAGC
>DATJOZ010000127.1:0-51230 GCA_035506655.1 Gaiellaceae bacterium
TGATCAACACGCTCATCGGCATCCTGATGGCGCTGTCGCTCGTCGTCATCACCGGCTTCGTCGGCCAGATCTCGATCGTGCAGCTCGCGCTCGCCGGCGTCTCCGGCTTCATCGTGTCGCACCTCGCCGTCGACCACGGCGTCGGCTTCCCGTGGGCGATGTTCATCGGCGCGATCGGCGCGACGCTGATGGGCCTGCTGATCGCCGTGTCGGCGCTGCGCGTGCGCGGCGTGAGCCTCGCCGTCGTGACGCTCGCCGGCGCGGTCGCGATCGAGCAGTTCGTCTTCCTCTCGACGACGTGGGGAGGCGGCAGCTCGAGCTCGCCGGTGCCGGAGCCGAAGCTCTTCGGCCTCGACCTCGGCCCGTACGGGCCGTTCCGCGGGCTCGACGGAAAGGTGCCGAGCCCGGTGTTCGGCTTCTTCGTCGTCGCGGTGACGCTGCTGCTCGGCGTGTTCGTCGCGAACCTCCGCCGCTCCGGGCTCGGCCAGCGGATGCTCGCCGTCCGCTCGAACGAGCGCGCCGCCGCGGCGGCCGGCGTGAACGTCCGCAACGTGAAGCTCGCCGCGTTCGGGATCAGCTCGTTCATCGCCGGGATCGCCGGCTCGATGTACGGCTACAACTTCAGCTCCGTCACGGTGACGCGCTTCTCCGCGCTCACCGCGCTGAGCCTCATCGCGTTCGCCTACGTCGGCGGGATCACGATGGTGTCCGGTGCGATCTTCGCCGGGCTGATCTCGGTCGAGGCGCTCTTCCCGTACGCGCTCGAGAAGTGGTTCGGGATCGCGGGGAACTGGGCGCTCCTCTTCGGCGGGATGGCGCTGATCGTGACGCTCTTCCAGAACCCCGAGGGCGTCGCCGGCGCCTCGTACCGGAAGCGGCGCCAGAAGCAGCGGCGGAAGGAGGCGGCGCCGGCGACGGCCGGAAAAGCGCTGTTCGCGCCCGCCGGGCGGGACGAGCCGTGAGCGCGCGCCTTGACACCGTGCGCCGGGTCGCCCAAGCTTTCCGGCCTGACGCTGCTGATCGACACCGAATCGGTACCCGCCGTCGACCGGCTGGACTTCTGGTCGGAGTCATCGTTCGACACGTATCTGCCCGTCCACGTCCGGAGCGCGGCGCGCGAGCGGTTCGGCGCGCGGATGTGGGGCTACGAGCTCGGGCCGCTGAGCTTCTTCCGGCTCTCGACCGCGCCGAACACGATGATCCGCACCTCGCAGGCGATCGCCGCGTGCGACCCGCTGTGCCTGCACGTCTCGCTCGTCCTGCGCGGCCGGATCAACGCGGCGCAGGAGGGGCGGACGGGCGTGGCCCGCGCCGGCGACCTGATCAGCTACGAGACGTCGCACCCGGTGATCTTCCGGGCGGATCAGCCGTTCGAGTCGCTCGTCGTCCGTGTGCCGTGGGAGCTGCTCGGCGTGCACGCGGCGCAGATCAGCACGCTCACCGCGCTCGGGATCTCCGGCAACGAGGGCTTTCCGCGCGCGGCGGTCGCGTTCCTGCGCGCGCTCGCGGACGCGCTGGAGGAAAGGACGCTGAACGCGGATGACGAGCAGAACACCGTCGACACCGTCCTCGATCTCATCCGCGGCGTCTACACGGGGCCCGTCCACGGCGTCTCCGAGCCCACGCGGCTCCGGACCCGCGCCGAGATCCTCCTCAACGTGCAGTCCTTCATCGAGGCGAACCTCGGCGATCCCGACCTCGGCCCCGAGGAGATCGCCCGCTCGAGCTTCATCTCCACGCGGTACCTCCACAAGCTGTTCGCCGCCGAGGGGACGAGCGTGTGCCAGTGGATCCGCGGCGCGCGGCTCGAGCGGTGCCGGCGCGACCTCCTCGACCCCGCGCTTCGCCACCAGACGATCCTCTCCATCGCAACACGCTGGGGCCTGCCGGGCCCGCAGCACTTCAGCCGCCTGTTCCGTGCGGCGTACGACTGCTCGCCGAGCGAGCTTCGTCGCAACGCCGAGTAGCGGAGGCGCACGGTGAGCGCGGTGCTCCGCGCGACCGGCGTCTCGGTGAGCTTCGGCGGCGTGCACGCCGTCGTCGACGTCGACCTCGAGGTCGGCGAGGGGAAGCTCGTCGGTCTGATCGGGCCGAACGGCGCCGGCAAGACGACGTTCATCGACGCGATCTCGGGCTTCGTCCGCTCGTCCGGCCGCGTCGAGCTCGACGGTCACGACCTCACCGGCCTCGCGCCGCACGCGCGCGCGCACCTCGGGCTCGCGCGCACGTGGCAGTCGATCGACCTCTTCGACGACCTGTCCGTCGGGGAGAACCTCGGCGTCGCGGCGGAGACCCCGTCGCTGTGGCGGCTGCTCGGCGGGTCCTTCAAGGGGCAAGGGGTAAACGACGTCGAGGCGGGCCCGGTGCTCGAGCTGCTCGGGCTCACGGACGTCGTCGGCGAGCACCCGACCGAGCTCTCGCAGGGGCAGCGGAAGCTCGTCGGCATCGCGCGCGCGCTCGTCGCGCGGCCTCGGCTCGTCTGCCTCGACGAGCCGGCTGCGGGCCTCGACACGGGGGAGAGCACCGAGCTCGGCCGCCGCCTCCGCACGCTCGCGGACGACGGCCAGGCGATGCTGCTCGTCGACCACGACATGGGGCTCGTGCTCGGGATCTGCGACGAGGTCGTCGTGCTCGAGTTCGGCAAGGTGATCGCGCGCGGCGAGCCGGACGTCGTTCGGCGCGACGAGCGCGTCGTCGCCGCGTACCTCGGCAGCGCGGCGTCGGTTCTCGAGGCGGAGAGCGATGGCTGAGCCGGTCCTCGCGCTCGACGCGCTCACCGCGGGCTACGACGAGGCGGCCGTGATCCGCGGCGTCTCGCTCGACGTCGCCGCCGGCGAGGTCGTCGCGCTCCTCGGGCCGAACGGCGCCGGCAAGACGACGTCGCTCCGCGCGATCTCCGGTCTCGTGAAGCCGATGGAGGGGCGCGTGCTCCTCGACGGCGACGACCTCGCGCGCGTCGCGCCGAGCGCCCGCGCGCGCCGCGGGATCGCGCACGTCCCCGAGGGGCGCGGGCTGTTCTTCGGGCTCACCGTCGCCGAGCACTTCCGGCTCAGCCGCCGCGGCGAGACGGTCGACACGGACCTCGCCTACGAGTACTTCCCGAAGCTCGAGGAGCTCCAGGGCCGGCGCGTCGGGCTGCTCTCGGGCGGCGAGCAGCAGATGCTCGCGGTCGGCCGCGCGCTCGCGCGCCAGCCGCGCGTGCTGCTGCTCGACGAGCTCAGCCTCGGCCTCGCGCCGGTGATCGTCGAGTGGCTGCTTCCGGTGGTGCGCCAGTTCGCGCAGGAGCGCGACTGCGCGGTGCTTCTCGTCGAGCAGCACGTCCACCTGGCGCTCGAGGTCGCCGACCGCGGCTACGTCTTGACGCACGGCGAGATCGTCCTGCAGGCCGACGCGGCGCAGCTGCGCGCCGACCGGCACCTGCTGGTCGCGAGCTATCTCGGAGAACAGGTTCAGGCACCGTCGACGAACGGAGGGGAGAATCGTGAGCCACAACAGCCTTGAGGACCTGCTCGCGACGGTTGCGAGCCCGGTCGAGCTCCTGCGCAACTCTCAGGCCGGGCCGAACGTCTATCCGGGCGTTCCCGCGGAGTTCACGAACTGGCGGGACGAGCAGATGGCGTGGCAGCAGACGTGCGTCCTCTTCAACCAGTCGTACCACATGGCCGACCTCGCGGTGACCGGCCCGGACGCCGAGCGGCTGCTCTCCGACCTCGCCGTCAACAGCTTCGCGAACTTCACCGTCGACAAGGCGAAGCACTTCGTCCCGTGCACGCCGGACGGCTACGTGATCGGCGACGTGATCCTCTTCGCGCTCGCGGAGAACGAGTACAACCTCGTCGGCCGTGCGCCGGCGCTGAACTGGATCACGTACCACGCGGAGACGGGCGGCTACGACGTCGAGGTCGCGCTCGACCAGCGCACGGCGCTGCGCACCGACGGCCGCCGCAAGTCGTACCGCTTCCAGGTGCAGGGGCCGAACGCGATGGCCGTGATCGAGGAGGTGCTCGGCGCGACGCCGCCGGACCTGAAGTTCTTCACGATGACGGCCGTCACGATCGCCGGGAGGCAGGTCCGCGCGCTCCGCCACGGGATGGCCGGGCAGCCGGGCTGGGAGCTCTTCGGCCCGTGGGACGACGAGGCGCCGGTGCGCGAGGCGATCCTCGCCGCGGGCGAGGAGCTCGGGCTCCGCCAGGTCGGCGGCAGGGCGTACTCGTCGAACACGCTCGAGTCGGGCTGGATCCCGTCGCCGCTCCCGGCGATCTACTCCGGGGACGCGCTGACGGCGTACCGCGAGTGGCTGCCGGCCGACGGCTACGAGGGGCGCGCGTCGGTCGGCGGCAGCTACGACGCCGACGTGATCGACAACTACTACTTCACGCCGTGGGACCTCGGCTACGGCAACTACGTGAAGTTCGACCACGACTTCATCGGCCGCGACGCGCTCGAGCAGATGGCCGAGGGGCCGCACCGCCGGAAGGTCACGCTCGCGCTCGACGACGACGACGTGACGCGCACGATCGGGACGATGTTCCGCAAGTCCGACCGTGCGAAGTTCATGGACTGGCCGTCGTGCGTGTACTCCATGCATCCGTTCGACCGCGTGCTCGTCGACGGCGAGACGGTCGGCGTCTCGACGTGGGTCGGCTACAGCGCGAACGAGGGCCGGATGCTGACGCTCGCGGTGATGGACCCCGAGTACGCCGAGCCGGGCACGGAGGTGACGTTCCTCTGGGGCGAGCCGGACGGCGGGACGTCGAAGCCGACCGTCGAGCGGCACGAGCAGGTCGAGCTCCGCGCGATCGTCAGCCCGGTGCCGTACGTCGAGGCGGTGCGGACGTCGTACGCCCCGCCCGGAGGCTGGCGCGCGACGGCGCGCTGAGAGCTAGACCGCGGCCGTCGTCGCGGCCGGCAGCGGCGCGCGGCCGAGGATCATGTCCGCGGCCTTCTCGGCGATCATCATCGTCGGCCCGTGCGTGTTCGAGCGCGTGATCGTCGGCATCACGGACGCGTCGACGACGCGCAGGCCCTCGATCCCGTAGACCCGAAGCTCGGGGTCGACGACCGCGCCCATCGCGCACGTCGACGTCGGGTGGTAGACGGGCTGGCAGTTCTTGCGGCCCCACGCGAGGATGTCCTCCTCCGAGTCGGACGCCGGGACGCTGAACGGCTCCTTCATGACGTCCTGCAGCACGGACTGCGCGGCGACCTCGAGCGCGACGCGCGTGCCGTGGACGAACGCCGCGCGGTCCTCCTCCGTCGTGAGGAAGTTCGAGAGCACGCACGGCTTCGAGTCCGTCATCGGCGTGCGCAGCGAGACCTTCCCGCGCGCCGCCGGCTTCACGAGCACCGGCCCGAAGACGTAGCCGTGGTCGTGCGGCGGCGTCAGCCCCTCGTCGTAGAAGAGCGACGGCGAGAAGTGGAACTGGAGGTCGGGCGCCGGCTGGTCCGCACTCGAGCGGAAGAACGCGCCGGCCTCCGGGAGGTTCGAGGTGAGCGGGCCGCGGCCCTCCGTGTGCAGCAGCTCGAAGTTCTCGGGCGTGAAGATCCCGAACAGCGCCGGCACCTTGCTGATGTAGTTGAGGTTCGCCATCGCGTGGTCCTGGAGGTTCCGTCCGACAGGCAGCTCCTCCCGCACCTCGATCCCGAACGGCTCGAGCTCCTCGCGGAGGCCGATCCCGGACAGCATCAGGAGCACCGGCGACTGGTACGCGCCGGCCGAGACGATCACCTCGCGCTCGGCGCGGACCGTCTCGCGCCGCCCGCGGCTCACGAGCTCGACGCCGACGGCGCGGTTGCCGTCGAACACGATCCGCTCGACGTAGACCGAGTCGCGCACCTCGAGGTTCGGACGGTCGATGACGGGATGGACGTACGCGTCCGCGGTGCTGCAGCGGAAGCCGCCCTTCTGCGTCACCTGGAACCGGCCGACGCCGTCCTGCGTCGCGCCGGTCAGGTCGTCGTTCGCGGGGATGCCGGCCGCGACCGCCGCGTCGATCATCAGGTCGACGAGCGGGTGCATCGAGCGGCTGTCGGAGACGGACTGCGGGCCGCCGACGCCGTGGTACTCGCTCTCGCCGCGCTCGTTGTCCTCGCCGCGCTTGTAGTACGGCAGCACCTCGTCGTAGCTCCACCCGTGCGCGCCGTTCGCGGCCCACTCGTCGTAGTCGGCGCGGTTGCCGCGGAGGTAGATCATCGCGTTGATCGAGCTGCAGCCGCCGATCATCCGGCCGCGCGGAAGATAGAGCCGCCGGTTGCCGAGGCCGGGCTCCTCGTCGCCCGTCAGGTCCCAGTCGAGCCCCGACTTGAACATGATCGGGAACATCGCCGGGACGTGGATCTCCGGCGCGGTGTCGGGGCCGCCGGCCTCGAGCAGCAGGACGCTGACGTCGGGGTCCTCGCTCAGCCGCCCCGCGAGCACGCAGCCCGCAGAGCCCGCGCCCACGATCACATAATCCGCCATCGCACGGACCTTAACCCTCCGCGCACGATGTGGTCTAGCCACTTGTGAGGGCAACTGTCCAGGGGGTAGGTTCCGGCCGATGGGCGGCGGCGACGAACTGCTCGGTCTCTACTGGACCATCTCGGGCCCGGTCGAGGTCCACGTCGGGCGGGAGTGGAGCCTGTTCGACCTGCGCGACCGCTGCGCGCACGCCGCGCGCGTCGGCTTCGCCGGGATCGGGATCTGGCACGCCGACCTCGAGCACATGCTCGACGAGGGGAAGACGCTCGCCGACATCCGCTCGCTCTTCGACGAGTACGGCCTGCGCCACGTCGAGCTCGAGTTCATCGGGGACTGGTTCCTCGAGCCGGGCGACGAGCGGCGCGCCGTCTCCGACCGGACGCGCGCGATGCTGTTCGAGGCGGCCGAGGTGCTGCCGGCACACCACATCAAGGTCGGGAACCTCGCGGGCACCGAGGTCGAGCTGCCGCGCCTGATCGAGGCGTACGGCGAGCTCTGCGCCGACGCCGCGGAGCACACCGACGCGAAGATCGTCTACGAGTTCATGCCGTACGACGCGGTCGTCAACACGCTCGACATCGCGCTCTCGGTCGTCCAGGGCGCGAACGCGCCGAACGGCGGCCTCGCATTCGACACGTGGCACCTCGGCAAGCTCGACGTGATCCCCGACGACCTCCGGCGCGTCCCGCCGCAGTGGGTCTCCTGGGTCGAGCTCTCCGACGGCCCGTTCGGGATCGCGGAGGAGTGGCTCGACGAGGTGATCAACCGCCGTCGGCTTCCCGGCGAGGGCGACTTCCCGATCCGCGAGTACGTCGGCGTGTTCCGCGAGCTCGGCTACGACGGCCCGTGGGGCGTCGAGGTTCTCTCCGAGGACCTGCGCACGCTTCCGATCGACGAGATCTTCGACCGCGCGTACGCGACGAGCGCCGCGCAGCTCACGTAACGACGAAAGGAGTCTTGGTGGCCGGCAACCGGCTCGGCAAGGAGCGGCTGACCTGGATCTACACGCAGATGGTGCGGATCCGCGAGTTCGAGGAGCGCGTGAAGGGGACGTTCGAGGAGCACCCCGGCGTGATCCGCGGCCACACGCACCTCGCCGACGGCGCGGAGGCGTCGATCGTCGGCTCGCTCGCCGCGCTCCGCCCGGACGACCAGCTGCTGACGACGTACCGCTGCCACGGCTACCCCGTCGCGCTCGGCACCGATCCGAAGGCGCTGATGGCGGAGATCTACGGCCGGAAGGACGGCATCTGCAAGGGCTACGGCGGCTCGATGCACCTCACCGACGTGTCGCGCGGCTTCATGGGCACGTCGGGCATCGTCGGCCAGGGGATCCCGCACGCGACCGGCGCCGCGTACGCGGCGCAGATCCGGCGCAAGGGCCAGGTCGTCCTCTGCTTCTTCGGCGACGGCGCGTCGAAGCAGGGCGCGTTCCACGAGTCGCTGAACATCGCGTCGCTCTGGAAACTCCCCGTCGTCTACATCATGGAGAACAACAACTACAACGTCGTCACGCGCACCGACCAGGAGGACGCGAACGCGGCCGCCGGCGAGCCGCTCGCGGTGAAGGCGAAGGCGTTCTCGATGCCGGGCGTCACCGTCGACGGCGGCGACCCGCTGGCCGTCTACGACGTCGTCTCGACCGCGGTCGAGCGCGCGCGCGGCGGCGACGGCCCGACGCTCGTCGAGTCGCTCGTGTACCGGCTCAGCGCGCACGGCAACATCATCGTCCCGCCGGGGATCCCGCTCCACTTTCCCGAGCACGAGGCGATCGAGGTGTTCGGCAACGTCGAGGAGTACGAGGCCGCGAAGCGCGGCGACCCCGTTCCCCGCTTCCGCTCGACGCTCGTCACCGACGGGACGCTGACCCCGGAGGAGGCGGACGCGATCGCGCAGTCGGCGCGCGACGAGATGGCCGCCGCCGTCGCGTTCGGCGTCGAGAGCCCCTTCCCGGCCGCCGAGGAGGCGACCAAGTACGTCTACGCCTAGGAGGCCGACCGAGATGGCACGCGAACAACTTCCCTACATCGGCGCGATCCTCGAGGCGATCAGCGAGGAGATGCAGCGCGACGACACCGTCCTCTACTTCGGGCAGAACATCGCCACGACGGAGAACGACCCGTTCCTCCAGGCGTTCGGCCCCGACCGCGTCCGGGTCACGCCGATCAGCGAGACGGCGGAGATCGGGATGGCCGTCGGCGCGGCGGTCGCCGGCTACCGGCCCGTCGTCGAGCTCTACATGGCCGAGTTCATGCTCGTCGCGATGGACCAGGTCGTGAACGAGGCGAACCGCTTCCACTACATGTCCGGCGGCCAGGTGACGGTGCCGGTCGTGCTGAAGGCGGGCTACGGCTTCACCGCCGGCTGGGCCGGTCAGCACACCGGGACGATCTACGGCATGTTCATGGGCGTGCCGGGCCTGAAGGTCGCCGTGCCGTCGACGCCGGCCGACGCGAAGGGCCTGATGACCGCGTCGATCCGCGACGACAACCCGGTCATCTTCTTCCACCACTACCTCCTCACGCTCGAGCACGGCGACGTGCCGGAGGGCGAGTACGTCGTGCCGCTCGGACAGGCGAACGTCGCGCGCGAGGGGAGCGACGTCACGATCGTCGGGATCGGCTGGACGGTCGGCCGCGCGCTCGCGGCGGCGGAGCAGCTCGCCGCGGAGGGCGTGTCCGCCGAGGTGATCGACCCGCGCACGCTCGCGCCGCTCGACACCGCGACGATCCTCGCGTCGGTGGAGAAGACGGGCCGGCTCGTCGTCGTCGACCAGTCGACGCGCCACGGGTCGGCGGCCGCGGTGATCGCGGCGGAGGTCGCGTCCGAGGGCTTCTCGTCGTTGAAGGCGCCGGTGCAGCTCGTCTGCGCGCTCGACGCGACGATCCCGTACAGCGAGCCGATGGAGGAGTACATCCTCCCGAACGAGGCGAAGATCGTCGACGCGGTGCAGCAGGTGCTGTCGCCGACGGCCGCGTAACGGGGATGGACAGCGGAGCCGGGCGCGAGCTCCTCCGCACGATGTGGCGGATCCGCGTCTTCGAGGAGCGGGTCGGACAGCTCACGCGTGCGAACGAGGTGCACGGACTCGTCCACCTCTCGAGCGGCTCCGAGGGAGTCGCGGCGGGTGTGTGCGGGCAGCTCCGCGCGGACGACGTCGTGTACTCGAACCACCGCGCGCACGGGCACGCGATCGCGAAGGGCGCGCCGCTCGAGGCGGTGATGGCGGAGCTGATGGGGCGTGTCGACGGGCTCTGCCACGGGCTCGGCGGCTCGATGCACCTCGTCGACGTCGAGCACGGGTTCCTCGGCGCGACGGGCGTCGTCGGCGGAAACGTGCCGCTCGCGCTCGGCTCCGCGCTCGCCGCGCGGCTCCGGGGGAGCGACGCCGTCGCGGTCGTCTTCTTCGGCGACGGCGCCGTGCAGGGCGGCATCTTCGTCGAGTCGGTGAACCTCGCGACGCTGTGGGGGCTGCCGGTCGTGCTCGTGTGCGAGAACAACGGCTTCGCGGAGTTCACGCCGCGCTCGGCGCACACGAACGTCGAGCGCGTGAGCGACGTCGTCGCGCCGTACGGGCTCGAGCGCGAGACGGTCGACGGGAACGACGTCGTCGCGGTGCGCGACGCGTTCGCGCGGTTCCTGGACGCGGCGCGCGCGGGCGCCGGGCCGGCGCTCCTCGAGTGCCTCACCGTGCGGTTGCGCGGCCACTACGAGGGCGACCCGCAGCTCTACCGCGAGGCGCTCGCGGCGGAGGAGTGGCAGCGGCTCGACCCGATCCTGCGGCTCCAGCGGCGCGGGGTGGAGGAGGGCTGGCTCGGCGAGGACGAGCCGGCGGCGCTCGAGGCGGCGGCGCGCGACGAGGTCGAGGCGGCGGTCGCGTTCGCGTCGGCGAGCGCGTTCCCCGAGGTCGCGCTCGCGGCGGCGCTGGTGTACGCGTGAGCGAGACGACGTATCTCGGCGCGATCACGGCGACGCTCGCCGACGCGCTGCGCGCCGACGAGCGCGTGTTCGTCCTCGGCGAGGACGTCGCGGAAGGCGGGCCGTGGGGCGCGACGGCCGGGCTCGCCGAGGAGTTCGGCAGGGAGCGCGTCCGCAACACGCCGATCAGCGAGGCGGCGATCGCCGGGATCGCGATCGGCGCGGCGCAGTCGGGGCTGCGGCCTGTCGTCGAGATCATGTTCATCGACTTCCTCACGCTCGCGCTCGACCAGCTCGTGAACGGCGCCGCGAAGGCGCACACGATGTCCGGCGGCCAGCTCACGGTGCCGATGGTGCTGCGCACGCAGGGCGGCGCGGGCCAGCGGGGCGGCGCGCAGCACTCGCAGAGCCTCGAGGCGTGGCTCACGCACGTGCCGGGGCTGAAGGTCGTGATGCCGAGCACCGCGGCCGACGCCGCGGGCCTGCTCGCGAGCGCGATCGCCGACGACAACCCGGTCGTCTACGTCGAGAACAAGACGCTGTACTTCCGGCGCGGCGAGGCGCCGAACGGCGCGGTCCCGATCGGGAGCGCGCGCGTCGTGCGGCCCGGCCGCGACGTGACGGTCGTCGCGCTGTCGCGGCTCGTGCCGGAGTCGCTCGCCGCCGCGGACGAGCTCGCCGGTGAGGGAATCGACGTCGAGGTGATCGACCCACGGACGCTCGTGCCGCTCGACCTCGACGCGATCGTCGACTCGGTGCGGCGCACGCACCGGCTCGTCGTCGCGCACGAGGCGGTCGTGCACGGCGGCTTCGGCGCCGAGATCGCGGCGCAGGTGCAGGCGGCCGCGTTCGACGAGCTCGACGCGCCGGTCGTCCGCGTCGGCGCGCCGTTCGCGCCGATCCCGTTCAGCCCGCCGCTCGAGGACGCGTACCTCCCCGGCCGCGCCGACGTCGTCGAGGCGGTGCGCTCGGTGGTGGGTGCCTCGTGAGGGCCGTGCCCGGAACGGCCACGTCCGGTGCCAGGCACCTGCCATGTCCCGAACGGACGTGCCAGCCGGTGAACACCGCATGGTCATGCGGTCTTGGCCCACGTGGCGGAAGCGATCACGTGTCTCACGCAGCCACGTCCGGTGCCAGGCACCGGACGTGGCACGAAGGGCCACGTCTAACCGGGGTTCTCGACGCGCGCGCGGAGGTTGTCGAGGTCGTAGGAGAGCGCGCCCGCCTCGAGCTTCGCCCGCTTCACGAGCTCGCGCTCCGCGCGCTCGCGCGACGCGGCGAGCACCTCGTCCAACCGTGCTGCGGGAACGACCGCCGCGCCGTCCGCGTCGAGCACGACCGCGTCGCCGGGCGCGATCGTCGCCGAGCCGACCTGCACCGGCTCGTCGAGCGTCCCGACGGCGTCCTTCGTCGCGCCGCGAATGGAGATCCAGCGCGCCCAGATCGGGAGGCCGAGCTCCTCGAGCTCCTCGACGTCGCGGACGGCCGCGTCGACGAGCAGCGCGGCGGCGCCGCGCACCTTCGCCTGGGTCGCGAGCAGCTCGCCGACGAGCGCGTACGGCTCGGGCTCGGGCAGCGTGAGCACGAGCACGTCGCCGGGCTGCGTCCGGTCGAGCGCGGCGTGCACCATGAGGTTGTCGCCGGGGCCGCAGCGCACGGTGCGCGCGGGGCCGGCGGCACGTGTCCCCGGCACGATCCGCGTCAGCGGCACGTCGACGAGGCCGGCGCGCCCCGCCGCCTCGTACACCGTCGCCGACCCGAGCTGCGCGAGTTCCGCGTAGACGTCCATCGCTCCGACCGTACCATCGGCGTGGTGAGCGCGTGAGCACACAGCCGCTGCGCGAGAAGCTCGGCTCGGGGGCGTTCGTCGTCGCGGCGGAGCTCGTCACGAGCCGCGGGATCATCAGCGCCGACAGCGGGCGCAAGGTGCAGGAGCTCGCGCGCGCGCTCGCCGCCGACCCGCGCATCGACGTCCTCTCGATCACGGACAACCCGGGCGGCCACGCGATGCTCGCGCCGGACACGCTCGGCACCGACCTCGTGGCGCGCGGGCAGGAGGTGATCATCCACCTCTCCTGCAAGGACTGGAACCGCAACGCGCTCGAGAGCCGCGGCTGGAAGCTCAGCTCGGAGGGCTTCGACAACGTGCTCGCGCTCTCGGGCGACTATCCGGTGACCGGGCACGGCGGGCTCGCAGCGCCGGTGTTCGACCTCGACTCCGTCGGCCTCCTGAGCCTCTTCTCCGAGATGAACGAGGGGCTCCCGGACTCGCGCCGGCCGGAGGTGAGGCTCGAGAGGACGAGCTTCTTCCTCGGCTGCGTCGTCACGAACCACAAGCGGCGCGAGCGCGAGGTGATGCCGCAGTACTTCAAGCTGAAGAAGAAGGCGGCGGCCGGCGCGCGGTTCGTCATCAACCAGATCGGCTGGTGCGTGCGGAAGGACGACGAGCTGCTGCGCTACATCCGGCGCGAGCAGCTGCCCGTGTCGGCGATCGCGAACGTGTATCTGCTGTCGGCGCCCGCCGCGCGCGCGTTCCACGCCGGGAAGATCCCCGGCGTCGTCGTGACGGACGAGCTGCTCGAGCTCGTCGAGCGGCAGGCGGCGAGCGAGGACAAGGGGCGCGCGTTCTTCGTCGACCTCGCGGCGAAGCACGTCGCCGTCGCGCGCGGGCTCGGCTTCGACGGCGTCTACCTCGGCGGCCACATGCCCGCGGAGCGGTTCGGCGAGATCCTCGACATCGCCGCGACGTTCGCCGACGACGACTGGCGCGCGTTCGCGCGCGAGCTGCAGTTCCCGTTCCCGGACGAGTTCCACCTGTTCGACGCCGATCCCGACACGGGGCTCTCCTCGGACACCGTCAGCGCGTCGTACCTCGAGTCGAAGCGCGCGCGGCGCACCGACCTGCGCGTACCGATCCGCTACAGGTTCAGCCGGCGGCTGCACACGCTCGCGTTCGCGGAGGACGCGCCGCTGTTCGAGACGGGCGGCCGCGTGTACCGCGGGATCGAGAAGGCGCCGCCGCTCGTCGGGCGGACGGCGCACATGCTCGAGCAGGCGGCGAAGGTGCCGCTGTTCGGCTGCCGCGACTGCGGCGACTGCTCGCTCCCGGACATCGCGTACGTCTGCCCCGAGTCGCAGTGCGCGAAGAACCAGCGCAACGGCCCGTGCGGCGGCACGCGCGAAGGGCTCTGCGAGGTCTACGACACCGAGTGCATCTGGTCGCAGGCGTACGAGCGGCTGAAGGCGTACGGCGAAGAGGAGACGATGCTCGACACGCCGGTCGTCGTGAAGGACAACGCGCTGGCGCACACGAGCGCGTGGGCGAACACCTTCCTCCGCCGCGACCACACGACGCGTCCCGGCACGCCCTAACGCGTCTTAACGGTGACTGGCACCGTTAAGAAGCAGCGAGCCACGCGGCGCCGCGCGCGTAGAGCTCGTCGAGCTCAGGGCCGGTCAGCCCGGGCATGTCCGGTTTGACCGTGTAGCCGATCCGCGTCTGGAGGTACGCCAGGTGGCGGTAGCCGACGGGGAAGCTCTCGAGCAGCTCCCGGTCGAGGGCCGGCGCCTCGGTCGGGTCGACGGGCGAGAGCCGGTCCTGCTCGTAGATCGGCTGCCGCTCGACGATCCCCCAGCGGCCGCCGCGCCGCTCGACGAAGTCGAAGAACCGGCCCGTGCAGACGACGTCGCAGACCACGCCCTCGACCTCCGCCCGCTGCGTGATCGTCATCTTCGTCTGGCACGTCGCCCGGTCGCCGGCGAGGTCGATCGAGCAGCCGCCGAGGAAGTGGAGGATCCGGACGCCGCGGTCGAACCCCGCCCGGCTCACCTCGATGAACTCGTCCGCGGTCCCCTGGAACCACGTCGCGTTCATCCGGCCGGGCTGGTGCCAGACGGTACGAAAGCGCTCCCAGTCGCGGGCGTCGCGCCAGACCGCCCAGTTCTCGACGAGGTCGCGGATCGCGAGGCGGGCGTCCCTCTCTGGGTCAGCCATTGACGGACCGTACCGTGTTGTAGGCTCGCGTTCATGAGCATCCTCGGAAATCGCGTGCTGCGGAAAGAGGACCCGCGCTTCCTCACCGGGAAGGGCCGATACGTCGAGAACCTGCCCCTCGAGGGCGCGCTCGCCGTCACGTTCCTCCGCTCGCCGCACGCACACGCGCGCATCGCCGGCGTCGACACGAGCGCCGTCCCGTCAACCGTCACCGTCTTCACCGGCGCCGACATCGACGCGCCCCCGTTCGGCCCGCCACCGTTCCCGGGCTTCGAGAACGTGCCCGGCCGGCCGCTCGTCGCGACGGACGTCGTCCGTTTCGTCGGCGAGATCGTCGCGATCGTCGTCGCCGAGAGCCGCACGGCCGGCGTCGACGCGTCCGAGCTGATCGTCGTCGACTACGAGCCGCTGCCCGTCGTCGCGAGCCCGGACGAGGCGGTCAAGGACGAGACGATCGTCCACCCGTCGATGGGGACGAACGTCGCGTGCGGCTCCGGGTCGCCGGAGCACGACGAGAACCTGTTCGCCGAGTGCGAGGTCGTCGTCAAGGGAACGGCGAACAGCCAGCGCATGGCGCCGTGCCCGCTCGAGCCGCGCAGCGCCGCGGCCGAGATCGGCGCGGACGGGCGCCTCACCGCGTGGCTCTCCACGCAGACGCCGCACCAGGACAAGATGGTGCTCGCCGGGATCCTCGGCTTCGATCCGGCGGAGGTGCGCGTCATCGGCCCGGACGTCGGCGGCGGCTTCGGCGCGAAGATGCTCGGCGTCGAGGAGCTGCTGCTCGGGTGGCTCGCGCGCAAGGTCGGCAAGCCGGTGCGCTGGACCGAGACGCGCAGCGAGAGCATGGTCGCGCTGCCGCACGGCCGCGCGCAGCGCGCCGACTTCACGATCGGCGGCACGCGTGACGGGAAGATCCTCGCGTACCGGCTCGACGTGCTCCAGGACTCCGGCGCGTACCCGGCGCTCGGCGCGTTCCTGCCGAACCTGACGGCGCTCATGTCGAGCGGCGTCTACGCGATCCCGAAGATCGAGTTCGAGGGACGCTCCGTCGTGACGAACACGACGCCGATCTCCGCCTTCCGCGGCGCGGGCCGCCCGGAGGCGACGCAGGCGATCGAGCGCGCGATCGACGTGTTCGCCGCCGAGATCGGGATGGATCCCGCCGACGTGCGGCGCGCGAACTTCATCCCGAACGACGCGTTCCCGTACCAGACCGTCGTCGGCGCGCCGTACGACATCGGCGACTACGGCGGAGCGCTCGAGCTCGCGCTCCGCGCCGCGGGGATCGACGACCTCCGCGCCGAGCAGAAGAAGCGCCGTGACGCGGGCGGGGCGAAGCAGCTCGGGATCGGCCTCTCGACGTACGTCGAGATCACGAACGGGATCCACGAGACCGAGTTCGGCGAGGTCGAGATCACGGACGACGGCGGCGCGATCGTCTACACCGGCTCGTTCTCGCACGGGCAGGGCCACGAGACCACGTTCGCGATGATCGCGGCCGAGCGGCTCGGGCTCCCGATCGAGAAGGTCACCGTCGTGAAGGGCGACACCGACGAGGTCGAGAAGGGCACCGGGACGTACGGCTCGAAGTCGACGCAGATCGGCGGGATGGCCGCGCGCGGCGCCGCCGACGACGTCGTCGAGCTCGCGAAGAAGCTCGTCGGCGAGTACCTCGAGGCGAGCCCGGACGACATCGTCCTCGACACCGCGGAGGGGAAGCTCCACGTCGCCGGCGCGCCGTCGCGCGCGCTCGCGTGGTCGGAGCTCGCGTCCCGCGCGTCGGGCGACGGCCGGCTCGGCGAGCTTCGTGCGAAGCACGAGTTCACCGCCGTGCCGACGTTCCCGTTCGGCGCGCACGTCGCGGTCGTCGAGGTCGACACCGAGACCGGCCGCGTCGAGCTCCAGCGGCTCGTCGCGGTCGACGACGCCGGCACGCTCATCAACCCGCTCATCGCCGCGGGCCAGGTGCACGGCGGCGTCGCGACCGGCGTCGCGCAGGCGCTCTACGAGAACTACGTCTACGACGCCGACGGGAACCCGCTCTCGAACACGTTCGCCGGCTACGGCTTCCCGTCGGCCGCCGAGCTCCCGTCGTGGGAGGTCGTGGAGATGGAGACGCCGACCCCGGTGAACGCGCTCGGCGCGAAGGGAATCGGCGAGTCGGGGACGATCGGCGCCACGCCGGCCGTCCAGAACGCGGTCGTCGACGCGCTCGCGCCGTACGGCGTCCGCCACGTTCCGATGCCGGCGAACGGCGAGAACGTGTGGCGTGCGCTCCAGGAGGCGAAGGCATGACGAAGATCGCGGTCACGGTCAACGGCGAAAAGCAGGAGCGCGACGTCGAGCCGCGCCTGCTGCTCGCGTACTTCCTGCGCGAGACGCTCGGGCTGACGGGGACGAACGTCGGCTGCGACACGTCGTCGTGCGGCGCGTGCACGGTGCTCGTCGACGGCAAGTCCGTCAAGTCGTGCACGATGCTCGCGGTGCAGGCCGACGGCGCCGAAGTGACGACGATCGAGGGCCTCGCCGGCGACGGCGAGCTCGGCACGGTGCAGCAGGCGTTCCACGAGCAGCACGCGCTGCAGTGCGGCTACTGCACGCCGGGCTTCGTGATGGCGACGGTGTCGCTGCTGAAGGAGACGCCGAATCCCTCCGAGGAGGAGATTCGGCGCGCCTTCGAAGGGAACCTCTGCCGCTGCACCGGCTACCACAACATCGTGCGCGCGGTCGAGGCCGCGGCACGCGCCGGCGCCTGAGAACCTAGACCGTCGCGGTCCTCCAGCCCTCGGCGTACGTCGTGCGCGGGACCTCGGAGTACGGCACCGGGCTGACGATCGCGCGGATCTCGGCCTGCCGGTGCCGCTCGACGACCGGCTTGTCGGAGCCGCGGTTCTCCTCGCCCCACACGAGCGTGACCTCGGCGCCGACCGGGACGTCGACGTCGACGACGCCGAGCGAGAGCATCGAGCGTTCGTTGTAGCTGTAGCCGGAGAACGTCGACACGCCGACCATCTGCCCGTCGACGAGCAGCTTGTCGTTCGGCCACGTCGAGTAGTTCGAGAGCGGCAGGTCGATGTACTTCACCGCGTCGCCCTTCTGGAACATCGAGCCGATCGCGGCCGCGACGTCCTCGCCGTTCCACGCGAGCGTGACCTTGCGGCGCTTCGGCTCGTCGGCCATCTTCTCGAGCGCGTCGCGCCCGACGAAGTCGTGGTCGAAGCGCACGAATCCGAAGTAGCCGAGGTCGTGCGGCGTGAGGTAGTAGTCGGAGATGTCGTCGGAGTAGTACGAGCCGCCGAGCGAGCCGGTCGCCTCGTAGCCGTTCGCCGGCAGCCACTCGCGGTACGCCTTCATCTCGTCGCCGGTGAAGACTGCCGGCAGCGGGCACGGGATCCAGCCCGACTCGAGCGTGTTCGTCGCGTAGACGCGCGAGCCGACCTGCTTGAGCCCGAACGGCTCGCCGGCCTCGACGAGCGCCGCGCGAACGTCCTCCGCCTCGTCCCACGGGCCGAACAGCTCCATCCCCGGCGCGCCCGACATGCCGTGGTGGAGCGCGCGCACCGTGTGGCCGCCGATCGTGAGCTCGCCCATGTTGAAGAACTTGATCTCGGGGAGCGTGCCGCCGTTCGCGGCGGTGAGCACGTCGAGGGCGGTCGGGCCCTGCACCTGGTAGCGGTAGAGCTTCCGCTTCCCGGTCGGGTTCGCCGCGGTCCGCTCGTCGCGCTCGCACGTGACGTCGTAGTCGCCCGTCTCCGCGTGGAACTGCACCCAGTTGTGCACGGACGGTCTGCCGACGAGGCTGACCGTGTTCTCGTCGAGGTAGAAGAGAATCGCGTCGCCGATCACGTAGCCGTCGTGGTTGCACGCGACGAACTGCTTCGCCTTGTTCACCGCGAAGTTCGCGAACGAGTTGACGCCGAGGTCGGAGAGCAGCCGGATCACGTCCGGGCCCTTCACGTAGAGGTCGGTCATGTGGTGGGACTGGTTGAAGAGCGCGGACGTCTCGGCCCAGGAGACCTGCTCGTCGCGCCAGTTCGTGAACTCGGCCGCCACCGCCGGATAGACGTAGGGACCGATCTGCGAGTTGCGGGCGAGGTTGACCGCACCGCCCTTCGCCGCCAAGAGTTCCTCCAGGTTCGCGTAGCCCATGTTCCCTGTAGCCTCCTCGGAAATAGCGTTGGACGAAACGATATCCCCGCGAGGAGGGTCCGAATGAACGGAGAGCGCACTCCGCCGTTCCGCGCCGATCACGTCGGCAGCCTGCTCCGCCCGCCGGAGCTTCACGCCGCACGCGCCGACTTCGCCGCCGGACGGATCGACGGGGACGAGCTCCGCGCGGTCGAGGATTCCGCTATTCGGGACGCCGTCCGGATGCAGGAGGAGGTCGGGCTCCGTGGGATCACCGACGGCGAGTTCCGCCGCGCGTCCTGGCACATGGACTTCATCCTCCAGCTCGACGGGATCACGACGGACGAAAGTACGCTCAGCGTCAAGTTCCACAATGAGCAGGGCGACATCGAGTGGACGCCGCGCGCGCTCCACATCGACGGGAAGCTCGGCGTCTCGGAGACGATCTTCGGCGACGCGTTCTCGTTCCTGAAGGAGACCGTGACGGCCGGCGTGCCGAAGCTGACGATCCCGTCGCCGTCGATGGTGCACTACCGCGGCGGGCGCCCGTCGATCGACGAGTCGGTGTACCCGGAGATCGACGGCTTCTGGGCCGACCTCACCGCGGCCTACGCCGACGAGGTGAGCCGGCTCGGCGCGCTCGGCTGCACGTACCTCCAGTTCGACGACACGAGCCTCGCGTACCTGAACGACCCGAGCCAGCGCGAGCACATCGCGACGCTCGGCGGCGACCCCGACAATCAGCACGTGCAGTACATCCACCACATCAACGAGGCGCTCGCGGCGAGGCCGGAGGGCATGTCGGTCACCACGCACATGTGCAGGGGGAACTTCCAGTCGTCGTGGGTCGCGACCGGCGGCTACGACTACGTCGCGGAGGCGCTCTTCAACGAGCTCGAGGTCGACGGCTTCTTCATGGAGTGGGACGACGAGCGCTCCGGCGGCTTCGAGCCGCTGCGCTTCGTGCCGAAGGGGAAGACCGTCGTGCTCGGCCTCGTGACGACCAAGCGTGGCGAGCTCGAGGCGAAGGACGCGCTGAAGCGGCGCATCGAGGAGGCGTCGCAGTACGTCGACCTCGACCAGCTGTGCCTCTCGCCGCAGTGCGGCTTCTCGTCGACGGTCGAGGGCAACGCGATCTCGTACGACGAGGAGGTCGCGAAGCTCCGCCTCGTCGTCGAGACGGCGGAGGAGGTCTGGGGCTAGCCGTGGCGTGGGACGCGCTCTCGCCGGAGCAGCGCGAGCTGCGCGATCTCGTGCGGACGCTCGCGCGCGAGCGGATCGCGCCGCGCGCGGCCGAGATCGACGCGAGCGGCGAGTTCCCGTGGGACGTCGTCGAGCTCTTCCGCGAGAACGACGTGTTCGCGCTCCTCTACGACGAGCGGCACGGCGGCACCGGCACCGGGACATTGCTCGCGCTCGTCGCGATCGAAGAGGTGGCGAAGGTCTGCGCGACGAGCGCGCTGATCCTCGCCGTGCAGGAGCTCGGCTCGCTCGGCCTGAAGCTCGCCGGCACCGAGGAGCAGCAAGAGCGGTGGCTGCCGCGGCTCGCGTCCGGCGAGTGGCTCGCGGCGTACGCGCTGACCGAGTCCGGCTCCGGCTCCGACTCCGCGGCGATGCGCACGACCGCGCGGCGCGACGGCGACGAGTACGTCCTCGACGGCTCGAAGCGGTTCATCACGAACGCCGGCGTCGCGAGCCTCTACACCGTGTTCGCGAAGACCGACCCGTCCGCGGGCCACTCCGGGATCTCCGCGTTCGTCGTCGAGTCCGACGCGCCGGGGTTCGAGGTCGCGCGCATCGAGCCGAAGCTCGGGATCAAGGGCTCGACGACGGGTGAGCTCGTCTTCGACGGCTGCCGCATCGCCGCGGCGAACCTCCTCGGCGCCGAGGGTGAAGGGTTCAGGATCGCGATGCGGATCCTCGACCGCTCGCGGCCCGGCGTCGCGGCGCAGGCGCTCGGGATCGCGCAGGGCGCGACCGACTACGCGCTCGAGTACGCGAAGACGCGCGAGACGATGGGGAAGCCGATCGCCGAGCACCAGCTGATCCAGGCGAAGCTCGCCGACATGGAGACCGAGTGCGAGGCCGCGCGCGGGCTCCTCTACCGCTTCGGCGCGATGGTCGACGCCGGCGTCGACGGGCCGGAGCTGACGAAGATCTCGGCGATGGCGAAGCTGAAGTGCGGCGACGTCGCGATGGCGGTGACGACGGAGGCCGTCCAGATCCTCGGCGGCTACGGCTACATCAAGGAGTATCCGGTCGAGCGCTACATGCGCGACGCGAAGATCACCCAGATCTACGAGGGAACCCAGGAGATCCAGCGGCTTGTGATCGCCCGCGAGATGGTCCGGGAGCAAAGGGGGCATGAATGAAACTCGAAGGCGTCCACCACGTCACCTGCATCACGGGCGACGCGCCGCAGAACGTCGAGTTCTACACCGGCGTGCTCGGGCTGCGGCTCGTGAAGAAGTCCGTCAACCAGGACGACCCGACCGTCTACCACCTCTTCTACGCGGACGAGAAGGGCGACGCCGGCTCGGACATCACGTTCTTCGAGTACCCGGGTGCGAAGAACGGGCGCGCCGGCTCCGGCATGGTGCACACGGTGCTGTGGCGCGTCGGCTCGTCCGCGGCGCTCGACTTCTGGGCGGCGCGGCTCGACGCGGTGCGCGACGGCGACTCGGTGCGCTTCAAGGATCCGGAGGGGCTGCAGCACGAGCTCGTGCTCTCGACCGTGGCCGACGAGCCGCTCGTCGCGGAGCATCCGGAGATCCCGCACGAGCTCGCGCTGCAGGGCTTCGAGGGCGTCCGCGCGTACACGCCGCTGCCGGAGACCGCGAGCGCGGAGTTCCTCCAGAAGCTCGGGTTCGAGCTGCAGGACGGGTCGCGCTGGGAGACGCGCGGCGAGAAGCGCGGCGGCTGGATCGCGTACGACGAGCCGCCGGCGGAGCCCGGCGTCCCGGGCGCGGGCACGGTCCACCACGTCGCGTGGGCGTCGCTGATGGAGGAGCAGGAGGCGTGGCAGCGCCGCGTCGCCGAGGTCGGCGGCCGGCCGACGCCGGTGATCGACCGCTTCTGGTTCCGCTCGATCTACTTCCGCGAGCCGAGCGGCGTGCTCTTCGAGATCGCGACGCTCGGGCCCGGCTTCGACACGGACGAGGACCTCGCGCACCTCGGCGAGAAGCTGATCCTGCCGCCGGACTTCGAGCATCTCCGCGCAAAGGTCGAGCCGATCCTCACGCCGCTGCCGGATCCGCGGGAGAGCTGGACGACGGCGTGAGCCTCGCGTTTCGCGAGCGGCCCGCGGCGGGGGACGCCGCGGGCGCGCTAGTGCTCCTGCACGGGCGCGGCGCCGACGAGAACGACCTCGTCCCGCTCCTCGACGAGCTCGACCCGGAGCGGCGGCTGCACGGCTACACGCCGCGCGCTCCGCTCGCGCTGCCGCCGGGTGGCGCGCACTGGTACGCCGTGCCGCGCGTCGGGTACCCGGACCCGGAGACGTTCGCGATCGGCTTCGGCGCGCTGACGGAGTGGTTCGACGCGCTCCCGTTCCCCGCGGAGCGGATCGTCCTCGGCGGCTTCTCGCAGGGGTCGGTGATGTCGTACGCGCTCGGGCTCGGCGTGGGCAGGCCGAGGCCGGCGGCGCTCCTCGCGTTCAGCGGCTTCATCCCGACGGTGGACGGCTGGGAGCTCGACAGCGCGTCGCCGTTCCCGCCGGTCGGGATCGCGCACGGGATGTACGACCCGGTGATCTCCGTCGACTTCGGCCGCCGCGCGCGCGACACGCTCGAGGCCGCCGGCGCCGACGTCGACTATCGCGAGTCGCCGATCGAGCACTGGATCGACCCGGCGACCGTCGCAGCGTTCCGCGACCTCCTCTAGCCCCTCAGCCGCCGGGATGCGGCAGCGAGCTCGTGTCGACGACCTCGAAGTCGGCGCCCGTGATCCTCCCGAGCGTGTGCAGGTCGTCGTTCGACCACTTCGGATTCGGCGCGCCGCTGATGTACCAGCTCGACCCGTTGTCGGCGAGGATCATCCCGTACGTCTTCAGCGCCTGCAGGACGATGCGCGCCTGCTTCGGGAAGCCCGAGATGTCGACGCTCGCCTTCAGCCGCACGCGCAGGCCCATCGGCGGCAGCGACGGGTCGTTCGAGTCCGACGCGTAGTGCCGCGCGGGGTAGACGTACGCGCGCCGCGTCCGCTCCGCGGTGAAGCGCAGCGCGTGGTCGATCACGCCGCGCGCGACCTCGTCGTAGCGCGCGAGCCCGGGGAAGATCGGGAGCCCCGCCGCGTCGGCCGACGTCCAGCCCGCGGGGCGCAGCGCGTTCGAGCGGAGGTTCCAGATCGCGCCCGAGCCGGCCTTCCAGCCGCCGCCGCTCTTCGGGTACAGCGCGTAGAGCTCGTAGAGCCGGCACGCGCTCCTGTCGAGCAGCAGCGCGTGCCGGTCGCCGTCCGACGAGCGTCCGCCCTCGATGTGCACCGTCTTCGGGATCGGGTACGGGCCCTTGTCGGACTCGTCGGCGTAGTCGAACGAGACGCGCGACCGCGGCGTCGTCTTCGAGACGACGTCGAACGGGATCCCGATCGGGCCGCCGTCCCAGAGCCCCGAGCCGAAGTCCGGGTGCAGACCCGTGTCGAGCCCGATCGACGCGACGAGCTGCGCCGAGTTCGCCGCGACCGGCAGGTTGTCGACGCGCTGGTTCCACGCGTTCGTCGCCGGGAAGATCGGACAGCCGGGCGCGCCCGGCAGCGGGAGCGCGCGCGCCGACGCGCCGCCGAGCGCGAGCGCCGCGACGCCGACGAGCGCGAGCCGTCTCACGCCGCGGCCTCGCCCGAGTCGACCGGCAGCGTCACCGTCACGGTCGTCCCCTTGCCCTCGCGGCTCTCGAGGTCGACCGTGCCGCCGTGCTGCTCGATGATCGCCCGCACGATGACGAGCCCGAGCCCGGTGCCCGGGATCGCCTGCCGCGTCGCCGTCGACGCGCGGAAGAAGCTCGAGAAGAGCTGCGACTGCTCGTCGCGCGGGATCCCGACGCCGGTGTCCGCGACGGTCATCTGCGCGAACGCGCCGTTCTTCACGACGCTGACCGTCACCGAGCCGCCCGCGTCGGTGAACTTGACCGCGTTCGAGATCAGGTTGTCGAGCACCTGCGCGAGCCGGCCGGCGTCCGCGTGGACGGTCGGCGCGCCGTCGAGCTCGAGCCTCAGGTCGACCTCGCGCTCGTGGGCCGTCGGCAGCGCGGCCTCGACGGCGGCGGCCGCGACGTCGTCGAGCTCCACCGTGTCGAGCACGAGCTCGAGCCGGTGCGCCTCGATCTGCGCGACGAGCAGCAGGTCCTCGACGAGCCGCTGCAGCCGGTCGGTACTGCGCCGGATCACGTCGAGATACATGCGCCCCGCCTCGCCGAGGCTCTCCTCCTCGTCGCGGAGCATCTCGAGGAAGCCGGAGATCGACGTGAGCGGCGTCCGCAGCTCGTGCGACACGCCCGCGACGAACGCGTCGCGCAGCCGGTCGAGCTCGCGGTCGGCGGTGATCTCGCGCAGCGTCCAGATGCGGCCGCCGAAGCGGCCGTCGGCGTCGGTGATCGGCGCGGTGTAGCCGCGGAAGACGCGGCCGCTGCCGCGCAGCTCGAACTCGTCCTCGCTCGACGCCATCGGGTTCTGCCCGAGCTCGCGCATGCGGATCCGGTAGCGCTCCGGCTCGGTCGTCCGCGCGGCGACCGCGATCAGCCGCTCGGGGACCGTCCCCTCCGCCGGCAGGCCGAGCTCGAGGCTGAGCCGGCGGAGCGGCGCGTTCGAGATCAGGACGTTCCCCTCGGCGTCGGTGAGGCACATGCCGTCGAGCGTCGAGTCGATGAGCGCGGACTGGAGCGTGAGCTGCGAACGGTGCGTCCTCTCGCCCTCGCGCATTCGCCGCCCGACGAGGCTCGACGCGAGCGCGAACAGGACGAAGACGACGATGCGGATCGCGAGCGTCAGCGGGGTGACGGCGACGTCCTGGTCGTTGCTCGCGACAAGCCAGAGCCCGATCCCGAGCGCGGCCGCGGCGAGGCCGCCGACGACGCCGGTCTCGTAGCCGAAGAGGCCGACCCACGGCGCGAGGCCGATCGCGCCGACGTCGCGCGCGGTGTTCGTCAGCATCATCACCGCGAACGTCAGGAGCATCCCGGCGAGCGCGGCGATCTGCACGAGACGGCGCTGGGTCATGGTGCGTTGGCGAGGCGCAGGCACGACGGCCCGCATGGTAGTCCCCGCGTCGAACGGCGGCGTCCCCTTTTCAGGAGCTGAAGACGTCCCGGAGCGCGACGCCGAGCGCCGTCTGCGACGACGGCTTCACGAGGTACGCGACGCTCTCCGGCGGTGCGAGGCCCGCTTCGCGCGGGTAGACGGAGAGACAGATCACCGGCGGGACGTCGTCGCCGAAGCGGTGGAGGAGCGAGTGGCTCTCGGCCGCGGCGGGCTCGATCACGACGGCGTCCACCGCGGGCGGCGGACCGCACGGTGTCGGCTGCACCGGCTCGTAGCCGAGCCGCTCGATCGTCAGCTCGAGGAGCCGCCGCACCTCGGCGTTCGGCTCGGAGATGAGGACGCGCGGCCTCACGCCGACCTCGCGAGATCCGTGTCGTCCTCGAGGCGCTCGGCCGGCTTGGAGTCGCCGCCGAAGGCGAGGACGCGGACGAAGACGAGCGCCGCCGCGAGGAGGCCGAGCGTGAGCGGCGAGCGGAGGTACTGGAGGACGACGATCGCGTCCGGGATCCGCACCAGCTTCGCGCCGACGATGTCGGCCGGCTTCGGACGCCAGACGTCCGGCGCCGTGCGGTTGTCGCCCTGCACGAGGAAGCCGTGCTGCGCGTCGCCGCCGACGATCCGGTGGATGACCTGCGCGCCGGCCATCGGGTCGCCCTTCGGCACGCGGTACGCGATCACCTGTCCGACGTGGTACGAGGAGTGCCGCTCGACGAGGACGAGGTCGCCCGTGTGGTACCGCGGCAGCATGCTCTTCCCGGAGACGAGGACGTAGCCCGCGGGACCGCCGAGCGCCTGCGGCCGGAGGAGGAGCGCCCAGCCGACGACCGCCGCGATCGCGAGCGCGAGGCCGAGCGCGTTGAGGGCCGTCGAGAGCGTGAGGCTGCGCGGCGGCGGCGACGCGGCGGCGGGAGGCGTCTCGGCCGGCGCGGCGTCGTCGGCGCCGACGGCGGTCGCCGCGGCACGGCTCAGATGGGCGAGCGTCGCGCCGAGCACGACGAGGATCCCGAATGTCCTTGCGGTGGTGCCGAGCGCGCCGCTACTTCTCATAGTTGATCACCAGCTGTGGGCGATTGGCCGCCGTTCCGTTCTGCGACGTGCCGAACGTTGTCGTCTGGTTGCCGCTGCCGCCGTCGGAGAGGCGCCAGCCGAAGTTCGCGGTCGAGCTCTTGATCAGGTTGTCGACGTCGACGGTGACCGTCGCGGTCTTCGTGCCCGTCGTCGTCCCGGTCGCGAAGGTCGTCGTCGCAGCTCCGTACGACAGCGACTGTGCGCCCGTCCACGTGAGCGTGTTCGACCACGTGGAGAGCACCGGCGTCACGGTGATCGTGCGGCTGTTGCCCGGCGCGCTCGTGACCGTGAGCGTCAGCGTCGCGGAGTCGGCGCCGCCGGTCGCCGGGATGTTGCAGCTCGAGAGATCGAAGCGGATGAACGACCAGTCCTGACTCGATGCGTTCGAGCGGACGAGCATCGTCGTGTTCGTCCCGAAGCTCGTGCCCGGCGAGCCCTGCGCCACGTACGTGTCGGTCGTCGCCGATGCGCCGAGCGTGCACGTCGCCTTCGTCAGCGCCTGCGAGCCGGCCCAGAGATGCCACGAGCCGACGGAGAGCGACGCGGCGTACGCGGCGCCCGCGCCGACGCCGATCGTCGCGGCGACGAGCACCGCGATCCGCTGGGGGGTCGGCCGCAGGAACCGCATCACGCGCCCGTCAGCCCGAAGCTGTAGCCGTTGACGCTCGCGGCGGAGACGGTGCCGAAGCCGGTCAGTGTCGCGGAGCACGTCGTGCCGCAGCTGCCGACGGTCGCCGACGCGCTCCCGAGCGCCGCGTTGCCGGCGCCGACGAGCGTGACCGAGAGCGTCTCGCCGGAGCACGCCGTCGGGATCCCGGCGACGTTCACCTGCGTCACGTTCCCGGCGTTCGAGACGTTCCGGGTGGCGGAGAGGGAGGAGGTGCAGGCACTGACCGTCGCGTTGCCGGCGGAGAGCTTCGACGAGCCGACGGCGAGCGTGGCCGCAGCGGCGCAGGCGGCGAACGCCGCTGCGACCGCGAGGGAGAACGCCAGTGCCTTTGTCAGATGCCTCATGTCAGTCCTTGGAAGGTGCGACGCGGGGCACCCGCCGCCAGGTGCCCCGCGCGCTCTGTCCGCCGGTACGGAGCCCGGGGATTAGCCGTTGATCGCGACGCTGATGCCCGTGACCGAAGCCGCCGAGACGGTCGAGCCGGGGGTGAGCGTCAGGTTGCCGCTCGAGGGCACGGTGCCCGTGAGGGTGGCGAGGTTCGTCGCCCCGTTCGCGCTCGTGAG
Source organism: Gaiellaceae bacterium (assembly GCA_035506655.1). Lineage (GTDB taxonomy): Bacteria > Actinomycetota > Thermoleophilia > Gaiellales > Gaiellaceae > Palsa-739. The sequence goes on from DATJOZ010000127.1 coordinate 27,051, forward strand.
CGTCACGGAGACGGACTTGCCGTTGCAGTTCGTGTTGTCGAGGCCCGTGACGACGACGGTCCCGACCTTGTACTGCGTGGTCGCCGTGTCGTACGCCGTCGTGTAGGTGCCGGTCGGCGTGCCGGTCTGCTGGCAGGACGCGACGGCCGCGTTACCCGCGCTGAGGACGCCGTTGCCGACGTTGAGGGTCGCGGCGAAGCCGTACACCGCGCCGAAGATCGTGAGGGCCAGGACGGTCGCGAAGATGATCTTGTGCCCCGCAAATGCCTTCTTCAGCTTGCTCATGTTCGAGTGTGCTCCCTTGTGTCGTTCGTACCGGCCGGACGTGATCGCCCGGTGACGGGAGCATCGGTGCCGCGCCGATGAATCGCGGTGGCGCGCCGTATGCGACGCGTATGACTTGAAAGTCACCCTTTCGGGTTACAGCGCGACCGGCTGGTAGCGCCCGCGGACCTCGTCGACGAAGCCGGCGAGCCGCTCGGCGAGGCCCGCGTCGTGGATCTCGAGCACGTTCTCCGCGTTCATCTCGCCCGAGTGCGAGAGGTTGAAGCTGCCGACGAAGACCTGGTCGTCGGCGACGGTCACCTTCGCGTGCATGTAGTCGTGGATCGAGCCCGGGTAGTACGGCGTCGACGCCTTCCCGGAGAACGGCGCGCGGGTGAGCGACGCGCGGAGCAGCGGCTCCTTCCACTCGGCGTTCTTGTTCTCGCGCCACTGGTGGAGCACCTCGCGCACCTGGGTCATGTCCACGACGCCGGCGACGTCGACCTTGCCGTCGGACGCGACCTGGGCGAGCGTGCCGAGGATCGGGCCGGACGAGATCACCGGCGATGCGATCCGCACGCGGCGCTGCGCCGAGCCGATCGCCTTCGCGATCCGGTGCGCGAGCTTCTCGCCGCGGCCCGGGCAGAACCACGCACGGACGTGGTGGCCTTCGGCCGGCACCGGCGCGGTCGCGATGCGGCCGCTGCGCGAGACGTCGCGCGCGCTCCAGAGCTGCTCGAAGTCGTCGCGGAAGCGCGCGGCGAGGTCCGGCGACTCGAGCGTCACGATCACGTTCTCCTCGCGCGTCCACGAGTCGTGCGTCCAGTTCGTCGAGCCGGTCCACACCGTGTGGCCGTCGCGGACGACGTACTTGTGGTGCATGAGATCCGGCACGCCCGGGATCGCCGCGGTCGGGAACGGAAGCGTCTCGACGAGCTCGGGTCGCGTGCGCGGCGGCGGCGGGACGTTCGCGTGCTTCGCGTGGTCGACGTTGTAGACGAGCCGGATCGCGACGCCGCGCGCGACGGCCGCCGCGAGCGCGCTCTCGACGATCTGCGCGAGATCGTCCGGCAGGTGGAAGTCGTAGATCGCGATCTCGAGCGTCGTGTGCGCGCCGGCAAGGAACTCGGCGAGCTCGTGCGCCGTGCGCTCGGCCGGCTGCGCGCCGTCGGTGAGCGTCGAGAGGCGGATCAGCGCGACGCCTTCGCGGCGCGCATCTTCGCCTTGTGCTCGCGCTTCGCGGCCTGGTACGCCTGCAGCGACTCGGGCGAGTCCACGTCGCCGAGCGTCGGATGCGGCGGCGCGAGCGGCGCCGCGACCGCGACGCCGTAGCGCTTCGCGAGCACCGCGCCGAGGCTCTTCACCTTCATCTCGCCGAAGCCCGGGAGCGACTCGATGCGCGCGCGGAGCTCGGCGCCGTCCGCGGCCTCCGTCCAGATCCGATCGGCGTGCCCGCCGTACTCCGTCGCGACCGTCGCCGCGAGCTCGTGGACGCGTGCCGCCATCGCGCCGGGAAAGCGGTGCACCGCCGGCTTCTCGCGGAACGCGGCCTCGAGCGTTCCCGGGTCGGTCGCTGCGATCGTCGTCGGGTCGAGCGTGCCGAGGCGCTGCTTCAGCTTCAACGGTCCGGCGAACGCGGTCGGCACCGTCACCTGCTGGTCGAGCGCGAACCCGACGAGGAGCGCGAACGGATCGGACGCGATGAGCGCGTTCGCCTCGTCGTCGTCCGTGAAGTAGAGGCGGTCGGGCACGGGCATGCTGTCGATCCTAGTTCAGCCGGTGTACTCGAAGTCGCTCTCGTACGCGCAGTTCCCGGCGAGCGACCACGCGAACTTCTCGTCGGCGACGACGAGCTCGTCGGCGACCAGCTCGTGCCCGACGCGGTCGTAGCCGGGAATGCCGCACGCGACCGGCTCGTCCGTCTCGAACCGGGCCGTGGCGCGGAGCGCCACCGTCTCGCCGACGCGGAGCCGGTAGCCGTCGCCGTCCGGGACGAGCTCGATCGGGCTCGAGCGGACGCCGACGAGATGGCGCGCCTTCCGGATCCACGGGAGCTTCGAGACGTGCTCGCCGCCGGCTCCGCCGAGGAACACCTGCGCGAGCGCTCCGTGCTGGTCCTCGTCCGCGCGGTCGTCGACGTGGAGGAGCACCGTCCACGGTGAGCCCGGCTCGTCGTCGTCGTACGAGATGACGAGCACCGCCAGCAGTCCCGCGACGTCGACGTCGTCGACGCGGCCCTCGTCGATGCGCCAGGAGAGGACGCCGTAGCAGACGCCGTACGTCGAGCGGCCGCCGAGGACGCTTCCGACCTTGCGGCACGGGCAGATCGCCTCGCAGTTGCAGGACTCGAAGTACGCGCCGCGGACGCGGTAGCTCACAGCGCCAGCACCGCAACCGCGCCGGCCACGAGCACCCCCGCGGTCGCGCGGCTCACGGCGACGCCGACGCGCGTCACCTTCTCGAGGAAGATCGCGAGCGCGACGACGAGCATCCACCAGACGCTCATCATCCCGAGCACGAGCAGCGCGACCATCAGCCCGGCGCAGCAGCCCATGCACCAGAGGCCGTTCTCCGCGCCCATCCGGAACGCGCCGCCGAGCCCGTCGCGCCAGCCGTGGAAGACGCGAGCGAGCGGCGTACGGCACACGTTGAGGCAGCGGAGCTTCAGCGGCGTGAGCTGGTACGCCGCGGCGGCGACGAGGACGACGGCGGTCGTCACGCTGCCGTGGTCGCCGAGAAGCCGCCCGTCCGCCAGCCGGTCGGCGAGGAGCACGGCGCCGCCGAGCGCGATCCAGACCGCGAGGTAGCCGGCGCCGAGCACGGTCGTGCGGAGCGGCGAGCGCACCGTCGCGTAGTCGAGCCGGAAGAGCGGCAGCTCGCTCGGGAGCATCATCGCGGCCATCGCGACGCTCCACGTCGCGAGGAAGGCGGCGGCGTCCGCCGTCATCGGAGCCATGTCGTGCATCGGCGCCGCGGGAGCCATGATCCCGGACTGTACGCTCCTTCGAGTGGATCCGCTGAGCGTTTTCTCGGCTGCGACGCGGGCCTGGTTCGAGGGGAGCTTCGCCGCTCCGACGCCGGCCCAGGCGCAGGGCTGGCCGGCGATCGCGTCCGGCCGGAACGTCCTGATCCAGGCGCCGACCGGCTCCGGGAAGACGCTCGCGGCGTTCCTCTCCGCGATCGACCGATTGACGCCGGAGCCGGGCGCGGGACTGCGCCTGCTGTACGTCTCGCCGCTGAAGGCGCTGAACTACGACGTCGAGCGGAACCTGCGCGGGCCGCTCGCCGGGCTGCGCTCGGAGCTGCGCGTCGCGGTCCGCACGGGCGACACGCCGCAGAAGGAGCGCGCGGCGATGCTCCGCGCGCACCCGGACATCCTGATCACGACGCCGGAGTCGCTCTTTCTCCTGCTCACGTCGCAGGCGCAGGAGATGCTCCGCACCGTCGACACGCTGATCCTCGACGAGGTGCACGCCGTCGCGGGGACGAAGCGGGGCGCGCACCTTGCGCTGTCGGTCGAGCGGCTGCAGCGGCTGCGCGGCGACCGGCCGCTCCAGCGCATCGGTCTCTCCGCGACGCAGCGCCCGCTCGAGGAGATCGGACGCTTCGTGGCGGGCGCGCGCCCGATCGAGCTCGTCGACGCCGGCGTTGCGAAGGAGCTCGACCTCCAGGTCGTCGTCCCGCTCGAGGACATGCGCGAGCCGGGGACGAACCGTGAGGACGGGTTCGACGCGCACTCGATCTGGCCGTCGATCTATCCCGCGCTCGTCGAGCTCGTGAAACAGCACCGCTCGACGATCGTCTTCGTCAACAACCGGCGGCTCGCGGAGCGGCTCGCGCTCCGCCTCAACGAGCTCGCCGACGAGGAGATCGCGCGCGCGCACCACGGCTCGCTCGCGCGCGAGCAGCGCGTGCAGATCGAGGAGGATCTCAAGGCGGGGCGCATCCCGTGCCTCGTCGCGACGTCGTCGCTCGAGCTCGGGATCGACATGGGCGCGGTCGATCTCGTGATCCAGGTCGAGTCGCCGAAGTCGGTCGCGCGCGGGCTGCAGCGGATCGGCCGTGCCGGCCACTCGCTCGGCGAGGTGTCGAAGGGCCGCATCTTCCCGAAGTTCCGCGCCGACCTGCTCGAGACCGCGGTCGTCGTCCAGCGGATGCGCGAGGGCGCGATCGAGGAGACGCAGATCCCGCGCAACCCGCTCGACGTGCTCGCGCAGCAGATCGTCGCGATCTGCGCCGACACGGAGATCGAGGTCGACGACCTCCACGACCTCGTCCGCGGCGCGTACCCGTTCGCCGACCTCTCGCGCGCGCAGCTCGAGAACGTCCTCGACATGCTCGCCGGCCGCTACCCGTCGGACGAGTTCGCGGAGCTGCGGCCGCGCGTCGTCTGGGACCGCACCGGCGGCGTCGTCCGCGGGCGGCAGGGCGCGCGGCGGCTCGCGGTGACGAACGCGGGGACGATCCCCGACCGCGGTCTGTTCGGCGTCTTCATCGTCGACGGCGGCGGCCGCGTCGGCGAGCTCGACGAGGAGAACGTCTACGAGTCGCGTGCGGGCCAGGTGATCGTGCTCGGCGCGTCGTCGTGGCGGATCGAGGAGATCACGCGCGATCGCGTCCTCGTCTCGCCCGCACCGGGCGTGCCAGGCACGGTCCCGTTCTGGAAGGGCGAGGGGATCGGCCGGCCGTACGAGCTCGGCGCGGCGATCGGCCGCTTCTCGCGCGAGCTGCTGTCGCAACCGGAGGACCGCGCGTCGGCGAAGCTCGTCGACGACGTCGGGCTCGACGCGTTCGCGGCGCGCAACCTCCTGACCTTCCTCCAGGAGCAGCAGCGCGCGACCGGCGTCGTCCCGTCCGACCGCGCCGTCGTCGTCGAGCGTTTCCGCGACGAGATCGGCGACTGGCGCGTCTGCATCCTCACCCCGTTCGGCGCGCGCGTGCACGCGCCGTGGGCGATGGCCGTGGGCGCGCGACTCCGCGAGGGTCTCGGCGTCGAGGTGCAGTCGATCTGGTCCGACGACGGGATCGCGTTCCACATCCCGGACGCGGACTCGCCGCCCGCCACCGACCTGCTCGTCCTCGACCCGGCGGAGCTCGACGAGCTGATCCTCGCCGAGGTGGGGCAGACCGCGCTCTTCGGCGCGCGGTTCCGGGAGAACGCGGCGCGCGCGCTGCTCATCCCGCGCCGCCGGCCGGGCGAGCGCACGCCGCTCTGGCAGCAGCGGCTGAAGGCGCAGGGCCTGCTCCAGGTCGCGCGGAAGTACGCGAGCTTCCCGATCGTCCTCGAGACGTACCGCGAGTGCCTGCAGGACGTCTTCGACCTGCCCGCGCTGAAGCAGCTGCTGCACGGGCTGCAGACGCGCGAGCTCGACCTCGTCGACGTCGAGACGGCGTCCGCGTCGCCGTTCGCGTCGTCGCTCCTCTTCGACTACATCGCGACGTACATGTACGAGGACGACACGCCGCCGGCGGAGCGGCGTGCGCAGGCGCTGTCGCTCGACCGAGACCTGCTCCGCGAGCTGCTCGGCCAGGAGGAGCTGCGCGAGCTGATCGACCGCGACGCGCTCGCCGAGGTCGAGGCGTCGCTCCGGCCGGTCGCGCCGGATCCCGACCGCCTCCACGACCTGCTCCGCCTGCGCGGCGACCTCCGCGTCGGCGAGTTCGACGAGGCGCACGCGGCGATCCTCGAGGCGGAGCGGCGCGCGATCCGCGTCCGCGTCGCCGGCGAGGAGCGGCTCGTCGCCGCCGAGGACGCGGGCCGCTACCGCGACGCGCTCGGCGTCATGCCGCCGTCCGGGCTCCCGGACTCGTTCCTCGAGGGCGGGCCGGACTCGCTGCGCCAGCTCGTGCAGCGCTTCGCGCGCGGCCGCGGCCCGTTCACGACCGCCGAGGCGGACGCGTGGTTCGGCGTCGACGTCGAGCCGCTGCTCCGCGGGCTCGAGCGCGAGGAGCTGCTCGTCCGCGGCGAGCTCCGCCCCGGCGGGACCGAGCGCGAGTGGTGCGACCCCGACGTGCTGCGGCGCCTGCGCCGCGCGTCCCTCGCCGCGCTGCGGAAGGAGGTCGAGCCGGCGGAGCAGGCCGCGCTCGGCCGCTTCCTCCCGAGCTGGCATGGCATCGACCGCGGCGCGTCGCTCCGTGAGGCGCTCATTCCGTTGCAGGGGCTCGCGCTGCCCGTCGGCCTGTGGGAGTCGGACGTCCTGCCGCGGCGCGTGCGCGGTTACCGGCCCGAGCAGCTCGACCAGCTCTGCGCGTCCGGCGAGCTCGTCTGGGCCGGCGCGGGGCTCGACCGTGTCGCGGTGTTCTTCCGCGAGGACGCGCACGTGCTCGGGCGGCCGGGCGCCGCGCCGGCGCCGGACGAGCCGCAGCACGACGCGATCCGCGCCGCGCTCGAGGGCGGCGCCCTCTTCTGGCACGACCTGCTCGCCGCGACCGGGCTCGAGGACGCCGTGGCGCTCCCGGCGCTCTGGGACCTCGTCTGGGCCGGCGAGGCGACGAACGACGCGTGGGCGCCGCTCCGCGCCGAGCGCCGCTACCAGGCGCCGCGCCCCGACCGGCGCGCCCGCCGCTTCTCCCGCGCCCGCGCGACGCAGGTCACCGCGACGCAGGGCCGCTGGTCGTCGGCGGCGCGGCTCTTCGCGGGCGAGCCCGACCGGCGCGCGCTCGCGGAGCTGCTCCTCGAGCGGCAGGGCATCGTCACGCGCGACTCCGTCCGCGGCGAGGGGATCGCCGGCGGCTACGGCGCCGTCTACGCGGAGCTCCGCGCGCTCGAGACGCTCGGGACCTGCCGCCGCGGCTACTTCGTCGAGGGTCTCGGCGGCGCACAGTTCGCGCTCGGCGGCGCCGTCGAGCGGCTCCGCGAGCTCCGTCCGCGCGAGGACGACGAGCCGGAGCCGCTCGTCCTCGCCGCCGCCGACCCGGCGCAGCCGTACGGCGCCGCGCTGCCCTGGCCGAAGCGGGCCGGCGCCCGCGCCGCGCGCGTCGCCGGGGCGCACGTCGTGCTGCTCGGCGGCCGGGCGGCGCTCTTCGTCGAGCGCGGCGGCCGCTCGCTCGTCCCGCTCCGCGATCCCGACCCGGAATGGCTCCGCGTCGCGCTCGCGGCGCTCGTCGCGCACGTGAAGCGCGGCGGCGCGAGACGGCTGGCCGTGGAGCGGTTCGACGGCGAGCCCGTCGTCGACTCGCCCGCGATGCCGCTGCTCGTCGAGGCAGGCTTCCTCGCCGGTCCTCGTCGTGCGGTCCTCCGTGCGTGACGGCGCGCCGTCAGGCACACTCGGAGAGAGCTCCCGATGACGACGATCGACATCGACGTCAACGACCGCTGGGACGCCGTCCAGCTGCTGAAGCGCCTGGCCGCGTTCCAGCCGCATCTCGTCCAGCTCGAGCACCCCGCCGGACGCTGGCTCGTCCGCGCGCACACCCCGGGGACGCACGGCGAGGGCCTCGTCGGCGCGGTCGACGCGATCGACGAATGGTCGCGCGAGCGCCACGTCCCCTCGGTCGGCGTCTGCCTCCAGGGCACGCGCCCGCTCCTCGAGGCCGAGCTCACGCGCGCGCTCCGCAAACGAGCCGCGCGGGCGTCGGCGCGCCACTGACCGCCCACGAGCGCCGGATCATCCACTACTGGCTGACGGTTGGGCTCGTCCTGTGGCTCGTGCTCGGGCAGGTGCTGTGGTTCGTCGGCCTGATGTCGTTGTACGCGATCTCGATCACTCACACCGCTGGCTGGGCGGCCGCGACGCCCGTCGACGAAGAGGACGACGGCGAGCGCCCGGATCGGCTCCGCGACCGGCGGCTCGCGCGCCCGCGGCGCGCCGTCCTCCGCGCCTAGGCGGTCTCGGTCTCGAACGCCAGCGTCCGGACGAGTTCCGCAACGGGCAGCTCCCGAGCGTGTGGCGCCCCGTTGCCGACTTTGTAGAGGACATCCTCAGTGAAGGCGTAGCTGCGAGTGCGCAGCGTTTCGAGTACCGCCGGCGGAGTCGCGCACTCGGGTGTGAAGAGGAACGCGGTCCCGAGCTCCACCGCCTGCGCGCCGAGGTCGAGCGCCTGTGCGATCCCTGCACCGTCGGCTATTCCTCCCGCAGCGATCACGGGCACCGAGACGGCGGCGACAGCTTCGACCACCAGTTCGGCCATCGGCGTAAGTCCGCCGCCGATGAACGTTGCGTGCTCGCCACCGCCCTCTTCGCCCTTGACGACGACGGCGTCGACGCCTGCCGCAGCGTGTGCCTCAGCCTCCTCGACGGTCGCCGCGGCACCGAACACGAGGATCCCGGCGTCATGCAGCGGCGCCGGGTCGACGGGGCTGAAGAGCTTGCTGCACACCGCCGGCTTCTCCTCGAGCACGACCGCGAGCAGGTCGTCGTACGACCACGTCGGGAACACGGGCTGCGACCAGGGGCTGAGTCCGGCCGCCTCGCGCAGCGGCGCGAACGCTGCGTGGATCGAGGCGATGGCCTCCCTCGTCTCCGGTGTGTCCTCGGCTAATTCGTACAGACCCACGCCGAACGGCCCGTCCGTTCCGGCACGCACTTCGCGGATCGCTTTGCGCAGCTCGTCCGGCGACAAGGAGCCTCCGTCGATGAAGCCGAGTGCGCCGGCGTTCGAGACCTCGATCGCGACGGCAAGTGTCACTCCCGCCCTCGGAGCCTGCACGATCGCGAAGCGCACGCCGAGCAGCTCGCCGAGCGGCGTGTCGAGCCGGCGCATGCCCATCGGCGGCACTAGGCGGGGACGAGCCGGTAGCCGTGCCCGCGCACCGTCAGGAGGCGCGCCGGCCGCGACGGGTCGCGCTCGATCTTCCGCCGGAGGTTCGAGATGTGCACCTCGCACGCGTGCTCGTCGCCGACGTGGTCGCTCGCCCACAGGTGCTGCATCAGCTCGCGGCGCGAGACGGGATTGTCGGACTGCTCCGCGAGCAGCGCCAGTACCTTGAACTCCGACAGCGTGAGGTGGACGCGCTCGCCGTCGACCTGCACCTCCTGGCGGCCGAGGTCGATGCTGAGCCCGCCGAGGCGGCGCACCGGCGCGGCGCCGTTCGCGCGGTCGAGCGCGCGGCGGCGGAGGATCGCGCGGACGCGGCTCAGCAGCTCCGCCGTCGAGAACGGCTTCGTCACGTAGTCGTCGGCGCCGAGCTCGAGGCCGGCGATGCGGTCGAGCTCCGCGTCGCGCGCCGTCAGCATCAGGATCGGCACGTCGCTCTCCGCGCGCAGCTCGCGGCAGACGTCCGTGCCGGCGAGCTCCGGCAGCATCACGTCGAGGATCACGATGTCGTAGCTCCGCGCACGCGCCGCCTCGAGCGCGGCCGCGCCGTCGCGCTCCTCGTCGACCTCGAATCCCTCGCGGCGCAGCGTGAACGCGACGACGTCGAGCACGCCGGGGTCGTCGTCGACGACGAGGATGCTCGTCGCCGTTCCCGCTTCCGGCGCCGGCCGAGCCGCCGCCTCCGCTCCTTGGCGAGCTCCGTCGAGCCTACGCCCGCCGCTCACGCCGGGATCTCCTCGCGGAGCCGCGCGTGCTCGAGCACGATGCGCACGCGCGTCCCCTCGCCGGGCGCGGAGTCGAGCTCGACCCGGCCGCCGAGCGTGCGCACCGCCTGCCGGACGATCGCGAGCCCGAGCCCGAAGCCCTCCGGGTCGCGGTCCTGGCCGCGGTAGAACCGGTCGAAGACGTGCTGCTGCGTCGCGGCGCTCATCCCGACGCCGGTGTCCTCGACCTCGACGTGGACGTCGCGGCCGGCGCCGGCCGCGCGGAGCACGACGCGACCGGACGGCGTGTGCTTCGCCGCGTTCTCGCCGAGGTTCCGCAGCACCTGCTCGAGGAGGTCGCGGTTGACGAGCGCAGCCGTTCCCGAGTCGCACTCGATCTCGACGGCGACGCCGTCGCGCGGGCGGAGGTCGTCCGCGACGTCGCGGAGCAGCGGCTCGAGCTCGACGCGCTCCGCGCGCGGGCGCTCCTGGCCCGCATGTGCGCGCGCGAGCGTGAGCAGCGCGTGCGCCAGCCGCGCGAGCCGCGCCGCCTCGCGCTCGATGTGCCCGAGGAAGCGCTCGCGCTCGACCGGATCGTCCTTCGCGCCCGCCTGCAGCACCTCGACCGCGCCGATGATCGTCGTCAGCGGCGTCCGCAGCTCGTGCGCCGCGTTCGAGACGAACTCGCGCTCGGCGAGCTCGCGCCGCTCCTGCTCGGTCAGGTCCTCGATCACGATCAGCGCCGTCTCGCCCTCGGGCGTCGCCGGGATGCCGACGAGCCCGAGCGCGCGCTCCTCGCCCGGCGTCACGTGCAGCTGGAGCGGCGACGCGTCCGGCTGGAACAGCCGCTCGACGAGCTCCCGCAGCGACGTCCCCTCCCACGGCTCCGGCAGCGTGTCGCCCTCCGCGAGCCGGCCGCCGAGCAGCCGCCGCGCTTCCGCGTTCGCGAAGTGGACGACCATGTCCTCGTCGACCGTGACGACGCCCTCGTGGAGTCGCTCGAGGAGCAGCCGGAGCCGGTCGCGTTCCGCCTCGATCCGGCGGAACGAGCGGCGCAGCTGGCGGCGCATCCGGTCGAAGTTGTGCGTCAGCGCACCGAACTCGTCGCGGAAGCGGTAGCGGAGCGGCGTCTCGAAGTCGCCGAGCGCGAGCGCCTCCGCGGCGATCGACAGCCGCCGGAGCCGGAGCGCGATCAGCTGCGCGAGCAGCAGGCCGACGAGCACGCCGATCACACCGGCGATCACGCCGGCGCGGAGCGCCTGGTCCGAGACGATCCCGATCGCGGCCGCGACGTCCGGGCGCGAGCTCAGCGCGAGCAGCGCGCCGAGGTTCTGCGAGTGGAGCGGGACGCCGACGACGACGATCCCGCCGTTCTTCGTGTTCGCGACCGTGCGGTGCCCGGCGAGCGCGGCGGCCAGCGCGTCCTGCTGGAGGTCGGGCGCGTGCGCGAACTCGCCGCGCGCGGCTGCCTGCGCGACGATCTTCCCGTTCGGCGAGTACGCGAAGAGGTCGAGCCCGAGCCGCTCGGCGAGGACGCGAAGGCGCGCCGGGAGCGTCCCCCGGCCGTCGGCGTTCACGGCTCCGGCGGCGGCGACGAGCGCGCTGTCCTGGGCGAGCTGCTGCGCGCGGCTGCGGAACGCGTTCTCCGACCGCGTCGAGAACTGGGAGACGACGATCGCCGTCGACACGGCGGCGACGACCGCGAACGCCGCGCCGAGCCACCAGCGCACGCCGATGAACCGCCGGGTCATGTCCGGAATCGTAGGCTTTCGCAATGCCCGAGGGCGATTCGCTCCACCGCGCGGCGCAGAGCCTGCAGGTGCTCGTGGGGGAGCAGGTGGAGGTCGAGACGCCGCATCCGCGTGCGAGCGGCAAGCGGCTCGTCGAGCGGCTGGACGGACGGCGGCTCGAGTCGGTGGAGGCGGTCGGGAAGAACCTGCTGCTCCGGTTCGAGGGCGGCCTCGTCCTCCGGAGCCATCTCCGGATGACGGGGCGCTGGCGCGTCGAGCGGCGCGGCGCGGCGCGTGCGGGCCGGCCGTGGCTCGTGCTTCGCGGCGCCGAGCACGAGGCGGTGCTGTGGAACGGGCCGGTGCTCGAGCTCTCCCGCGGCGCGCCGCCGGTCGGGCGGCTCGGGCCGGACATCCTCGACGAGCCGCCCGACTACGAGGCGATGCTCGAGCGGCTGCGTTCGGCCGAGCCGGACCGGCTCGTCGGCGAGGCGATCGTCGACCAGCGCCTCGTCGCGGGGATCGGGAACCTCTGGCGCGCGGAGGCTCTGTGGGACGTGCGCGTCTCGCCGTGGCGCGCGCTCGCCGAGCTGTCGGATCTCGAGCTCGGCTCCGTGCTCGACGCGGCGCACCGCCTGATGCGGACCGGGGTGGAGGGGACGCGTCCGCTCCGCCACGTGTACCGGCGCACCGGCCGCGCGTGCCGCCGCTGCGGCGGCACGATCCGCTCGCACCCGCTCGGCGAGCCCGCACGCGTCGCGTACTGGTGCCCCGGCTGCCAGCGCGGCGGCTCGGAGCCCGCGTGACGCGAAGGAGCCGCGCGCACGACGTCGTAGTGGGTCCGTTGCGATGCGATCGCCCCTGCTCTACGACACGCTGCGCCGGTTCTGCCTCGGCGCGTTCGCGCTCTACGACCAGGACCTGGCCAAGGGCGCCGACCTCCCGTTCGCGTTCGAGGAGCACGGGTCGTACGGACGGCCGACGCTCTACGAGTACCGGCCGCTCGTGCGCGGCTTCGTCGAGGCGCGCGCCGACCGGCTCTTCCAGCGCGACGACGTTCGCGCCGCGGTCGCCGACCTCCAGCGCGAGCCGGCCGCACGGATCTTCGCGCGCGCGCACGAGGGCCATGTCGGCGACGAGGCGCGCGCGCTCTTCCGCAGCGTGCTCGTGCCGCTCCTCGTCCGCACGGCCGAGGGCTGCGGCGGCTTCGACTGGGACGACAGCGCGTTCGACCGCGCGTACGCCGAGCTCGAGGCGTCGCTCTTCGGCGAGGGGCATGCGTACGGAGCCGTCGCGCCGCTCGTCGGGATCTCGTGCGGGACGACGATCGAGCTCGGCGACGGGATCCGCGTCCGCGCCGCCGCCGCGGGTGAGCTCAGCGCGATGTGGCCCGAGGCCGCCGGCCTCCTGCCGCGCGCGTTCGGCCGCGAGACCGACCGGCTCTGCGTGCTCGAGCTCGAACGGACGCTCGAGCCGGGCGCCGACGAGGCGCCCGACGCGCCCGGCGAGCTCGCCGATGCCGTCACCTCGCTCCGGCTTGCCACCGCTGCGCCGGTCGCCGCGGGCCCCGTCCTCTTCGAGCGGCTCGACTGGCGGCCGTACGGGATCCGGCCGGTGCTCCCGATCGCGGCGACCGCCCCACCCGGCGAGCCGACGCGGCTCGACCCGTTCCGCGCGACCGTCGCCGCCGAGCTGCGCCCGCGCCTCGCGGTCGCCGACGACGACCCGCTGCTCGGCGACGCGCTCGACCGCTGGGAGCTTGCGCTCTTCCAGGGCGACCCGTTCCGCGCGGAGCAGCTCCGGCACGCGCTCGAGAGCGCGCTCGGCGACGGCCAGGGCGCCTGGGCCGCCGGCATGCGCGCCGCCGCGCTGCTCGGCGACACGCCGGAGGAGCGCGCCGACCTCGCCGGCCGCTTCGAGGAGCCGACGACCGAGCTGATGCGACGCCTCCTCGTCGAGCTGCTCCTCCACGGCGACCGCCGCCGGCTCCTCCGCGAGCTCGACGCGGCGCTCCTCGCGCTCCGGCCGCCGCCCGCGCGCGTCGCCGAGCTGCGAGCGAGCTGACACCCCTTCGTGACATGTCCACGGCTACGGTCGGGACATGGACGAGGCCCGTGCAGTGCTCGAGCGGCTGGAGCGGATCGAGGCGCTCGAGGCGAGCGCCGCGGCCCCCGACGAGTTGCTCGCCGAGCTGCGCGCGCTCGTCCGCGAGGCCGAGACGTGGGCCCGCCGCGAGCGCGATCCGGAGGCGCAGGCGGCCGTCGCGCGCTGCGCCGACGCGCTCGAGTCGCGTTCCGTCGTGGCCTGACTCCCCGTCCGAGGCACTAAAGCGACGGTGCGCCGGCGGCCGATGCCCTACCGGTGCGGGTGCGCAGGCTCGTCTCGGACAAACGCGTCCAGCTGTTCCTGAACGGCGGCTTCGGCGTCGTGCTGCTCGCCGTCGCGATCCTCAGCACGCGGAAGTTCATGAGCGGCGGCTGGCCGCTCCACCACGCCGATCCGGTACTCGTCGCCGCGTCCGCCCTGCTCTACCTCGCGGCGTACGGGTTCAAGGCCCTCGGCTGGCAGCGCCTCTTCGCCCACCACGAGCGCCCCGCGGCCGGCGCGCTCGCGGCGGCCGGCGGCGCGGCCTGCGTCGGCGGCGTCGCGCTCCCGGGGCGCGTCGACGACGCGATCCGGATCGCGGTCGTGCGCCGCTATCCGGGGACGCGCACCGGCCTCGGCGCGCTCGGCCTGAGCCTCATCGTCCTCGGCCTGCTCGACAACGCCGCGCTGACGCCGCTCGCGTCGATCGCGGCGGCGAACGCGGACTCGTGGACGGTACGCGTCGGCTTCGGCGTCGTCGCCGTCGCCGGCGTCCTCGCCGCGGTCGTGATCGCCCTGCTCCCGCGCGCGTCCGGCTGGAAGCGCGTCTCGAGGTTCCGCGTCGGCCGCTGGCTCGCCGGCCACACCCACTGCACCCGCGAGGCGTGGATGGCCTGGCTGCTCGTCTCGGTCTCGTGGGCGCTTCGCGGGACGGCCGTGTTCCTGCTCCTGAACGCGCTGTCGATGAGCCGGTCGTTCCCGCTCGCGCTCGCGTTCCTCTGCGCGTCCGCCGCGTCGGCGGCGCTGCCGATCGCGCCCGCGGGCGCGGCGACGCAGGCCGGAGCCGGCGCCGCGATCCTCATCGCGAGCGGCGTGCACACGACGCAGGCGATCGCGTTCTCCGTCGCGGCTCAGGCGCTCGTGATCGTCACCGGCGCCGCGGTGATCCTGCTCGTCGCCGCGTGGCACCTCGCGCTGAAGCTCAGGCCGCCTGCTCGGCGGCAGGCGCTTCCACAGCAGGTCTGAACGGCACGAAGTCGCGCCGGCGCACGAGCACGAACGCGAGCCCCGCGCCGACGAAGCACACGATCGCGCCGACGAGCAGCACCTCGTTCAGCCCGGAGATGTAGGCCGCGCGCACCTGCTCTTGCAGCGCCGGCGGCGCGACCAGGACCCGCCCCGCGGCCGCCGCCTTCAGGAACGGCGCGGCGGCTGACCCGGCGAGCTCGCTCCGCACCCGGCTCTCGAGGATCGCGCCGAGCGCAGCGGTCCCCGTCGCGATTCCGATCTGCCGGAACGTCGAGTTGATCCCGGACGCCATCCCGGCACGAGGCGGCGGCACGACGCCGACCGCCGTCGACGCGAGCGGCGGGTTGACGAACCCGATCCCGATCCCGCCGACGACGAGTCCGGCGAGGAGCGTCGTCCAGCTCGAGCTCGGCGTGACGCCGTGCATCAGCACGAGCGCGAGCCCGACGATCGCGAGCCCGCCGCCGAGGAGGATGCGCACCGGGATCCGCACCGACAGGCGTCCCGCGACCGGCGAGATGACGAAGGCGAGGAGCGAGAGCGGCAGGAAGCGCGCGCCGGCCTGGATCGGCGAGTAGCCGAGGACGTTCTGGAGATAGAGCGTGAGGTAGAGGAGCTGCGCGAACATCCCCGCCGAGATCGCGAACGCGACGATCTGCGCGCCGGCGAAGGTCGGCACGCGGAAGAGCGAGAGGTCGACCATCGGGTTGCGCTGCCGCCACTCGACGAGGACGAACGCGGCGAGCAGCACCGCCGCCGCCGCGAACAGCCCGACGATGCGTCCGCTCGACCAGTGCCAGTCGTTCCCGCGCAGCAGCGCGAGCACGAATGCGAGCAGCCCGAGCGACAGCGTGACGAACCCCGGGATGTCGTAGCCGCGGTGCTCCGGGTCGCGCGACTCGTGCAGCTCGCGGATCGAGCCGGCGACCAGCGCGATCCCGATCGGGACGTTGACGTAGAAGATCCACTCCCAGCCGGCCCACGTCGTCAGCGCGCCGCCGACGAGCGGGCCGATCGCGACCGCGAGCCCGATCGTCGCGCCCCAGATCCCGAACGCCGTCCCGCGCTCCTTCCCGTGGAACTCCTGCGAGAGGATCGCGAGGGAGACGGCGAACATGATCCCGCCGCCGATCCCCTGGAGGCCGCGGGACAGGTTCAGCATCAGGGGGGACGAGGCGGCGCCGCAGATCGCCGATGCCGTGGTGAAGATGACGACTCCGGTGATGAAGACCCGCTTCCGCCCGAGGAGGTCGGCGAGCGACCCGGCGATGAGGGTGACGGTCGCGAGCATCAGGGCGTAGGCGTCCACGACCCACTGGAGGTCGGTGAAGGAGGCGTGGAGCTGCCGCTGGATGTCCGGCAGCGCGACGTTCACGACCGTGATGTCCAGCAGGAGCATGAAAATGGCGACACAGACGATGATCAGCGCCCGCCATCTCCGGTCCATGGCCCCGACAGTAGTCGAGAAGGACTCTGCTACGTTGATTCGAAAGGTGAGCGGTCATGGCGCTCACGCGTTTGCTTCCGCGCCCTTCGCCACGGGCGAGGACGAATAGAGGTCCCACTCTGGCCAGGGTCATCGCCTTCGCGAATCAGAAGGGCGGCGTCGCCAAGACGACGACGACGCTGAATCTCGGCGTCGCGCTCGCCGAGCTCGGCAACCGCGTCCTCGCGATCGACCTCGACCCGCAGGGCAACCTCACGATGTCCCAGGGTTGGAACCCGGACGAGATCGACCGCTCGATGTTCGACGTCCTCGTCCACAAGCTCCCGATCACGGAGATCGTCCGGACGCACGAGATCGACGTCGCCGTCTCCTCGATCGACCTCGCGGGCGCCGAGCTCGCCCTCTCCTCGATGATCGGACGCGAGCGCGCGCTCGAGAAGGCGCTGCTGCCCGTCCGCGAGGAATACGACTTCGTCATGATCGACACGCCGCCGTCGCTCGGGCTCCTCACGATCAACGCGCTCGTCGCCGCGACCGGTGTCATCGTTCCCGTCCAGTGCGAATATCTGTCATTGCGCGGGCTCGTCCAGCTGGAGAACACGCTCTCGATGATCCGCGAGAACCTGAACCCGATCGTCGAGATCCAGGGCATCCTGCCGACGATGTTCGACAAGCGGCTCCTCCACTCGCGCGAGGCGGTCGAGATCCTGCGGGAGAACTTCGGCGACCTCGTGCTGAACACGAAGATCCGCAAGACCGTTCGCTACGCCGAGGCCCCGGTGAAGGGGCAGTCGGTCTTGAAGTACGACCCGTCCGGCGAGGCCGCGGGCATGTACCGCGATCTCGCCAAGGAGGTGCTCGATGGCGCGTCGGCGCGCCAGCATGCGTGAGGGCCCGCTCGCGGAGCTCTTCCGGGCGACCGAGGCCGCGCAGCGCCAGGCAGAGGGCGGCGAGGGCGAGCCGCCCGAGGGAGCCGCGCCGCCCGCGCCGCCGGGCGAGCCGGACGAGCCCGAGGAGCGGACGGTCGAGCACGTCCCGAGCTGGGAGGAGTCCGTTGCCGCGGCGCCGCCGCCGGTCCCCGCTCCCGCACCGCCGCCTCCGCCCGTCTCCGCGCCGCCGCCTCCGCCGTCGGCCGCTCCGACGCCGCCTCCCGTCTCGCAGCCGGCCCCGCCGCCCGCGCCGCCGCGCGCGCCCGAGCCCGCGTGGCGCGAGCCGGCGCCCGCGCCGGCCCCCCGCTACGTCGAGTCGCTGCCCGAGCCCGCCGCCCGGCTGCACCGCGCGCCGCGCGCGGACAGCGGCGCGTACATCGCCGTGATCAAGGTCGTCGGCGTCGGCGGCGCCGGCATCAACGCCGTGAACCGGATGATCGACGCGGGCATCAGCCAGGTCGAGTTCATCGCCGTCAACACCGACATCCAGGCGCTCCACATGAGCGACGCGCCGGTGAAGATCCACATCGGCCGCGAGCTGACGCAGGGCCTCGGCTCGGGCGCCGACCCCGAGGTCGGCCGCGCCGCCGCGGAGGAAGGCTACGACCAGCTGAAGCACGCGCTCCGCGGCTCGGACATGGTCTTCGTCGCCGCGGGCGAGGGCGGCGGCACCGGCTCCGGCGCCGCGCCCGTCGTCGCGAAGATCGCGCGCGACCTCGGCGCGCTGACGGTCGGCATCGTCACGACGCCGTTCAAGTTCGAAGGCACGAAGCGGAAGACGCAGGCGGAGCAGGGCGTCGTCGCGCTGCGCGCCGCGTGCGACACGACGATCGTGATCCCGAACGACCGGCTGCTCGAGGTGCTCGACCGCTCGACGTCGATGCTCGACGCGTTCAAGGTCGCCGACGACGTGCTCCGCCAGGGCGTCCAGGGCATCTGCGACCTGATCACGATGCCGGGGCTGATCAACCTCGACTTCGCCGACGTCCGCACGATCATGTCCGACTCGGACACGGCGCTGATGGGCATCGGCTTCTCCTCGGGCGGCGAGAACCGCGCGAAGGAGGCGGCCGACCGCGCGCTCCGCTCGCCGCTCATCGACGAGGAGATCACCGGCGCGAGCGGGATCCTCCTCTCGATCGCCGGCGGCGACGACATGACGCTGATCGAGGTGAACGAGGCCGCCGAGGCGATCCGCGCCGCGGCGACGGACGACACGAACATCATCTTCGGCGCGACCGTCGACGACCGGCTCACGGGCCAGGTCTGGGTGACCGTCGTCGCGACCGGGATCGGCAAGGGCGGCCGCCACCAGCGCTCGTACACGCCGACGCCGCTCCGCGCCGACAGCTCCGGGGACATCGACGTCCCCTCCTTCCTCCGCAACTAGCCCGCGGTCCGGCAGGATCCCGGCGTGGACGCGTTCCTCGCCATCGCGAGCAAGCGGGACGAGCGCCGCTACGCGGCGACGCCGATCCCGGCCGAGGTCGAGCGGCTGATCCTCGACGCGGGCCGGCTCTCCGGCAGCTCGCGGAACACGCAGCGCTGGGAGTTCGTCGTCGTCGAGTCGGCGCGGGCCGAGCTCGCCGACGCGGTGTACCGGCCCGAGAACGTCGCGACCGGGGCGCTCGTCGTCGCGATCGTCGGCGAGGCGGGCGGTTTCGACGTCGGCCGCTGCGCGCAGCAGATGATGCTCGCCGCGTGGAACGCGGGCGTCGTCTCGTGCCCGAACGGCATCCGCGACGCGGAGGCCGCCGCGGCGATCTGCGGCGGCGAGGTGAAGGCGATCCTCTCGTTCGGCTACCCGGCGAGCGGCCCGCGGAGCCCGGAGCGGCGCACCGCCGAGGAGTGGTCGGCGCGCGCGAACCGCAAGTCGCTGGACGAGCTCGTGCGGCGCGCCTAGGGATATCTGCCCGGGCGGGCACTGCTCGCCGCGCGCGGGGGCAGCGGGTCGAGGGCAACGACGCGTCTCCCGTCCAACCGAAACCGGACCACCGCGCCGCCACCCGTTGCGCAGCACAGTGCGTCGCGGGGACGGTAGAGGACGTAGAGGAACGCCATCGTCCTGTCGTTCCGCCAGAGGCCGATGATCTCCGCGGACGACCTCGGCGCGTCCGTGCCGACGAGACTGCCGCCGACGAAGAACCAGACATGCTGGTCGTGCCCGTCGCCGCCTCCGCAGTCGCCGAGCAGCGCGT
Source organism: Gaiellaceae bacterium (assembly GCA_035506655.1). GTDB lineage: Bacteria > Actinomycetota > Thermoleophilia > Gaiellales > Gaiellaceae > Palsa-739. The sequence goes on from DATJOZ010000127.1 coordinate 46,410, forward strand.
TGAACGTCCAGCCCGACATCCACATCGTCGAATCGTGAGGGCTCGTCCCCTTCGCGCACCTGCCGGCGACCACGGCCTGCGCCTTGACGAGATTGGGATCCTGCGCTGCCGTCGCCGGACCGGCGGCGACTGCGAGGCCGGCCGAAAGGATCGCGAGGGACCGGATCACGGTGCCGCGCAGCGCGGCTGGATCCCGGTCAGCTCGTCGAGCGCGCGCTCCGCGTTCACGCCGAAGACGAGCCGCACGTTCGCCGCGCCGAACGTCACGAGCCGCAGCATCCCGTCCGTCCCCTTCGTGAGGCACCCGGACGATGCGTGCCAGTACGGGCTCCAGCGCACGGCGACGCGGTAGCGCCCGGCCTGCGTCACGGAGAGACGCATCCGCGCCTCCGTCAGCGACTCGATGCGCGGGTGGCCCGGCCCGGTGAGGATCGGCTGCGCGCCCGGCACCTCGTAGATCGTCAGGGTCTGCGTCGCGAGCACGGGCACGAGCCCGGCCCGGCCGCTCCCGACGAGCGCGGCCTCGGCGCGCGAGCTGTAGTCCGGCGGCGCGTCGGACAGGATCACGAAGCGGACGCCGAGCCCGCGCAGCCACGCGAGGTACTGCGCCGGGCCGAGCTTCGAGTAGAGCACCTGGTTCTGCGGGAAGTCGTCCTGGCGGAACCAGCCGCGCGCGAGCGGGATCCCGGCGTCGGCGAGGTAGACGGCGGGCCAGTGGCCGCGCGTGTCGACCGCCTCGACGCGGTAGTTCTCGCCGAGCCGGTAGTGGAGGAAGTGGATCGCGGCGGTCCACGCCTTCGCGGTGGCCGTCACGTCGGCCTGCCCGTTGACGTAGCTCGACGCGAGCGGCGTGAGGTTCCACGACACGGCGAGCGCGAGCACGGCGAGCACCGGCACGAGCGGCTTCCAGTGGCGCAGCGACATGACGAGGATCGCGAGCGGGATCGCGAGGTAGCGAAGGCGCGCGATGTTCTCCCCGACCGCCGACGGCACGAGGTACGCGGCCGTGCCGACGGCGAGGTAGATCGCGAAGACCCAGCGCAGGACGCGCGCGCTCTCGAGCCGCCACGTGCACGCGAGGCCGAGCCCGCAGAAGACGGCGCCCGCCGCGGCCTCCGCGAGCGAGAACGGGTAGCGGCCGCCGGCGGGGAAGAGGCGCCACAGGACGAGCTCCGCCGCGCTCACGAGCGCGACGGCGACGATCGGCAGCCAGTTCTCCCGCACCGGCGCGCGGCGCGCGAGGACGATCGCCGCGAGGACGACGACGAGGAGCAGGAACGCGAGCGGGCTCGCCGCGAGCGTCAGCACCGCGAGCGCGGCGAAGCGCCAGCGCCTGCCGGCCTGCAGCACCCAGATCGCGAGGAGCGCGAACGCGATCCCGAGCGCGAACGGGAACGCCGCCGAGAGGACGATCCCGGCCCAGACGATGGCGAAGCTCCGGCTCGACCAGCGTGTCGTCGGTCCCCACTCGCGCCACACGACGACCGCGAACGCGAGCGCGGCGAGCGCGATCGTCGCGACGGCGAGCAGCCGGATCCCGAAGAGCGCGGCGAGCGGGTAGTAGACGAGGCTGTAGGTGACGAAGCTGTAGCGGCCTGCGTACCAGAAGTTGTTCCAGAGGACGAAGCCGTGCTCGAGGAAGAGCGTCCGCTGGTACGCGTGCGCCGCGAGGTCGGTTCCGGGCGGGCCGAGCCACGCGAGAACCGCCGCGATCGACGCCGCCGCGGCCGCGCAGAGCAGCGCCTCGCGCGCAAGCGGGTGCCGGTGGGCCACGACTGGAGAGTAACTCCGCGCCGCTAGACGAGCGGCACCAGCACCGTCGCGCTGAAGGCGCCGGCGACGGCGAGGCAGGCGCTCGCGGCGGCGCCGACGAGGGCGACGCGGCGGACGCCGGGCGAGGCGAACGGCGCGAGCCAGAGCGCGCTCGCGAGCCCGAAGAGGATCCCGACGGCGGTCTCGACGGCGTGGAACGCGATGCCGGCGGCGAGACCCCGCGTGAACGAGACGCCGTGCGCCTGGAATGCCATCGCGACGGCGCCGCTCGTCACGCCGACGTTCGCGGGCGTCAGCGGCAGCGACCCGGCGACGTCGACGGCCGGGACGATGACGAGTGCGGCCGCGAGCGGATGGCCGATGCCGAGCGCCGCACCGACCGCGGTTGCGGCGGCGAGGCGCCCGGCGGTTGAAAGCGCGATCCAGGCGACGAGGCGGAGCGCGGCGCGCGGCTCGCGGCCGAGCGCGCGGAACGCGTCGAGGAGGTGCGAGAGCCGGCCGGCCGGGCCGCGCCGGCGGCCGCGCACCGCGAGCGCGACGGCGACGAGCGCAATCCCGACGAGCGCGAGGACGGGCCAGAGCGGGAGCGCGCCGGAGGCCGAGCCCGCGATCACGAGCCCGGCGAGCACGACCGCCCGCGCGGCGCCGAGCGCCGCGAACGCGCCGCCGGTCGTCCAGAGCCGCTCGCGGTTCGGCAGCACGCGCGAGAAGAGCGCGATCCGCACGGCGTCGCCGGCCCGCGCCGGGACGAGCGTGTTCACGAGCGAGCCGACGCCGTAGCGCGCGCACGCGTCCATGAGCGAGAGCCGCCCGCCGCAGAGCCGGATCGCCGAGAGCCAGGAGCCGGCGGCGCCGAGAACCGAGACGAGGAAGCCCGCGCCCGCGAGCCAGAGCCACGTCGGGCTCGCGCTGCCGAGCGACCCGACCGCCGCGTCGACCCGCGAGCCGAGCAGCTGGGGCGTCGCCACGAGGACAGCGAGCACGACGAGCAGACCGCCGGCGGCCGCGAGACCCCGCCTACCGGCGCGATCGATGATCTCCTGCACAGACGTACCCACTGTCCTCGTATCGGCTGAGACGTCGTGCGTCCTGAGCGGTTGGTGTTGCGCGCGCATTAACCTCCCGCAAATGCGCGGCGCGGTCGCAGCGGGGCACCCGCTCACGGCGGAGGCCGGGGCCTGCGTGCTCGAGGCAGGCGGAAACGCCGTCGACGCGTGCGTCGCGGCGGCCTGCGTGTCCTGGGTCTGCGAGAGCCCGCTGACCGGCCCCGGCGGGGGCGGCTTCATGCTCGTCCACGATACGGACGGGAGATCAAGGCTTTTTGACTTTTTCGTTACGGTTCCCTGTGAATCGTCGGGCGGCGGCGACCTGCTCCGGCTCGAGATCGACTTCGACGGGGACACCCAGCAGGTCTTCCAGACCGGCCCGGCGGCGGTCGCCGTCCCCGGGGTCGCGCTCGGTCTCGAGACGGCGCACCGGAGCTTCGGGTCGCTGCCGTGGGCCGACCTCGTCGCGCCGGCGGCCCGGCTCGCGCGCGACGGCTTCGAGCTGAGCCCGCCGCAGGGCTACCTCCACCGGATCCTCGACGGCCTGCTCCGCCACTCGCCGGAGGGCGACGCGATGTACCGCGGCGGCGACGGCGGGCCGCTCCGCGCCGGCGAGCGCGTCGTCCTCCCGGACTTCGCCTCGACGCTCGAGCGGATCGCGGCGGAGGGCGCGGACGTCCTCTACCGCGGCGACCTCGCGCGCCGGATCGTCGACCACGTCCGGGCGGGCGGCGGCGGGCTGAGGCTCGAGGACCTCGACGGCTACCGCGTCGTCGAGCGCGAGCCGCACGCGTCGGCGTACCGCGGCCACGAGCTCCGCACGAACCCGCCGCCGTCGTCCGGCGGCGCCCTCATCGCGCTCGGCCTCGACGCGCTCGGCGACCGCGACCCGGGCCCGGTCGCCGTCGTCGAGGCGATGGAGGCGCAGGAGGCGGCGCGCGGCGGCGGCCTCCTCTCCGGGACGACGCACATCTCCGTCGTCGACGCGGACGGCGCGGCGGCGTCGCTCTCGGCGTCGCTCGGCTCCGGGAGCGGCGTCGTCGTCCCCGGCACCGGCATCCACCTCAACAACATGCTCGGCGAGGCCGACCTCGCGGGCGACGCGCAGCCCGGCGAGCGGCTCACGTCGATGATGGCGCCGTCGGTCGTGCTGCGCGACGGGCGGACGCGGCTCGTCGTCGGCTCGGCCGGCTCGGCGCGGCTCCGCGGCGCGATCCTCCAGGTCGTCGCGAACGTCGTCGGGAGAGGGATGGGCGTCGAGGACGCGGTCGACGCGCCGCGTGTTCACGCGGAGGGCGGTGTCGTCTACTGCGAGGACGCGGCCGCGGCGGACACGATCGAGGCGACCGGCCGCGAGGTCGTGCGCTTCCGGCGGCACAACCTCTTCTTCGGCGGCGTGAGCGCGGTCGAGGTGCGCGCCGACGGGACGCTCGCCGCCGCGGGCGACCCACGCCGCGGCGGCGCGGGCGTGGTGGTCGAGTGAGCGATGGGTTCGTCGTGCGAGCCGCGGACCCGGGCGACGCGGAGGGGCTGACGCGGCTCGCGGAGGCGGTGAGCGGCGAGCCCGAGGCCTGGCTCATCTCGGCCGACGGCGAGTGGCGGAGCGTCGGCGACGAGCGCCGGTACCTCAAGGCGCTGCGCCGGTACCCGCACGCAGCGGTGTTCGTCGCGGAGCGCGCCGGCGACGGCGCGATGATCGGGCGCCTCTCCGTCGCGCGGGACACGCATCCCGCGAGCTCGCACGTCGCCGACCTCGGCCTGATGGTCGCGAAGGACGCGCGCCGCCAGGGCGTCGGTCGCGCGCTCCTCGAGGCCGCGGTCGACTGGGCGCGCGCCGCCGGGATCCGCAAGCTCGAGCTCCACGTCTTCCCGTGGAACGAGCCGGCGATCACGCTGTACGAGACGTTCGGCTTCGAGCGCGAGGGCTACCGCAAGGCGCACTACCGCCGGGCCGGCGAGGACGTCGACGCGATCCTCATGGCGTACCGCGTCAGCTAGCCGC
>DATJOZ010000128.1:0-13762 GCA_035506655.1 Gaiellaceae bacterium
AGCCTAGTCCTTCGGCAGGAAGATCTCCTTCGCGATCACGAGCCGCTGGATCTGCGAGGTGCCCTCGTAGATCTGGAACAGCTTCGCGTCGCGCATGAGCTTCTCGACCGGGTACTCCTTGATGTAGCCGTAGCCGCCGAACACCTGCACCGCGTCCGTCGCGACCTTCATCGCCGTGTCGGCGGCGAACCGCTTCGCGAAGGACGAGTACAGCGTCGCCTTGCGGCCGTAGCCGTTGTCGAGCATCCACGCCGCCTGCCACGTGAGCAGGCGCGCGGCCTCGATCTCCGTCGCCATGTCGGCGATCATGAAGTTGACGCCCTGGTGCATCGCGATCGGCACGTCGAACGTGACGCGCTGCTTCGCGTAGTCGACGGCGTGCTCGTACGCCGCCTGTGCAACGCCGACCGCGCCGATCGCCGTGCCGGGCCGCGTGAAGTCGAGCGTCGCCATCGCGATCTTGAAGCCGTCGCCGTCCTCGCCGATCCGGTTCTCGACCGGCACGCGGACGTCCTGGAGCGCGAACGCGGACGTGTCCGTCGCGCGCTGCCCCATCTTGTCGAGGTGCTTCTCGATCGTGACGCCGGGCGTGTCCATCGGGACGATGAACGCGGACATGCCGCGGTGGCCCGCCTTCGGGTCGGTCTTCGCGAACACGACCGTCCACGCCGCGTAGCCGGCGTTCGTGATGAACGTCTTCGAGCCGTTGAGGACGTACTCGTCCCCCTCGCGGACCGCCGTCGTCGAGAGCGACGCGACGTCGGAGCCGGCACCCGGCTCGGAGAGGCCGAACGACGCGAGGATCGGCGACTCGATCAGCGGCGGCAGCCACGTCGCCTTCTGCTCGTCGCTGCCGAACGCGATCACCGGGCCGGAGCCGAGGCCGTTCGCCGTGATCGAGGTGCCGATGCCGGAGCAGCCCCAGTAGAGCTCCTCGCCGACGAGCATCCCCTCGAACGCCGAGAGCCCCGGGCCGCCGTACTCCTCAGGGATGTGGAGGTTCATCAGCCCGACGTCGTGCGCCTTCGCGATCACGTCGTCCGGGTGGTGCATCGCCTCGTCGTAGGCGGCCTCCTTCGGCCGGATCTCCTTCGCGGCGAAGTCCCGTGCCAGCTCCCGCAGGGCCTTCTGCTCGTCGGTCAGGGCGAACGACACGCCGGTCGCCGCACCGCTCTCGATCGTCGACATCGTCTCCGTCCTCAGCGTCGATTGAACAGTCAGTCAATGATTGTACTCTACGATGCGAGACGTGGCCACGACCGCGAAGCCGACCGCCCTCGACCCCCGCGATTTCCTCGCGATCGACGCCCTTCTCGACGACGAGGAGCGCGCGATCCGGGACACCGTCCGGCAGTTCGTCCGGGAGCGGATCCTCCCCGAGGTCGGCACGTGGTTCGAGGAGGGGATCCTCCCCCGCGAGCTCGCGCAGGAGATCGGCGCGCTCGGCCTCTTCGGGATGCACCTCGAGGGCTACGGGCTTCCGGGCGCGAGCGCGGTCTCGTACGGGCTGACGTGCCTCGAGCTCGAGGCGGGCGACTCGGGCCTGCGGAGCTTCGTGTCGGTGCAGGGCTCGCTCGCGATGTTCGCGATCTGGCGCTGGGGCTCGGAGGAGCAGAAGCAGCGGTGGCTGCCGCCGATGCACGCGGGCGAGGCGATCGGCTGCTTCGGGCTCACCGAGCCGGACGCCGGCTCGGACCCCGGCTCGATGCGGACGCACGCGCGCCGCGACGGCGCCGACTGGGTCCTCAACGGGACGAAGATGTGGATCACGAACGGGACGATCGCCGACGTCGCGGTCGTCTGGGCGCGCGCCGACGACGGCTCGATCAACGGGTTCCTCGTCGAGAAGGACATGCCCGGCTTCAGCGCGCCGGAGATGCACCACAAGCTGTCGCTGCGTGCGTCGATCACGTCGGAGCTCGTGCTGCGCGACGTGCGCGTGCCGGAGGAGAACCGCTTCCCGGAGATCGCGTCGCTGCGCGGGCCGCTCTCCTGCCTGAACGAGGCGCGCTACGGGATCGTGTGGGGCGCGGTCGGCGCGGGGCGCGCGTGCTTCGAGGCGGCGCTCGACTACGCGAAGGAGCGGATCGTCTTCGAGAAGCCGGTCGCGGGCTACCAGCTGACGCAGCAGAAGCTCGCCGAGATGGCGCTCGAGCTCAATCGCGGCACGCTCGTCGCGCTCCACCTCGGGCGGATGAAGGACGAGGGGACGCTGCGGCCCGAGCACGTGTCGCTCGGGAAGATGGGGAACGTGCGCGGCGCGCTCGAGATCGCGCGCTCGGCGCGCACGATCCTCGGCGCGAACGGCGTCACGCTCGAGTACCCGGTGATCCGGCACATGAACAATCTCGAGTCGGTGCTCACGTACGAGGGGACGCACGAGGTGCACACGCTCGTCGTCGGAAACGCGCTCACCGGGGAGAACGCATTCCGCTAGACCCGCGAATCGTCGCGCTCTTCACCGAAGGGCGGAACTTCGTCCACCTCGCGACGGTGCTGCCGGACGGCTCGCCGCACTCGATCCCGATCTGGGCGACGTGCGAGGACGGGCGGATCGCGTTCTTCACGCAGTCGACGTCGCGGAAGGGGCGGAACCTCGCGCGCGACCCGCGCGTCGCACTGTCGGTCGTGGACTCGTCGAACCCGTACCGGAACGCGCAGATCCGCGGCCGGGTCGTCGAGACGGTCGAGGGCGACGCGGCGCTCGAGATCATCGACCGGATCTCGCGCTACTACACCGGCGAGCCGTTCCCGATGCGGAGCGGGACGGTCTACTGGATCGAGCCGGAGCGGGCGTACTTCAAGGAGCTGCCGTTCCGCCACTGACGCGCGAGACAGGTCCCGGGGTCAGACCCCGGGCCGTGTCCCGAGCGGACTACTCGCCGTCCCAGTAGTCGACGGCGTCGTCGCGCACGACGCGGTCGACGTCGAAGATCGGCGCGGTGACGTACAGCTTCCCGCTGTCGGGATAGCCGGCGACCGCGACCGCGGGCTTCGTCGACCCGATCAGCACACGGAACGGCGCGTCCGAGCGGTTGACGAGCTGATGCGCGCCAGGCAGGCCCTCCGGGAAGTGCACGACGTCGCCCGGCCGCAGCTCGCGCTCGCCCTCCGGCGTCCGCACGGTCGGCGTGCCGTCGACGACGACGAGGAACTCCTCGCAGCCGAGCTCCCAGTGATACGGCCAGAGCTTCTCGCCGGGCGGCGTCTCGTACAGCGTCGCGCCGAGCAGCTCGCCGCCGAGATCGCGGCCGACGCGCGCGCGGCGGTGCGAGTACCCGGGCCGGTCGAACTCCTCGGCCACGTCGCCGTCGCGGAGGTTGAACACCTCGCTCATCCCCGCTCCCGGCGCCGGCGGAGCCGGCACCTCCGCTCCCTGATGAGCTCCGTCGAGCCTACGCTCATGGCTCGCCGTCGTAGTACTCGAGGTTCGCCTCGGGCCGGTTGCGCAGCCGGACGCTGAGCCCGTCGCCGTGCGTCCAGCCGCCGGATGCGCCGATCTTGCCGCTGTCGGGATAGACGCAGATCTCCGGGTCGCTGATCGTCGAGAGCATCAGCACGCGCGCGGGCTCGTCCGAGTCGTTGCGGAACTGGTGCGCGCCGTCCGGCCCGCGGCGGAACACCGCGACGTCCCACGGGCGGAGGACACGCTCGCCGTCCGGCGTCCGCAGCGTCGGCGTGCCGGAGATCACCAGCGCCCACTCCTCCTCGCCGACGTGCCAGTGGTACGGCCACATCGTCTTCCCCGGCTCGACGAGATAGATCGACCCGCCCCACTTCGTCGCGCCGAGCGACGGCCCGAGCGTGCGCGAGCTCGGGACGCGCTCGTCGTCCTCGCGCTCGTCCCAGATCTCGTCGAAGAGGTTGACGTTCACAGCCCCAGCCCCGCCGGCGCCGGCAGCGGGCTCGTCGGCAGGCCGGGCCGCGCGCCGCCCTCGTTGTAGACGGACGGCGCGACGTCGTTCGGGCCGTCCGCGTAGAAGAGGCTCGCGAGCCGCTGGACCTGCGGACGGCCGGGGCCGAGCTCGTACTGGCCGCCGCCGTACATCGCGATCCCGCGCGCCTCGCACGCCTCGATGCACTCGAGGAGGCCGCGCACCGTGCCGAACCGCGACGGCTTGATGTTGAGCCACCTCGGTGCGAGCGGAAGCGCGTCGAGGTCCGCGAGCGAGTGCACCGGCGCGTCGAAGCTCAGGCGGTCGCGCGCCCCGTCGAGCGACTCGAGGAAGCCGTCGCCGAGCCACGCGTCCTCGATCACGACGTCGGGGAAGATCTCGACGACGGCGCGGTACTGCTCCGGGTCGGGATCGAGGTCGACGCTCGTGCCGCGGTAGTACGCCTTCAGGTCGAGCACACGGACGCGGTCGAGCGCGGCGAGCCGCTCCATCAGCGGACGGTCCCAGTCGGATTCGACGTCGAGCTTGAACTCCATCGCCGGGTACTCGGCGAGCCACGGGTCGATGTCCGCGCGCGTCGAGACGACGAACCGCACCGGCCGGTACGCGCGGCCGAGCACGTCGCCGAGCGAACGGCCGCCCTGGCGCAGCGCAAGGTCGAGCGCCGCGCTGTCGAACGCCCAGCGGCGGTGATCCCGCGACCCGTGCGCCTCCGGGTCGCCGTGCCAGAGCTCGAGCCCGTCGAGCCGCGCGGAGAGCTCGGCGAGCGTCCACTCGCCGTCGACCGGAAGCTCGGACGGCATGTGGTCGTGATCCGGCGCGGTGTACGTCACGTCCTCGCCCTGCCCGGTCGCGCCGCCGCCGTGGAGGAGCACCGTCGTCGTCACGCGCGTCCAGCCGCTCGCGGTCGCGAGCTCGCGCCGCTCGAGCGACATCCCGTCGACGGTGACGGGGAGCGAGGCCAGCGCGTCCCAGAGCGGCATGACGGCGAGCGTATACGCGGAGGGCCGCGCTGGGCGGCCCTCCGCGGTGTCGCGACTCAGCAGGCAGTCGCGACGACGGTCCCCCAGCCCGCGATGAGCGGGTGGAAGCCGCCGGTGTGCACGACGACGATCCGCGCGGTGTTGCCGTGGATCGTCGAGCCGCTGCGCGTCACCTTGCTCGTGACGATCACGGCAGTCCACGCCGGGACCTTCTTCGCGACGTGGTCGAACAGCGGCGACGCCGTCCAGCTCGTGCCGCACGCCGGCGCCGTCGTCGACGCGAACCCGAAGAAGCTCGGCGGCGCGAAGCCGCTGCTCGTCGGGTTCATGAGCCACCAGAGCGGGCTCCAGAAGACGACGTCGTGCGCGGCCACGAGGTCGCCCACGACGAACGTCCCGCCCGCCGGCAGCGCGTAGAGCACGACCGGTGCGCTCGCGGGCCCGGCTGCGCCGTAGAGCGCGTCGCCCGCGAACGACACGGTCGCGCTCGACGGCCCGAGCGGAGCCGACGACGCGTCGATCGTGCAGCGCGCGACGCCGGTCGCGTCCGTCGTCGCCGTGCACGAGCTCGTGCCGAGCGCGATCGTCAGCGCGTGGCCGGCGAGCCGCGCCGACGCCGGATCGAGCGCGTCGACGAGCGTCGCGGCGACATGTGCCGAGGATCCCTCGAGCCCGGCCGGGCCGGAGTATGCGATCGTCGCCGGCCGGGGGCCGACCGTCACGGTCGCCGTGTCCATGCCGACCCCGTCGTCCTTGTCCTTCGCGGTCAGCGTCGCGGTGAACGTGCCCGGGTCGGCGTAGACGTGGGACACGACGAGCCCGGTTGCGGACGAGCCGTCCCCGAAGTCCCAGCTCGCCGTGAATCCGGCGTTCGTATCCGCAGCGCTCGGGTCGGTGGCGACTCCGCCGAGACTGACCGGCACGCCCCACGTCGCGTCGAGATCCGCGCCGGCATTCACGGTCGGCGGGGCGTTCTGGATCCCGACGTCGGCCGTCGCCGTCGCGGTGCCGCCGTTGGCGTCGTCGGCCGTCACGGTCACGTGCGCCGTGGCCGGCCCGTCGTCGGCGACGAGAGTCGCGGACGAGCCGCTCGGCGTGAGCGTGCCGACGTCGGTCGTCCACGTGTACGTGAGGGCATCGCCGTCGACGTCGGCGCCGTGGGCCGTCAGCGTCGCGGGCGAGCCCTCGGCAACCGGAGCGACCGCGTCGAGCGCGACCGTCGGCGCGTCGTTCACGGGCGTGACCGCGATCTGCACGGTCGCGACGTTCGACGTCACGAGCCCGTCGAACACCGTGTACGTGAACGAGTCGGCGCCGTTGTAGTCCTGCGCCGGCGCGTACGTCTGCTGCGTGCCGGTGGCGTCCGCGGTGAGCGTCCCGTGTTGCGGCGGTGTGACGATCGTGTAGGTCAGCGTGCCGATGCCGGTCGACGTGAGCGGGATCGCGAGCGGCGTGTCCTCCGCCGTCGACACCGCCAGGTCGGAGACCGACGGGATCCACGCGCCGAACACCTGCCAGCCGAGGTTGAACGCCGCCCCGGCGATGTCGGTCGCGCAGAGGCTCCCGTCGGCTCCGCACGCCGCCGACCCCGGATCCTCGGTCGTCGTGTCGCTGTCGTGGATCGCGGCGGCGATCCGGTCGAGCAACTCGGCCGACTGCGCGGTGAACTGCGGGCCCGTCAGGCCGAGCTCGGCGAGATTCTGCGGCGACCAGGAGAAGCCGAACGCGTCGGCGCTCCGCCACGGCGCCCGGCCCTGGTAGTTGCGCAAGGCGTACACCTGCGACGACACGTACGCCTTCATCTGGTCGATCGGCGCCAGCGTGTAGCCGAAGGCGGACTTCCACGCCCAGGATGCGTTGGCGAGCGGCGCGTCCGTCCCCTCGAGCGTCGCCGTCATGTCGGCGTTCGCGGCCGGCGCGACCTGCGACACGATGCTCACGTGCTCGATGTAGTCGACGAGGCGATCGCGCCGCGTCGCGTTGTCGGTGCCCGGGACGGCCCAGGTGCGCATGTCGCCGAACACCTCCTGCGACCAGAACCGGACGTACTGGCTCACGTCGCTCCAGAAGCCCGCATCCTGGAGCCACGCCTCGAGGTTCTGCCGGTACACCGCAAGGTAGGCCGCCGACTGGCCCATTCCGGCGGTCCAGACGACGCCTTGGACGAACGGCCCGTTCCCGCCTGCGGTCGCGAGGCCGCGCATGAAGTCGCGCATGTTCGCGCGGGCCTTGCCGGTTCCCTGCCGGACCGCCGAGCTGAGCTCGTTGAGCCCCCAGATGTCGCCTGCGTTCACGTCGTAGCCGGCGGCGATCATCCGGTTGCGGAACTCGACCCCAGCGTCGTACCAGGTGCCGTTCCCCGCGTTCACCCACGTCGTCCAGCCGGCGACGTTGGCTTCCGCGATCGCGTGCATCTGCGGGCCGAGCGCGCGAATCGTCGCCGCCTGACCGGGCCTGGGCTTCGAGTGGTCCGCCGCGAGCGACGGGATGGACACGTAGTACTCGGCGCACGGCGACGGGTTCGCGCGGAGCTTCTGCGCGACCCGGATCCAGTCGCTCTCGGTGTAGAAGACGGCGTCGAGTGGACGGCACGCCGCTGCGGCGCGCGCGGTCACCCGCGGCATCGGGGGCGGCGTGAAGTTTGCGCTCCACTCCGGGTCGAGCGAGGGGACGACAGGCGTCGTCGACTCGCACTCGGCCGCGGAGATGGAGATCGGATCTGGAGCCGGGCACCCCGGTTGGTCCGTCGCCGCCGTGCCTGCCGGAATGACAAGGACAACTGCGGCAGCGACCGCCAGCAATGCCGGGGCGCGCACGACCCAAGGCCGGTGAACAATCATGATCACCACTCCTCAATGGTCGAACGAGGAATGCTAGGACGGCGACACGGACGCGGCGTCACGGAATCCCCGGATCCCGTCGGCGGCATACTGCGGTCCGTGAGAACCGCACTCCTCTGTGCGGCGGTCGCCGTACTCGTGCTCGCCGCCGGTGCGGCGGCGGCGCTGCCGCGGCCCGGCGTCCTCGTCCCGGCGACCTCGCTCGGCGGCGTGCGGCTCGGCGAGCCGGCGGCGCAGGTGCGCGCGGCGCTCGGCGCGCACGGCGTCTGCCGCGGCTGCCTGCTTCCGACGTGGTACTTCACGTACCGCCGGTTCGACCAGCACGGGCTCGGCGTCGAGCTCGTCGGCGGCCGCGTCTCGGCCGTCTACACGCTGTGGCAGCCGCACGGGTGGAGGACGCCGGGAGGCCTCGTGCTCGGCACGACGCAGAGCCAGGTGACCGCGCAGCTCGGGACGCTCCTGCCGGTCGCGTGCGCCGGCTACTCCGCGCTCGTCAGCGACGCGCGCGGCGCGCGCACGGCGTACTACATCCGCAACGGCCGGCTCTGGGGCTTCGGCCTCTTGCGCGCGAAGTCGGATCCGTGCCGGTGATCGAGCTCGCGGACGTCGAGGCGGCGGCGCGCCGCCTCGACGGCGTCGCGAACCGCACGCCGGTCGTCACGTCGCGCACGCTCGACGAGCGCGTCGGCGCCGAGGTGCATCTGAAGGCGGAGTCGTTCCAGCGTGGCGGCGCGTTCAAGTTCCGCGGCGCGTACAACAAGATCTCGTCGCTCTCCGAGGAGTCGCTGCGGCGCGGTGTCGTCGCGTTCTCGTCCGGGAACCATGCGCAGGCGGTCGCGATCGCGTCGCGGCTCGTCGGCACGCGCGCGACGATCCTCATGCCGGCGGACGCGCCGCCGGCGAAGGTCGACGCGACGCGCGGCTACGGCGCGGAGATCGTCACGTACGACCGCTGGAGCGAGGACCGCGACGCGCTCGGCGCGCAGCTCGCGCGCGACCGCGGGCTCGAGCTCGTCCGCCCGTACGACGACCCGCTCGTCATGGCCGGACAGGGAACGACGGCGCTCGAGCTGCTCGACGAGGCGCCCGAGCTCGACGTGCTCGTCGTCCCGGTCGGCGGCGGCGGGCTGATCGCGGGCTGCGCGACCGCGGCGAAGGCACGGCGGCCGTCGATCCGCGTCGTCGGCGTCGAGCCCGAGGCGGGCGACGACACGCGGCGCTCGCTCGCGGCCGGCGAGCGTGTCCGGCTCGAGGTGCCGAAGACGATCGCGGACGGGCTCCAGGCCGCGGTGCCGGGCGAGCTGACCTTCGAGGTGAACCGCGAGCGCGTCGACGAGATCGTCACGGTGTCGGACACGGAGATCCTCGACGCGATGGCGTTCCTCTTCGACCGGCTGAAGCTCGTCACCGAGCCGAGCGGCGCCGTCGGCGTCGCGGCGCTGCTCGCCGGGCGCGTCGCGGTCGGCCCGCACGTCGGCGTCGTGATCTCGGGCGGGAACGTCGGCGTCGCGCGGTTCGCCGAGCTGCTCGGCTAGCGCCCGGCGAAGCCGACGGACACGACGTCCATCAGCGTCCGCTCGGCGGCGGCGACGTCGTCGGGCGTGCCGGCAGCCTGGCCGAGCACCCACGACGTGAGGATCTCGTCGATCCCGCCGTAGAAGATCGTCGCGGCGAGCGCCGGGTCGAGGTCGGCGCGGAACTCGCCCGTCGCCCGGCCGCGCTCGACGATGCGGCGGATCGCCTCGATCGGCTTCACGAGCTCGCCGATCCGCTGCTGCACCTCCGGGCTCCGCGCGATCTCGCGAACGACGACGCGCACGACGTCCGGCTGGTGCAGCCACGTGCGGAGGAGGATCGCGGCGACGTGGCGGAGCTGCTCGCGCGCGGACTCGCCCGACTCCTCGACCGCCTGGATCCGCTCGAGGAGGACGCTCCAGTTCTCGCGGAACGCGGCCTCCAGCACCTCGTCCTTCGAGTCGAAGTAGTGGTAGAGCAGGCCGTGCGCGACGCCGGCCTCCTCCGCGATGTCGCCGACGCGGCTCGCGTGGTAGCCCTTGCGCGCGAAAACCCGGACGGCGGCGTCGAGGATCAGGCGCCGTTTCTCCTCCGTTGCCGTCGCGCGCTCGCCCAAGGCGGACGAAGGGTAGTTGCTAGCGTCGCGGACCGTGCAGCCGCTCGAGGGGATGCTCGTCGTCGACCTGAGCCGGTATCTCCCCGGCGCGTTCGCGTCGACGGAGCTGCTGCGGCTCGGCGCGCGCGTCGTGCGGGTGGAGCAGCCGGGCGGCGATCCGATGCGCGAGAGCGCGCCGGGCTGGTTCGACGCGCTGAACGCGGGGAAGGAGTCGGTCGCGTGCGAGCTGCCGGCGGAGGCGGCGTTTCTTCGGGCGCTGCTGGGGCGGGCCGACGTCGTGCTCGAGACGTGGCGGCCCGGGGTACGGACACGTCTCGGGGTCAGACCCCAGGACGTGCCCGCAACGGCCGTGTACTGCTCGATCACCGGCTTCGGCGCCGGCGGCCGGCACGAGCAGCGCGCCGGCCACGACCTCAACTACCAGGGCTGGGCGGGCGTCCTCCACGACGTCGCGCCGGCGTGGCCGCCGGTGCAGGTCGCGGACCTCGCCGCCGGCGCGCTCGGCGCGGTGACGGAGGTACTCGCCGCGCTGCTCGCACGCGAGCGGACCGGCCACGGCGCGGAGATCGTCGTCTCGATGACGCACGGGACGCACCGGCTCGCGGCACACCGGCTCGCCGGCGATCCTGTGCCGAAGATCCTGACCGGCGGCCTCGCGTGCTACCGGACGTACGCCACGGCCGATGCGCGCTTCCTCACCGTCGGCGCGCTCGAGCCGAAGTTCTTCGCGCGGCTCTGCGAGCTCGTCGGACGGCCCGAGCTCGCTGCGGCACAGTACGCGCCGGGCCAGGACGAGCTCGCGGCCGAGCTCGGGTCGATCTTCTCGACGCGTCCGCTCGACGCGTGGCTCGACCTGTTCGACGGCGAGGACGTGTGCGTCGGCCCCGTCGCGACGCTCGCCGAGGCGGCGGCCGACCTCGGCACGCCGGCCCCGGGACGCGCGGCCTCGCTCGGCGAGCACACGGAGCGCTGGCGCGCGGAGCTAGAGGCCGAGCGCAGCGGGTAGCGCGAACAGGTCCGGGATCCGCGGCTCGACGTCCGGGTGGTAGCCGTAGCGGTCGAGGAGGATCGCGCTCATCCCGGCCGCGCGCGCACCTTCGA
The DNA here is from genome assembly GCA_035506655.1 of Gaiellaceae bacterium. Classification (GTDB taxonomy): domain Bacteria; phylum Actinomycetota; class Thermoleophilia; order Gaiellales; family Gaiellaceae; genus Palsa-739. Next base: position 10,952 of record DATJOZ010000128.1, read on the forward strand.
GATCCTCCTCGACGGCGTCGCCGACCATCACGGCGTCGCGCGCCTCGACGTCGAGCAGCGCGAGCACCGCGCGGAAGATCGACTCGTGCGGCTTCGACTTGCCGTGGTGGAACGAGCTGAGGCCCGCGTCGATCTCGAGCGCGTGGTGGACGGCGAACGCCGCCACGTCGCGCGCCGAGTTGGAGACGAGCCCGACCTTGAGCCCGGCGCCACGGAGCGTGCGCAGCACGGGAAGCGTGTCGTCGTAGAGCTCGAAGTTGTCGTGGCGCTCCCACGCGCGCGTGATCTCGACGGCGCATGTGCGCGCCGCCGGAGCGGCACCGCCCATGCCGAGGATGACCCGCTCGCTGAACGCGAACCAGATCTCGTCGTCGTGCTCGAGCTCCGGGTGGCGCTGGAGCGCGACGAGGGCGGCGGCGCGTGCGTCGTCGTACCGCGACGCGTCGAGCTCGAGGCCGTGGCGCGCGCCCGCCCGGACGTAGCCCTCCGGGCCCAGCTCCGGCCCGGGACGCGCGAGGGTGAAGTCGACGTCGAAGAGCACCGCCTTCAGAGCGAGCGTCACGCTACCCTATGGGCCGCACGACGGGGTGTGGCGCAGCCTGGTAGCGCGCTCCGTTCGGGTCGGAGAGGTCCCCAGTTCGAATCTGGGCACCCCGATGCGAGAGCCGCGGGATCCGTCCCGCGGCTCTCGTCTTTTGCCGGGAAGTCGTATGGATTCGGCACGTACGGTTGGCGTGTGGCGCGTCCACTGCGCATCCAGGCGGCCGGGATCTACCACGTGACGTGTCGCGGCAACCGGCGCGTGCGGATCTTCGACGACGACTTCGACCGGGTGCGGTACCTCGGGCTCCTGGCGGACGTGTGCGAGCGGTTCGGGTGGCGCGTGCTCGCGTACTGCCTCATGACGAATCACGTGCATCTCGTCCTCGATGTGCCGAACGAGACGCTGTCGCGCGGGATGCAACGACTGAGCGGCCGCTACGCGCAGGCGTACAACGTGCGGCATGGCTGGGTGGGCCATCTCTTCCAGGGGCGGTTCCACTCGGAGGTCGTCGACACGGACGAGTACAGCCTCGAGGTGGGGCGGTACGTCGTCCTCAACCCGAGGCGGGCGGGCCTCGTGAAGCGGGCGGTGCATTGGCGGTGGAGCAGCCTGCCGGCGATGCTCGGGCGCGTGCGAGCTCCGACGTGGCTCGACGCGGGATGGACGCTCCGCCGGTTCGGGAGGACGGTGAAGCGAGCGCGCGAGGCGTATGAGGCGTTCGTCGACGCCGGGGTGGGACGCGGCCGCCCGTCGCGCGGGGACACCTCCTGGGGTCAGACCCCGGGGCGCGTCCCGCCGGGACGCGCCCCGGACGATTAGCCGGCCGGCGGCGCAGCGCCGTAGCCGTACGCGCCCGGGAGGTGCACCGCGAGGAGCCGCACGAGCAGCGACACCGGCAGGCCCACGACGTTGAGATAGTCGCCCTCGACCCGCTCCACGAGCGCCGCGCCCCGGCCCTGGATCGCGTACGCCCCCGCCCGGCCCTTCCACTCGCCGCTCGCGACGTACGCGGCGACGTCGGACTCCGCGAGCTCGCGGAACGTGACCCGCGTCGCCGCCGCCTCGACGACCTCCCACTCCGGCGTCGCGAGGCACACGCCCGACACGACCGCGTGCGTCTTCCCCGAGAGCCCGCGCAGCGTCTGCGCGGCCTCGTCCGCGTCCGCCGCCTTCGCGTACACCCGTCCGGCCAGCACGACCGTCGTGTCGACGCCGACGACGGGCCGGCCCGCTGCCGCGTCGAGCACCGACCGCGCCTTCCCCTGCGCGTGACGCCGCACGAGCCGCTCCGCGTCGGCGTCCGGAGGATCGTGCTCGACGTAGTCCGGCGCGACGACGTCGAACGGAAGCCCGAGCTGCTCGAGGATCGCGCGCCGCTGCGGAGACGACGACGCGAGGAGCAGCGGCGGGACCGCGGTCACGCCGCTGCCGCCTTCCGCGCGACCCAGATCTCCTCCGCCGGCCACCGCCGGCCCCACTCCACCGTCACGAAGTCGTAGTAGCCCGGATCGACGGCGCCCGCGGGCGCGCGCAGCTCGTGCAGCGCCTCGACCTCGAACCCGCACCGCCGCAGCAGCGCGATCCACTCGCCGTGCGGCAGGTGGTACTCGACGCCCACCGAGTCGGGCCACTCGATCGCGTACATGCCGAACTGGTCGCGCTGCAGCGTCTCGCCGACGACGCCGACCTCGGGCGCGCAGAGGTACACGAGCAGCGAGTTCGTGAGGAACACGAGCCGCCCGCCGGGCCGCAGCAGCCGCGCCGCTTCCGGAACCCATTTCGCCGGATCGGCCCAGAGCGACGCGCCGTACTCCGACACGGCGAGGTCGAACGACGCGTCCGGCAGCGGCACCGACTCGCCGGGCGCCTCGACGAGCGGGAACTCGATCCCCGTCTCTTCCATCATCCGTCGCGCCGTCGCGAGCTGCGCCGGGGTCGGGTCGACGCCGACCGGCCGCGCGCCGCGGCGCGCGAGCCACGCCGACACGTACGCCGTCCCGCAGCCGAGCTCGACCACGTCGAGCCCGGCGACGTCGCCGAGCGCGCCGACCTCCGACTCGGGAACGCGGAACACGCCCCAGTCGATCTCCTTCTGCGTCCACTGCCGCAGCGCGTTCCCGTCCGTGAACTCCGCGTTCGTCCGCGTCCACTGCGCGACGTTGCGCGCGACGGAGTCGTCAGGCGAGCTCATCGGCGGAGAACCACAGCGCGATCTCCCGCTCCGCCGACTCCGGAGAGTCGGAGCCGTGCACGAGGTTGTCGGGCAT
>DATJOZ010000129.1:0-28773 GCA_035506655.1 Gaiellaceae bacterium
CCGCCTCGGGCGTGTAGACGAGCATGTGCGCGCCGATGATCGCCATCAGAGGTCGATCTTAGGCAGGTCGAGCTCGCCGGCGCGGTCGATCGCCACGAGCGCGACCGCGAGGTCCTGGAGCGCGAGGCCCGTCGAGTCGAATGCGGTCATGTCGTCAGGGCCGCGGCGGCCCTCGGCGGCGCCGGTGAGGACCGCGCCGACCTCCGTCACGTCGCCGCGCGTGAGGACGCCTGCCTCGACGGCCGCTGCGCACTCGCCGCCGTGGCTCGCCTGCTCCCAGTCGTCGCAGAAGACGCGGACGCGCGCGAGCTCGGCGACGGCGATCTCGGCCTTGCCGGGGCCGTCGGCGCCCATGAGCGAGACGTGCTGACCCGTGCGGAGCGCGCCCTCGCCGAGCAGCACCTCGCGGCCGGGCGTCACCGTCACGAGGAGATCCGCTGCGAGCGCCTCGTCGCGGGACACTGCGCGGCCGCCGACGCGCTCCGCGACCGCGGCGGCGCGCGCCTCGTCGACGTCCCAGACGAGCGGCGCCCGGCCGCGCGCGGCGAACGTCCGCGCCGCGGCCTCGCCGTTCACGCCGGCGCCGACGACGGCCGCCGTCTCCGCGTCGGCGCGGCCGAGCGTCTCGGCCGCGAGCACGGCGGCAGCGCCGGTGCGGATCGCGGTGACCGCGCCGGCGTCGAGCATCGCGACGAGCCGGCCGTCCTCCGCCGACGAGAGCAGCACGACGCCCATCACCGTCGGCAGACCCTTCGCCGGGTTGCCCGGGAACGACGTCACCCATTTCAGCAGCGCGTGGCCGCCGCCGAGCGCCGGCATCGCACGGAAGTCTCCTGCCGGGTACGCGCCGACGTACGTCTTCGGCGGCATCGTCCACTCGCCGCGCGCGTACGCGACGAAGGCGTCGCGCACCGCGTCGACCGCGCGCGCGGGCGGGACGGCCTCGTGGACGTGCCCGGCGGTGAACAGCGGGACCACGGCCCGGAAGCCTAGAGGTCGGGGCGTCGCTTCTTAACGGTGACTGTCACCGTCAGGGGTTCGCGCCGGGCTCCAGTGCCGCGAAAAGGCCGCTTTCCTTCGTCGTCCGGACATGTCCTTGGTCGTAACGGTGACTGGCACCGTTAAGGTCGCGGACCATGGGGATCTCGGACTACGTGCGCGGCCTGCGCGAGCTCGTCGGGACCGAGCTCCTGTTCCTTCCCTCGGTCGCGTGCCTGATCCGCGACGGCGAGGGGCGCGTGCTCCTCGTCCGCCACGTCGAGGGGCGCTGGATGCTCCCGGGCGGCGTCGTCGACCCGGGCGAGCGGCCGGCCGACGCGGCGCGGCGCGAGTGCTGGGAGGAGGCGGGGATCGTCGTCGAGCCGACCCGGATCGCCGGCGTCTACGGCGGGCCGGAGCATCACACGACGTACGCGAACGGCGACAACGCGGCGTGGGTCGTCACGGTCTTCGACGCCGAGATCCGCGAGGGCGAGCCGCACGCGCACGACGACGAGACGCAGGACGTCGGCTGGTTCGCGCCCGACGGGCTCGACGCGCTCGAGCTGGGCGAGGCGACGCGCGCGACGCTCCGCGGGCTGCTCGACGGCACACCGTTCGTCGCCGCGACGTGGCAGCCGGCGTGACCGCACCGGCGATCCGGATCGACGGGCTCCACGTCGTCCGCGGCGGCGCGGTCGTGATCCCGGGGCTCGGCTGCGAGGTGGGCGCGGGATCCGTCACGGGCCTCCTCGGCCCGAGCGGCAGCGGCAAGTCGACGTTGATCCGCGCGATCGTCGGCGTCCAGCGGGTCGCAGGCGGAACCGTCGAGGTGCTCGGCGTCCCCGCAGGCTCGTCCGCGCTCCGCGCGCGCGTCGGCTACATGACGCAGGCGCCGTCGGTCTACGGCGATCTCACCGTGTCGGAGAACCTCCGCTTCTTCGCGCGCGTGCTCGACGCGCCCGCCGCCGCGGTCGACCGCGTCCTCGCCGACGTCTCGCTCGAGGAGTTCCGCGACCGCGTCGTCAACCGCCTCTCCGGCGGCCAGCGCGCTCGCGTCTCGCTTGCGACCGCGCTTCTCGGGAGCCCCGACCTGCTCGTCCTCGACGAGCCGACGGTCGGGCTCGATCCGGTGCTGCGCCGGGACCTCTGGGAGCTCTTCCACCGGATCGCGGACGGCGGCGCGACGCTGCTCGTGTCGAGTCACGTGATGGACGAGGCCGACCGCTGCGACGAGCTGCTCCTGCTCCGCGAGGGGCGGCTGGTCGCGCAGGCGACGCCGGACGAGCTGCGAGCCCGCACCGGCGTCGCCGACATGGACGCCGCGTTCCTCCGCCTCGTGGAGCCGGCGCCGTGAGCACACGCGTCACGTCCGCCGTCGCGACGCGCGTCCTTCGCCAGCTGCGCCGCGACCCGCGGACGATCGTCCTGATCCTCGGCGTCCCCTGCCTGCTCGAGTTCCTGCTGCAGCAGCTCTTCGGCCGCGACTCGCCCGTGTTCCAGGAGGTCGGGACACCGCTGCTCGGCATGTTCCCGTTCATCACGATGTTCCTCGTCACCTCGATCACGATGCTGCGCGAGCGGACGACCGGGACGCTCGAGCGGCTGATGACGCTGCCGCTCGCGAAGCTCGACGTGCTCGCGGGCTACGGGATCGCGTTCGCGCTCGTCGCGGTCGTGCAGGCGACGCTCGTGTCGGTGCTCGCGTTCGGGCTGCTCGGGCTCGACGTCCTGGGGCCGAAATGGGTCGTCGTGCTTCTCGCCGTGGCGAATGCGGTGCTCGGCAGCACGCTCGGCCTCTTCGTGAGCGCGTTCGCCGAGACGGAGTTCCAGGCGGTGCAGTTCATGCCGGCGATCGTGTTCCCGCAGGTGCTCCTCTGCGGCCTCTTCGTCGCGCCGGCCGCGATGCCGACGTGGCTGCGCGTCGTCTCGTACGCGTTGCCGCTGACGTATGCGTACAACGCGCTCGCGAAGACGGCGGCGAACACGTTCGATGCGCGGTTCGCGCTCGACGTCGCCGTCGTCCTCGGCTGCATCGTCGCGGCGGTCGCGCTCGGCGCGGTCACGCTCAGACGGAGAACCGACTAGAGCGTCTTGACGTCCGCGATGAGCTTCTCGATCGACGACTTCGCGTCGCCGAACAGCATCACGGTCTTCGGGTTGTAGAAGAGCGGGTTCTCGATCCCGGCGAAGCCCGGGTTCATCGACCGCTTCAGGACGACGACCGTCTGCGCGTCGTCGACGTCGAGGATCGGCATGCCGTAGATCGGGCTTCCTTGATTGTTGCGGGCGTCCGGGTTGACGACGTCGTTCGCGCCGACGACGACCGCGACGTCCGTCCGCGAGAACTCCGGGTTCGCGTCGTCCATCTCCTTCAGCTGCGGATACGGGACGTTCGCCTCGGCGAGCAGCACGTTCATGTGGCCGGGCATGCGGCCCGCGACGGGATGGATCGCGTACGTCACCTCGACGCCCTTCGCCTCGAGGAGATCCGCGAGCTGGCGCACGTCGTGCTGCGCCTGCGCGACCGCGAGCCCGTAGCCCGGCACGAAGACGACCTTGTGCGCGTATGCGAGCATCACCGCGACGTCCTCCGCGGTCGCGCTCCGCACGGTCCCGCCGCCGTCGCCCGCCGCGACCGCGGCGGCGGACGCACTGACCTGGCCGAACGCGCCGAACAGCACGTTCGCGATCGACCGGTTCATCGCGCGGCCCATCATCATCGTGAGCAGCGTCCCCGACGCGCCGACGAGCATGCCCGCGACGATCAGGACGTTGTTCTCGAGCTCGAAGCCGCCTGCCGCGACCGCGAGGCCCGTGAACGCGTTCAGCAGCGAGATCACGACCGGCATGTCCGCGCCGCCGATCGGCAGGACGAAGAGGACGCCGAACGCGAGCGACGCGCCGATCGTCACCCACAGCAGCCACTCGTCCTGGACGCCGGCGACGAGCGCGACCCCGGCCGCGACGGCGGCGATGAAGAACGCGCCGTTCACGAACTGCTGGCCCGTGTACGTGATCGGCCGGCCGCCGATCAGCTCCTGCAGCTTCGCGAACGCGACCATCGAGCCGGCGAACGAGATCGAGCCGATCAGCGCGGAGAGCACGATCGCGATCAGGATGTCGGCCGTCGGCTTGCCCGGCTCGGGGAGGATCCGGTGCAGCTCCGCGAGCGCGATGAGCATCGCCGCGCCGCCGCCGACGCCGTTGAACAGCGCCACCATCTGCGGCATCGCGGTCATCTTCACCTTGCGCGCCGCGACCGCTCCGAAGCCGCCTCCGATCGCCATCGCGATCGCGATCGCCCACCAGCTCGTCGTGCCGACGTCGATCCAGGTGACGACGATGGCGAGGAGCATGCCGACCGCGCCGATCTGGTTCCCGCGCCGCGCGCGCGCCGGGTCCGAGAGGAACTTCAGCGCGAGGATGAAGGAGACGATCGTGATCAGGTAGAGCAGGTTCGTGACGTTCGTGCTCACGCGCTCTCGTCTTCCTTGCGCTTCGGCGGCTCGCGCTTCTTGAACATCTCGAGCATGCGGTCGGTGACGACGAAGCCGCCGACGACGTTCGCCGACGCGAGCACGACCGCCGCGAAGCCGACGATCCAGGTGAACGTGTCCTTGCCCGGCAATCCGAGCACGATCATCGCGCCGACGATCACGATGCCGTGGATCGCGTTCGTGCCCGACATCAGCGGTGTGTGCAGCAGCGTCGGCACCTTCGAGATCACCTCGATGCCGAGGAACAGCGCGAGGACGAGGATCGTCACCTCGAAGACGAGGATCGTGCCATGGCTCATGCGGCGACCTCCTGCTTGCCGGCGACGCACGCGCCGGCGGTGATCTCGTCCGACCAGTCGAGGTTCACGGCTCCCTCCGGCGCAAGATGCAGCAGCAGCGCCTGGATGTTGCGGGAGTAGAGCGTCGACGCGTGGTACGGCATCGTGCTCGGAAGGTTCGTCAGCCCGACGAGCGTGACGCCGGCGCGCTCGACGACCTCGCCGGGCTCGGTGAGCTCGCAGTTGCCGCCGGTCTCGGCCGCGAGGTCGACGATGACGGATCCGGGGCGCATCGCCTCGACCGCGGACGCCGGGATGATCTTCGGCGCGGCGCGCCCGGGCACGGCGGCGGTGGTGATCACGACGTCGAAGTCGCCGATGCGCGCCTCGAGCGCCGCCTGCTGCGCCTGCATCTCCTCCGGCGTCAGCTCGCGTGCGTAGCCGCCCTCGGCCTCGCCGCCGGTGACGCCGAGGTCGAGCCAGTTCGCGCCGAGGCTCTCGATCTGCTCGCGCACGACGGGCCGCACGTCGAAGCCGGTGACGACGGCGCCGAGCCGGCGCGCGGTCGCGATCCCCTGGAGCCCTGCCACGCCGGCGCCGATCACGAGCACCTTCGCCGGCGGCACCGTTCCGGCGGCCGTCATCAGCATCGGGAAGAAGCGGGGGAGGTGCTCCGCGGCGAGCAGCGCGGCCTTGTACCCGCCGACCGTCGCCTGCGACGACAGCGCGTCCATCGGCTGCGCGCGCGTGATCCGCGGGACCGACTCCATCGCGAACGCGACGACGCCGCGCGCGCCGAGCGCCGCGATCCCGTCGGGATCGGAGAGCGGCTCGAGGAACCCGATCAGCAGCTGCCCCTCGCGGAGCCGCGCGATCTCGTCCGCGGACGGCTTCCGCACCTTCGCGACGAGGTCGGTCTCCCAGGGCGGGCCGAGCGTCGCGCCGGCGTCCGTGTAGGCCGCGTCCGGGAACGACGCCGCGGCGCCGGCCCCGGGCTCGACGACGAGCTCGAAGCCCGCGGCGGCGAGCTTCCCCGCCGTCTCCGGAACGAGCGCAACCCTGCGCTCGCCGGGCGCCGTCTCGCGTGTGACGCCGACCTTCATCCGCAGGCAACTCTAAGCGAGGCGGCCGGACGGGCACCGGGGGAACTCCGCAGAGTCGTTGCGGGCCGTCCCTAGAGTGGCGCCGTGACCCAGCTCGTCACCTCGCACGGGCTGCCGCTCCTCTTCGCGGTCGTGATGCTCGAGTCGTTCGGGATCCCGCTGCCCGGCGAGACGGCGCTGATCGCGTTCGGCGTCCTCGCCTCGCAGGGGCACTACCCGATCGAGGTCGTGATCGGGGTCGCCGCGCTGGCCGCGATCGTCGGCGACAACCTCGGCTACTGGATCATCGGCCGCTGGGGCGGCCGCGAGCTCTTCGCGCGGTGGTCCTGGCTCGGCCGGTACGCCGACCGCGTGCTCCCGACCGCGGAGCGGGTGATGGGGCGCCACGGCGGGAAGACGGTGTTCTTCGGGCGGTTCGTGGCGGTGCTCCGCTACACCGTCGCGTGGGTCGCCGGCCTCGCGCGGATGCCGTGGTGGCGGTTCTTCTTCTGGAACGCGGCCGGCGGGATCGCGTGGGCGACGACCGTCGGCCTCGTCTCGTATTACCTCGGGAAGAAGGCGGCGGACGCGATCGCGAGGTACGGGCTCTTCGCCGCGGCGGCGATCGTCGCGGCGGCGATCATCGCCTGGCTCGCGCTCCGGCTCCTCGGGAAGCGGATCGAACGCGAGCTCTGAGACGGAGGAATCGCACCCGGGACGCGGAATCGTCTCCGGGCATGCTAGGGGTCATCTCGCGCGCGCTCGAGGAGCGCGACCACACGCAGGGTCACGGCGAGCGCGTCGCCGCGCTCGCGGAGCCCGTCGCCGCGCTGCTCGGCTGGGACGCGGAGCGGCTCTCGATGCTCCGCTACGGCGCGCCGCTCCACGACATCGGGAAGATCGCGGTCCGCCTCGACGTGCTCCGCAAGTCGGGCCCGCTCAGCCTGACGGAGCAGGACGAGATCCGCCGCCACCCGCGCGCCGGCGCGTCGCTCGTGCTCTCGCTGAGCTCCGGGCTGCGCGCGCTGCCGTACGTCCTGTTCCACCACGAGCGCTGGGACGGCGGCGGCTATCCGTCCGGGCTCGCCGGCGAGAAGATCCCCGTCGAGGCGCGCGTGCTCTCCGTCGCCGACGCCTTCGACGCGATGACGTCGCCGCGCCCGTACCGCGTCGCGCTGACGACCGCCGCAGCGCTCGAGGAGGTCCACCGCTGCGCCGGGTCGCAGTTCGACCCGCGCGTCGCGGACGCGTTCCTCCAGATCTGGTCCGAGCGCAGCGGCATCTGGCCCGCGCTGCGCGCGAGCTAGCTCGACTACGCTCTCCGCTGTGCCTGCCTGGGGTGCGCCGCTGATCGGTGCCGTGACCGTGATCGCAATCGCCAACGGCGCGCTCGGCGCGCGGCGGCTGCGAGAGCGCGGAGTGTTTCTCAGGATCCGGTTCTGGATCGCGCTGCGCCGCTGGGACGGGCGGATCCCGGGCTAGAGCGCAGCCCAGACGTCGAGCTTCGCGCGGACGCGCGCGATCACCTCGTCGGTGAACTCCGTCGTGCCGAGGTCGCCGCCGAGGTCGGCGGTGCGCTTGCCCTGCGCGACCGCCTCGAGGCACGCCTCGCGGATCGCGCGGCCGGCCTGTTGGCCCTCCTCGCCCGTGTGCGACAGGAGCGCGGCGCCGGCGAGGATCATCGCCATCGGGTTCGCGACGTTCTTGCCCTCGAGCGACGGCGCGGTGCCGTGTGCTGCCTCGGCCATGATCGCGGCGGGCTCGAAGTCGTCCTCGAACGCGACGAGCAGCGACTCGGAGCCGGCGATCGAGCCGAACAGCGGCAGCACGAGGTCGGAGAGGATGTCGCCGTCGCGGTTCAGCGCGGGGATCACGAGCGGCTCGCCCGTGGTCGACAACAGCAGCGCGAACGTCGCGTCGATCAGCTGCGGCTCGTAGACGACGTCGGGATGCCGCTCGGCCGACGCGTCCATCTCCTCCTTCAGCATCCCCTCGTACGTCGGGCTCACGGTGTACTTCGGCCCGCCGAAGACCTTCGCGCCGGTGCGCTCGGCCTGCCGGAACGCGAACTCGGCGACGGCGCGGCAGATGCGGCGCTCGATGCGCTCGGTGCGGAACGCGACCTCGTCGTCGCCCTCGCCCTCGCGCCATTCCTCCGCGCCGTACGCGTCGCCGACCGCCATCCGCACGATCGAGATCGGCGCGAAGACGCCGGCGACCGGGACGACGCCCGGGATGCGGCGGCCGGTGCGCACGATCACCTTGCCGCCGATCTCCTCGCGGATGATCCGGTTCGGCGAGCCGACGTCGCCGCGGCCCTCCGGCGTCACGGTCGCGCCCTTGAGCCCGAGACCGTGCTCGCGGATCGCCGTCGCGGCCTCGTCGACGATGCCGTTGCCGGTGCGCCGCCGCTCCGCGAGCGACAGGTCGAAGCGCACGAACTCGAGCTCGAAGCGGATCACGTCGGGCGCGAGGACGCGCAGCGACTCCTCGAGCAGCTCCTGCCCGGTCTGGTCGCCCTCGAGGACGACGATTGTCCGCTCGTCGCGCATCCGGCGCTGGATGCTACCGCCCAGCCCGCCAGGCACTAGAGTTGCGAAGCGAAAACGCCCCCGAAGGAGGAGCCTCGTGGCACGCAAGACCGTGCTCGTCTGCGACAACTGCGGCAAGGAAGTGGACGACGGCAAGGGCGCCGTGATGCGGGTCACGTACACGGACGCGCGCCGCGGCTCGAAGCAGGCGGACTACTGCGACGACTGCGCGGGCAAGCTCCCGGGGCGCCAGGTCGCGCGCCGCGGGCGCAAGCCGAAGGCCGCGGCCTAGCCCGCGGCCCGCTCGATCTCGGCGGCGACGCCCTCGGCGTCCTCCGACGAGACGACGAGGCGGTCGAACCGCTCGCCGGCGAGGTCGACGACGACCGCCGGCGTGTGGCGGTAGACGGCGGCGAAGTCGTGGACGCCGCTGCCGCGCCGGTGGCCGAGCGCGATCACGCCGGGCCAGCCGGTGCCGGGCGCGCGGATCCCGCGGAGCGCCTGCCACGGGTCCGGCGCGACGGAGACGGCCCGGATCGCGCCGAGCGGGACGGAGATGTCCCCGCCGACGAGCGCGCCGAGGCGCTCGAGGCCCGACAGCCGGACGACGACGCGGTCGCCCTCGACGGCGATTCTCGCCATGCCGTCCAGGCTAGCCCCTGAGCCGTCGGCACCGAAAACTACGATGGGGCACGTGGCGTTGAGCCTCATCGCCGGGCCTGCGAACGCGGGCAAGGTCGAGCTGCTGCTCGACCGCTATCTGGCTGCTCTCGATCGCGAGCCCGTCCTGATCGTGCCGAACCGGTCGGACGTCGATCGCGTCGAGCGCGACCTGCTCGCGCGCTGCGGCGCGCTCTTCGGCGGCTCGATCGGGACGTTCGACGACGTCTTCCGGCGCGTCGCGGGCGACGGGCGCCCGCTCGTCTCGCAGGCGCAGCGTGCGCTGCTCGTGCGCCGCGCGCTCGCCGGTGCGAGCTTGAACGGGCTGTCCGCGTCGGCGCGCTTCGCCGGCTTTGCCGACGCGCTGCTGCAGACGGTCGGCGAGCTCGAGTCGGGGATGCTCGACCCGGAGCAGCTCGACGGCGACCTCGCCGAGCTCCACACCGCGTATCGCGCGGAGCTCGACCGGCTCGGGCTGTGGGACCGCGACCTGCTGCGGCGCCGCGCGGCGGAGCGGCTGCAGTCCGACCTCGACGCGTGGCACGGCGAGCCGGTGTTCGCGTACGGCTTCGAGGATCTGACGGGCGCGGAGTGGACGCTGCTCGAGGCGCTCGCCGGACGCACCGACGTGACCGTGTCGCTGCCGTACGAGCCGGGTCGGCCCGCGTTCGCGTCGCTGCGCCGCACCGCCGACGACCTCTCGCGTCTCGCGTCGGCGCGCATCGAGGAGCTGCCGCCGCGGTGGGCCGAGAAGACGCAGCCCGCGCTCGCGCAGCTCGAGCGCGCGCTCTTCAGCGACGAGCCGCCGCCGCCCGTCCCGAGCGACGGCGCGATTCGCTTCTTCGAGGGAGCGGGCGCGCGCGGCGCGCTCGAGCTCGTCGGCGAGGAGCTGCTCGCGCTGCTGCGGGCGGGGACGCCGGCGGAGCGGATCGGGATCGTGTGCCCGTCCGTCGAGCGCTGGCGTGCGCCGCTCGAGACGGCGCTCGGGACCCTCGGCGTGCCGTACTCGATCGACGGCGAGGTGCGGCTCGCGCAGACGCCGTTCGGCGCCGCCGTCGCGTCGCTCCTTCGCTTCGCGTGGCTCGGCGGGACGCGCGGCGACCTGTTCTCGTATCTCCGCTCGCCGTTCTCGGGCCTCGAGCGGCGCGCGGTCGACTTCGTCGAGGGACGGCTGCGCGGGCGCGCGGTGCAGACGCCCGAGCGCGTCGTCGAGGAGTCGGAGGCGCTGCGCGGCGCGCCGCTGCCGGCGGTCGCCGAGGTGCGCGACGCCGAGGATCCGGTCGAGGCGGTGCGCGCGCTCGCAGCGCGCATGCTCCGCTGCGCGTACGGCCTCGACGGGCCGCCCGCCGCCGAGTCGTCCCGGCTCGACCTCCGCGCATACGAGGCGCTGACGCGGCTCCTCGGCGAGCTCGACCGCTGGCGCTCGCTCGTCGGCGAGCTGTCGCGCGAGGACGTCGTCGCGGCGCTCGAGCGGCACACGCTCTACCCGAGCCGCGGCGACGAGGTCGGCCGCGTCGCCGTCCTCGACCTGATGCGCGCGCGGACACGGCTCTTCGACGTCGTGTTCGTGCTCGGCCTGGAGGAAGGGAGCCTGCCGCGCCGCGGCTCGTCGTCGCCGTTCCTCGACGACGACGCACGGCGCGCCCTCGACGAGCGCGGCGCCCGATTGCAGCGCCCCGACGCCGTCGCGCGCGACCGGTACCTCTTCTACACCGCGTGCACGCGTCCGCTCGAGCGGCTGTACCTCGTCCGCGAGGCGGCGACCGACGAAGGGAGCCCGCGCGAGCCGAGCCCGTTCTGGGACGAGGTGCAGGCGGTGCTCGCGGAAGACGACGTGCGCCGTTGGACGCGCCGCCGCCCGCTCTCGGCGCTGACGTGGTCGCTCGACGACGCGCCGACCGAGCGCGAGCGGCTGCGCGCGCTCGCCGAGCTCGCGGCGAACGACGCGCCCGCCGCCGACGCGCTCGCGCTCGCGAACGGCTGGGAGCGGCGACTCGCGCGCGCGCTCGGCGCGTTCTCGCGGCCGACCGCGATCACGCATCCGCTCGTCCTCGAGCAGCTCGGCGGCCGCACGACGTTCAACGTGACCGAGCTCGAGCGTTTCGCCGACTGCTCGTCCGCGTGGTTCGTCGAGCGGTTCCTCGATCCGAAGTCGATCGACGCGGAGGTCGACGCGAAGCTGCGCGGGTCGGTCGCGCACAACGCGCTCCACAAGTTCTTCGTGCGCGTGCCGAAGGAGCTCGGCGTCGAGTCGCTCGACGAGAGCGTCGCGGACGACGCGGTGCGGCTGATGCGCGCGTGCCTCGACGAGGCGCTCGCGGGCGTGCGGATGGAGATGACGGAGATGCAGGCGCGCGAGCTCGACCAGACGCTGTGGCGCGACCTCGAGGCGGTCGTCCACGACGAGGTCGAGTCGACGCTTCAGCTCGTCCCGCGCCGCTTCGAGCTCCTGTTCGGGAGCGAGCGCGCCGCGCCGGAGCTGCAGCGCGGGCTCGACCTCGGCGACGGGATGACGCTCTCCGGGAAGATCGACCGGATCGACGTCGACCCGTTCGGCGCGCGCGGGATCGTCCAGGACTACAAGTCGGGCAAGCACGCGCACTCGGCGCGCGAGATCGAGAGCGAGCTGCGGCTCCAGATCCCGCTGTACATGCTCGTGCTCCGCGACCTCGTCGGGCTCGAGCCGCTCGGCGGCGTCTACCGGCCGCTCGCCGGCGAGCGCCGCGCGCGCGGCCTCCTGCGCGCCTCGGAGAGCGAGACGCTGCCGGGCTACGTGAAGAACGACTACCTCGACGAGGACGCGTTCTGGAGCGCCGTCGAGAGCGCGCACGAGACCGCGCGGCGGATCGGCGGCCGGATCCGCGCCGGCGACGTGCGTCACGACCCGAAGGGCGGCGAGTGCCCGCAGTGGTGCGACCTCTGGCCGATGTGCAGGGTGGAGAGAGCGTGAACGAGCTCAGGCTCTCTCCACCGGGGAGGGGGACTCGGGGGAACCGAGAGGTTCCCCCTTGCGGCGCGTCGTGCCTTTGGTGCGACGCGCCGGGAAACCGGGTGGAGAGCGCGTGAACGAGCAGCAGCTTGCGGCCGTCGAGGCGTCCGGCGAGGTCTTCGTCTCCGCCGGCGCGGGCACGGGGAAGACCGCCGTGCTCGTCGAGCGGTTCGTCCGCGCGGTCGTCGACCGGGGGCTCGACGTCGACTCGATCCTCGTCATCACCTACACGCGCCGCGCGGCCGGCGAGCTGCGCACGCGCATCCGGCACGCGCTCACCGAGCGCGGGCGGCCCGATCTCGCGCGCGAGCTCGACGGCGCGTGGATCTCGACGATCCACGGCTTCTGTGCGCGCCTCTTGAAGGCGTACCCGTTCGCGGCCGGGGTCGACCCACGGTTCCGCGAGCTCGACGAGAGCCAGGGCGCCGTGCTCCGGAGCGAGGCGTTCGGGCAGGCGCTCGCGGAGTTCTGCGCGGACGGTGCGGACGACCGGCTGCGGCTGCTCGCGACGTACGGCGCGGCCGGGTTGCGGCGGATGCTCACCGGCGTCTACGAGACGCTGCGCTCGGCCGGGCGCGAGCTGCGGCTCGACATCGGCGGCCGGCCCGAGCTTGCCGAGCGGATCGACGAGCTGCGCGACGCGGCGCGCGCGCTCGCCGGCGACGCGGCCGCGACCGACACGCAGCGCGGCAACGCGCAGAACGTGCTGGCGCTGCTCGACCGCGACACGCGGCCGGACCGGCTGATGGAGCTGTCCGGCTTCCGCGCCACCGGCGAGCGCGCCGCGTCGTACGAGGAGGCGCGGCGCGCGGTCGAGCAGGCCGCGCTCGACGAGGCGGCGGCGCGCGACCGCGACCTGCTGCAGGAGCTGCTGCTGCGCTTCGCCGACGCGTACGCCGAGGCGAAGGCGCGCGAGTCGGCGCTCGACTTCGAGGATCTCCAGCTCGCGGCACGCGATCTCCTCCGCGACAACGAGTCGATCCGCGAGAAGGAGTCGCTGCGCTTCCGGTCGATCATGGTCGACGAGTTCCAGGACACGAACCAGCTCCAGACCGAGCTCGTCGATCTTCTGCGCGGGCCGGCCGCGGAGCTGTTCTTCGTCGGCGACGAGTTCCAGTCGATCTACGGGTTCCGGCACGCGGACGTCGGCGTCTTCCGCGACCGGCGCGCGCAGGCCGACCAGCTGCTGCCGCTGACGCGGAACTACCGGTCGCGCCCGGAGGTGCTCGCGGCGGTGAACGAGCTCTTCGGCTCGCACTTCGGCGACGAGTTCCAGGAGCTGCACGCCGCGGCCGAGTTCCCCGACCCGGTGTTCGGGCATCCGGTCGAGCTGCTCGTCACCGACAAGGCGAGCTACAAGGACACCGGCGTCCACTGGCGGCGCGCAGAGGCGCGCGCGGTCGCGCGGCGCGTGCGCGAGCTCGTCGACGCGGGCGTGGCGACGGCGGGCGAGATCGTGCTGCTCTTCGCCGCCGGCACCGACGCGGAGTGGTACGAGGACGAGCTGCGGAAGGCCGGGCTCCCGACATACCGCGCGACGGGGAAGGGGTACTTCGGCCAGCAGCAGGTCGTCGACCTCCTCGCGTACCTGCGGCTGCTGCAGAACCGCTACGACGACCGCGCGCTCCTCTCGGTGCTCGCGTCGCCGTTCGTCGGGCTGTCGAACGACGGGCTCGCGCTGCTGCGCCGCGCGGCGTCACGGCGGCCCCTCTTCTCCGGGCTCGAGCGGACGCTTCCGCCCGGGCTCGGCGAGCACGACGAGCGGCTCCTGCTCGCGTTCCGCCAGCGCTTCGACCGGCTCGCCGCCGCGCTCCCGCGGCTCTCGCTCGAGCGGCTCTGCGAGCGCGTCGTCAGCGAGCACGACTACGACCTCGCGGTGCTCGCGCGCGCCGACGGCCGGCGCCGCTACGCGAACGTCCGCAAGCTCGCGCGGCTCGCGCGCTCGTACGAGGAGCTGCGCGGCCCGGACGTCGAGGGCTTCGTCGACTTCGTCGCGGAGCAGGAGGCCGTCGGCGCGCGCGAGCTCGAGGCGGTCGCGGAGGAGGAGGGCTCCGACTCGGTGCGCCTCTTGACGATCCACGCGGCGAAGGGGCTCGAGTTCAAGGTCGTGATCGTCGCCGACGCGGGGCGCGACAAGGCGCCGCCGTCCGCGGACGAGATCCTCGCGCTCTCGGACGGGCGCTTCGGCTTCCGCGTCGCCGACCCCGTGACGACGAAGCGGCGCGGCGCGTTCGACTACGAGGCCGTGAAGGACGCGCGCGCGGCGGAGGAGGAGGCGGAGAAGCTGCGCCTCTACTACGTCGCGATGACGCGCGCGAAGGAGCGGCTGATCGTCTCCGGCTCGATCGACCCGGAGAAGACGGCCGACCGCTCGACGCCGATCGGCTGGGTGCTCGAGCGGCTCACGCTCGACACCGAGCTCGCGGCGAACGGCGACGGCCCGCTCGAGCTCGCGCGCGGCGACGCCCGGCTCGTCGTCCGCGTCGACCGGCACCGCGAGGGCGACTGGGCCGGCGTGCCGGCCGCGGCGGCCGTCGAGCCCGAGACCGGGCAGCTCGCGCTCTTCGCGGCGGAGAACGGGGCGTCGATCGCGGCGGCGCCGCGGCTGCCGGAGCTCGTCGCGCCGCCGGAGCCGCCGCTCCACCGCGCACGCCGGCTCTCGTTCACGGCGATCTCGACGTTCGACCAGTGCTCGTACAAGTACTTCGCGCTCCGCGTCGCCGGCATGTCGGAGCGGCGGCCCGCCGGGCGCGGCGACGGCGAGGGCGGCCTCCTCGCGACGGAGATCGGCGACGCGGTGCACCGGCTGCTGGAGCAGGTCGACCTGCGCGCGCCGGCGCTCCCCGACGTCGAGCAGGTGCGCGGCTGGTACGAGCGCGCGACGGACGAGGAGATCGAGCGGATCCGCGGCTTCGTCGCGTCGTACTGCGACTCCGAGCTCGCCACGCGTGTCGCCGCGCTGCCGCGCATCGAGAAGGAGCGGCACTTCACGTTCGAGCACGACGGCGTGCTCCTGCACGGCTACCTCGACGCGCTCCATCTCGACGGACCGCGTGCGCTCGTCCTCGACTACAAGACGAACGTCCTCGGCGAGGCGACGCCGGACGAGATCGTCGACTCGGACTACCGCCTCCAGCGGCTCGTGTACGCGCTCGCCTGCTTCCGGGCCGGGGCGGAGGAGGTCGAGGTCGTCTACTGCTTCCTCGAGCGGCCGGACGCGGTCGCGGCGACGACGTTCGGGCTCGCCGAGCTGCCGGAGCTCGAGGCCGAGCTCTCCGAGGCGATCGCGCGGATCAACGCCGGCGAGTTCCGGCCGACCCCGAGCGACTTCGCGTGCTCCGGCTGCCCGGCGCTCGACCTCGTCTGCGCCGGCCCGCGCCTCCGCGGCGGCGACTCCGCGGGCGCGCCGATCGCCGCCCTTGCCTAAGAGCTACGTCAGGGAGGCGCGCAAGCCCGTCGGGCGGCGGCGCGACCGGATCGGGCCGATCATCGAGCGGCTCGCCGTCGAGCACGCGGACGCGCGGATCGCGCTCACGTTCCGCAGCCCGCTCGAGCTGCTCGTGTCCGTGATGCTCTCGGCGCAGACGACCGACGTGAACGTGAACCGCGTCACGGCGACGCTGTTCGAGAAGTACCACTCGCCCGAGGACTACCTCGCGGTCCCGCAGGAGGAGCTCGAGCGCGACATCTTCGCGACCGGGTTCTACCGTCAGAAGGCGAAGTCGATCCGCGGCACGATGCGGATGCTGCTCGAGGAGTACGACGGCGCGGTCCCGCGCACGATCCCCGAGCTCGTGCGGCTCCCGGGCGTCGCTCGGAAGACGGCGAACGTCGTCGCCGCGGAGCTCGGCGACGCGCAGGGCATCGTCGTCGACACGCACGTCCGCCGGCTCTCGCAGCGGCTCGGGCTGACGCGCCAGGAGGACCCGGTGAAGATCGAGCGCGACCTCGTGAAGCTCGTGCCGCGCGCGGACTGGGCACGGTTCCCGCACCTGCTGATCTGGCACGGCCGCCGCGTCTGCGACGCGCGCCGCCCGCGCTGCGAGGACTGCGTCCTCGTCGACCTCTGCCCGTCGAGCCGTGTCTGACCGGAGCCGGAGCTTCGACGACGCGGCGATCGAGTACGAGCGCCACCGGCCCGGCTATCCCGACGACGCCCTGCGGTGGGCGGCCGAGCGGATCGGCCTCGCACCGGGTGCGCGTGTGCTCGACGTCGGCGCCGGAACGGGGAAGCTGACCCGCGGTCTCCTCGGGCTCGGCTACGACGTCGTCGCCGTCGAGCCCGGGCCGGCGATGCTGGCGCAGCTGCGCGCCGTGCTGCCGGAGGTCGAGGCGCTCGACGGCGCCGCCGAGGCGATCCCGCTCGCGGACGCGAGCGTCGGGGCGGCGTGGGCGGGACAGTCATACCACTGGTTCGACACGGCGCGGGCGGTGCCCGAGCTGCACCGCGTCGTGCGGCCGGGCGGTGGAGTCGCGCTGCTCTGGAACTGGTGGGACCTCCGCGACCCGCTGCAGGCCGAGCTCGGGGAGCTGCTCGGCACCGCCGGCGAGCGCGAGTTCGAGCAGCTGCCCGGAGCGCCGTGGTTCCGCGAGCTGGACCGGACGGTGGTCGAGAGCGTCCGCGAGACGAGCCCGGACGAGATCGTCGCGCGGGAGGCGACGACGAGCGCGATGCTCGTCGCCGCGCCGGCGGAGCGAGAGCGGCTCCTCGCCGAGGTTCGCGCGGTCGCCGTCCGCTACGGCGAGCGGATCGCGCTGCCGCAGCTGACGTACACCTTCGCGTTCGCCAGGATCAGTTGACGGACGGGTCTTCCGGCATCCGCGCGACGAGCTCGTAGATGCCGCCCTTGCGGCGGAGCACGTCGGCCCAGAGCTCGTCGGGCGCGTCGGTGAACGCGTCGTCCGGGAGCGCCTCCTCGAGGATCCAGTCCTCGCGCGCGAGCTCGTCCTCGAGCTGGCCCTGGCCCCAGCCCGCGTAGCCGGCGAAGACGCGCCGCCGCGTGGTCACGGGGACGATCT
This sequence comes from Gaiellaceae bacterium, assembly GCA_035506655.1. Classification (GTDB taxonomy): domain Bacteria; phylum Actinomycetota; class Thermoleophilia; order Gaiellales; family Gaiellaceae; genus Palsa-739. The sequence continues at coordinate 17,038 of DATJOZ010000129.1, forward strand.
CGTCCGGCTCGTCGAGCGACGGGAAGCCGAGCGTGCCGAAGAGCGGCACCGCGGCGTCGTCGGCGTCGAGGAACTCGCCGAGCACGAGCACCGCGTTCGGCTGCACCGGGCCGCCGACCCAGACCTGGTCGCCGTCGTCCACGAGCGGTTCGAGCAGCGGCACGATCTCGGCGACCGCGTTCGGCGACGGCCGGTTCAGGACGAGCCCGGCCGCGCCCTCCTCGTTGTGCTCGGTGACGAGGACGACCGTCCGCCGGAAGTTCGGGTCGAGGAGCGCCGGCGAGGCGATCAGGAGCTGGCCCTGGAGGGAGTTCACGCTCACGTTCTCATTGTGGCGTCAGCGGGTACGATCGGGCGACGGCGATGAGGCTCGCCTGAACCGCGGCTCCGCCGCTGATGGCCTCTGGAGAGAGCGAGGACCACGAAAGGAGCCGCCGTGCCCGAAGCCGTCGATGCGATCGTCCGTCCGCCGCGCAGCGTCCGCCTGCGTCCGGCGGAGTCGAGCCGCCGGCTCGTCGCCGCCGTCTTTGCAGGCGGGGTCGCGGGCGCGCTGCTCCGAGCGGCGGCCGAGCGTGCGTTCCCCGCCGGCGCGCACGGCTGGCCGTGGACGACGTTCGTCGTCAACGTCGCCGGCGCGCTCGCGCTCGGCGTGTTCGCGACGCGGCTGCAGGAGCGGCTGCCGCCCTCCACGCTGAAGCGGCCGCTGCTCGGGACGGGCTTTTGCGGGGCGCTCACGACGTTCTCGACGTTGCAGATCGAGGTGCTCGAGCTCGCACGGCACGGGCGGCCGTGGCTCGGCGCGGCGTACCTCGGCTCGAGCATCGTGGCCGGCCTCGTCGGCGTGCAGCTCGCGACCGCGTTCACGAGGCGTGCCCGGCTCCGATGAGCGCGCTCGTCTGGCTCCTCGTCGCGGTGCTCGGCGGGGCCGGCGCGGTGCTCCGGCTTCGCCTCGACGGGCTCGTGCAACGGCGGACGAGCAGCGAGTTCCCGCTCGGCACGTTCGCCGTCAACGTCGCGGGAAGCTTCTGCCTGGGGCTGCTCGTCGGCCTCGGCGTCGGCGGCGACGCACTGCTTCTGGCGGGGACGGCGCTGCTCGGGTCGTTCACGACGTTCTCCACGTGGATGCTCGAGACGGGGCGCCTGGCCGAGGACGGCGAGGGGCGGCTCGCCGCAGCGAACATCGGGATCTCGATCGGCGTCGGCCTTGCGGCGGGCGCCCTCGGGTGGGCGATCGGAGCGGTCCTGTGAGCGGCGACTGCCTGAAGCTCACCGTCTACTTCGGCGAGTCGGACCGCACGCGCACGCAGCTCCTCTCGGATGCGCTGCTCGACCTCTTCGAGCGGGCCGGCCTTGGCGCATCCGTGCTCCTGCGCGGCGTCGAGGGCTTCGGAAGCAACCAGACGCTGCGCACGCAGCGGTTCCTCACGCTCTCCGAGGACCTGCCGCTCGTCGCGATCGGCATCGACGAGCGAGAGCGGATCGAGCGCGTGCTGCCCGACGTGACCGAGCTCGTCGGCGGCGGGCTCGTCACGCTCGAGCGCGCGCGCCTCCTGCGCGGCCGGATCGACGCCGTCGAGCTGCCGGAGGAGCTGCACGAGGCGACCAAGCTCTCCATCGTCCTCGGCCGCGACGAGCGAATCGGCGACCGCCCGGCGCACGTCGCCGTCGTCGACCACCTGCGCGACGCGGGCCTCGCCGGGGCGACCGTCCTCCTCGGCGTCGACGGCACCGTGCACGGATCGCGGCGCCGCGCCCGCTTCTTCTCGGGGAACGCGGGCGTGCCGCTCCTGCTCGTGAGCGTCGGCCCGGGCGCGGCGGTCGTCGACGCGATCGAGAGGCTGAACGGCCTGCTCGCGGATCCGCTCCTCGCGCTCGAGCGCGTGCGCGTCTGCAAGCGCGACGGGCGGACGCTCGCCGAGCCGCGCCACCTCCCCGAGTCGGACGCGTCGGGGCTCGGCGTGTGGCAGAAGCTGATGATCCACTCGGGCGAGCAGTCGAGGCACGCGGGCCACCCGCTCTACATCGAGCTCATCCGGCGGCTCCGCGAGGAAGGCGCGAGCGGCGCCACCGCGGTGCGCGGCATCTGGGGCTTCTCCGGCGACCACCCGCCGCACGGCGACCGGGTGCTCGCGGTGCGCCGTCGGGTGCCGGTCGTGACGACGATCGTGGATCGCCCGGACGAGATCCAGCGGTGGTTCCGCGTCGTGGACGAGGTGACGGACGAGGCGGGTCTCGTCACGAGCGAGATGGTCCCGGCCTTCCAGGCGCTCGGTCCGGAGGCGCAGGCCACCGGCGGGCTGCGGCTGGCGCGGCTTCGCTACTGAAAAGCGGCTCCGGCTAGACTTCCGGGGCTGCAGCGCGATGAGGCTCGCGCACCGAACCGCGGCGTCGCCGCTGATGGCCTCTACCAACTGACCGGCTTCAGGAGGTAGAGCGTTCATGAGCGACATCGCAATCGCAGCCCTTCTCGCAGTCACCGTTCTCGCAGCCTCGGTCGTCTCGGTCGAGATCGGCCTCTCCGTCGCGCTGATCGAGCTCGGCGCCGGCGTGATCGTCGGCAACGCGTTCCATCTCTCCGTTCCCGGCTGGCTCGCCTTCATCGGGTCGTTCGCCGGCATCGTCCTGACCTTTCTCGCCGGGGCCGAGGTGGACGTGCCTCAGCTGCGGCGCGAGTGGCGGGCGTCGGTCTCGATCGGTCTCGCCTCCTTCTTCGCGCCGTTCGCCGTGGTCGGATTGGTCGCGTACTACGGCCTCGGCTGGACGCGCGACCAGTCCGAGATCGCGGGGCTCGCGCTCTCGACCACGAGCCTCGCCGTCGTCTACGCCGTCCTCGTCGAGACCGGCCTGAACAGCGAGCTCGTCGGCAAGCGGCTCATGTCGGCGACCTTCGTCACGGACATCGCGACGGTGACCGGGCTGACGATCCTCTTCATCACGCCGACGATCTGGATCATCCCGTTCGTCGCCGTGTCGCTCCTGATGATCGTCGGGCTGCCGCTCCTCGCGTCCGGGTTCTTCGGCCGCTACGGCAATCGGGTGATCGAGCCGGAGATCAAGCTCGTGTTCGCGTGCCTGTTCGTGCTGATGTGGCTCGGGACGCGCGCGAACTCGCAGGCGGCGCTCCCCGTGTTCGTGCTCGGGCTCGTGATGTCGACGTTCTACAAGTCGCACAAGCTCGAGCAGGATCGGATGCGCGTCGTCGCGTTCGCGTTCCTCACGCCGTTCTTCTTCCTCAAGGGCGGGATGAACGTGTCGGTGAGCGCGCTCTGGGCGAACCTCGGGATCCTCGCGCTGCTCTTCGTCACGAAGATGGTGCCGAAGCTCGGCGCCGTCTACCCACTTGCGCGACGCTGGACGAAGCCGCACGCGGCGTTCACGACGCTGCTGATGTCGACCGGGCTCACGTTCGGGACGATCACGTCGCTCTACGGGCTGAGCTCGGGGATCATCGACAAGACGCAGTTCTCGCTGCTCATCGCCGTCGTCGTCCTCTCGGCGATCGTCCCGACGGCGGTCGCGCAGCGGTACTACCGCCCGGGCGTGGCGGGCCAGCTCGACCTCACGGCGCCGGTGCCTCCCGCAGCCGCGCCTGCGGCCGCGGGAGGCGACCCGGACGGCTAGTGCCCCGCGCCCGCGTGCGCCGGCTTCTTCGTCGTGTGCGCCGGCGGATGCGGGTCGTTCTTCGCCTTCAGGTCGTCCGCGAGCTTCGCCCACCACGCGCGCGGGACCTGCTCCGGCACGTCGGGGCGCTTGCCCTTCTTGCCGCCGCGGACCCACTTCTCCCAGTCGCCGAAGCCGGGCTTCGGCTTCGGATCGGGGACGTTCCCGGGGACGCGGATGAACGCCGCGCAGACCGTGCGCGGGCGGATCTTGACGAAGACGCCGTCGCCTTCGCCCTGCGCGTGGCCGGTGCCTGCCGCCGCGCTCGTGTTCCCCTCGACCGTCTTGATCGACCCGTCCGGCATCGGCTGCACGACGAGCCCGATGTGGTCGAGCGGGCCGCTGTCCCACTGGAAGCAGACGAGGTCGCCGCGCTGCGGCGAGGTGACGAGCCATCCGTGCTGTTTCGCGAGCGCGAACGTCCTGTCGACGCCTGCCGACCGCTCGAGCTCGTTCAGGGGCCTGCCCGCCTCTGCGAAGCAGTAGTCGCAGAACGCGTCGCACCAGGGCCAGCCGGTCCCGCCGAGGCTCGTCGAGTGTTGGTACTCGATGACCCGCGGGCCGGTGTTGGCGCCCGTCTCGTGCACGTGCATCGCCGCTTCTCCGAGCGCGATCTCCAGAGCACGCTCTCGTGCCAGCATGCGGCCACCTCCCTCTCCAGCCCGGGGTCGGACGGGCGTGACGCGAGCCGCAGGAAATCGCGCCGACGTCCCCTAGCCGACGCCGGACTTCGCGAATGTGGGCGGGACTATGCCAGCTTCGGGGTCAACGCGACGAGGAGGCCCCCGTCGTCGTCGTACGCGGGGAAGAAGTCCCCGATCACCTGCTTCGTGTGCCCGGCGCGCGTGCGCAGCTCCAGCACCTCGTTGAGCCGCCGGACGCCCCATTCGAGCGCGAGCTTCGCGGGGTTCTTGTCCTCCGCGAAGCCGGCGAGCCCGAGCCCCGCGACGACGTCGCTTCCGAGCAGGTCGGCCTCCGACCAGCCGGTGAGCTCGAAGACGCCGCGGCCGAGCGCGAGGATCCTGCCCTCCTGGTCGCAGACGACGAACCCGGTGCCGGGCGCGGGGTAGTAGTCGTCCATCAGCTCGAAGAGGAACCCGAAGCCGCAGTGGTGGCAGGCGACGGCCTCGTCGTAGAGCCCCTCCTTGCGGTCGATGTCGACCGACCGCTCCTTGCAGTTCGGGCAGATGAAGTACGGCACGCGACCAGGGTAGCGACGTCTACGACCGTGGGCGCTCGTCGACGCGCGCGACCCACGCCCTGAGGCGCGGGTAGCCGGAGCCGAGCGGCTGGTGCTCGACGAGGACCCGGTGGAAGAGCTCGTCGTCGCCGGGCGGGGTCCCGAGCACGGCGTACTTCAGGAACGGGAACGCGATGCAGTCGGCGACGCCGAACGCGTCGAAGAGGTACGGGCGGCCGGCGAGCAGCGACTCGAAGCGGTCGAGCGCCGCGGCCAGCTGCGCGCTCCAGCGGTTGATCTTCGCGGCGTCGGGCTCGTCGCCATCGAGCTCCGCGGCGATGAGGTTCGGCGGCCGCTTCCAGACGCGGTTGAACCAGTCGACGAACAGCTCGACCTCGGCGCGGCGCGCCTCGTCGGCGGGGTAGAGGGGCGGCTCGGGGAAGCGGCGCTCGAGGTGCTCGATGATCGCGGTCGAGTCGCCGATCGTCTCGTCGCCGTCGAGCAGCACCGGGACGAGCTCCTGGCCGCTCGCCGCGACGACGGGCGAGCGGTCGTCCGCGTCGACGTCGATCCACTCCACCTCGAGCCCCTTGTGGCCGGCCGCGAGCGCGACGCGCTCGACGTTCGTCGAGAACGGGATCCGGAAGATCCGGAGCGCCACTCCTAGTGCCCCTTCGGGCAATACATGCCCGCTTCTGGCCCGCGATCACGCGGCGCGCTGCGGCGTCCTCGGGCGCACCCGTAGCTTTGGCTACGAGTGCGCCCTGCGTCCTTGCATCGCTTGGTGCTCGCGACCCAGAAGGTAGACGGCATTACCCGAAGGGGCACTAGAGCCCGGTCTCGGCCTCGAGCCGCCCCGACGCGACCGCGGCGGCGAACGCGTCGTAGTCGCGCTCGTTCTGGTCGGCGTACGCGACGGCGAAGTCGGCGATCGCCTCGTCGAACGAGTCGCCCTTGCCGAGATACGAGGCGATCGCGATCCGGTCGCCCCAGCGCGCGTGCGCGCGCGCGAGCGTCGCGCCGCAGAGCCGCCCGTACAGGAGCGCTCCCGCGGGCAGCATCGTCTCGACGTCGACGCTGCCCTTCCAGTCGTGGAGCTGGCGGATGTAGTAGTCGCGCGTGCGGCCGTCGAGATCCTTGACGCGGAGCCAGCCGAGGAAGAAGTCGCTCGCCGCCTGCATCAGGCGCTGGCCGACGACGACGCGCTGACCGTGGTTCGGCAGCTCGCTCGTGCCGACGAACCGCTCGAGCACGGACTCCTGCGCCTCTTTCGCCTGGAGGAAGATGACGTCGCGGTCGTCGCGCCCGCGCATGAGCAAGATGAACGCCTGCGTCCCGACGCTGCCGACGCCGACGACCTTCCGTGCGGCGTGCACATACTCGAACTCCTCGATCGGATGGTGATGACGGCCGAGCGTCCGGCGGTAGGTCTGGAGCAGCTTCGCGATCGACCGCTCGATGTCCCTCGTCGTCGTGCCGGGGAACGCGATCTCCTCGATCGGCACGATCAGCGGCGGCTCGGCCACGATCTGCAGGCGACCGTTCACCTCTTCCGCGCGCTTGCTGAGAACGCGCAGGTGGTCGCGCGTGCGCGCCTTCGCGAGGTCCTCTGCGGTCTCCTTCACCTCGCGGCCGCGGAGCCGGTTGGCCTTCGCCTCGGACGCCACCCACGCCATGATCCGGTCGGCGTCGACATGGTCGTACCACGCGTCGAGCGTGCTCATCTTCGCCGACTCGCGGATCTGGGCGCGGTACTGGCCGACGGTCGCCACGACGGTGGCGCGCCGGTCGGCCGTCGAGAAGCCGAGGTCGCGGCCTGCGACCTCGACACTCGCAGCGAGCCGCTTCACGTCCCATTCCCACGGGCCCGGGAGCGTCTCGTCGAAGTCGTTGATGTCGAACAGCAGCTTGCGCTCGGGCGAGCCGAACGCGCCGAAGTTCGACAGGTGCGCGTCGCCGCAGAGCTGGACGTTGATCCCCGTTCGCGGCGTCGGGTCGAGGTCGCTCGCCATGATCAGCGCGGCGCCCCGGAAGAACGTGAACGGCGAGACGAGCATCCGCCCGTGGCGGATCGGGACGAGCTCCGGGACGCGGCTCACGGCCTGCGCCTCGAGGAGCGCGACCGGGTCGGGCCGGGTCGGCGCCGGCGTCCACGCCGCGTGGCTCGTGCGCGGCGCCGTCCGCCGCGCCGCCTTGCCGCGCGCGACGCGCTCCGGCACCGTCAGGTAGCGGTGGCGCCTCGCGCGTGCCGTCCTCGTCGTCGCCATCGTGCCCGTACGATAGGAGCCATGAGGGCGTTCGTGCGTCGTGTGGTGAGGGCCGACGAGCTCGCCGGAGCTCCGGTCGAGCTCGGGATTCCCGGTGTGACGGCGAGCGCCCGCCCCGAGGAATGGGATGCGGTCGAGTCGACGCGGGCTTCCGGCCTTGTCGGCGACGAGGTGCATTTCGTCGCCCTGGCGGACGCGGAGCGGACGGTCGTGGTCGACGAGAACGAGCCCGACGGGAGCGTCGAGCCGCTCGCCGACGCGATCGAGAAGGCCGTCGAGCCGCCGTACCGCGCGGTCGCGCTGCGGCAGGACGGCGACGTCTGGAGCGTCGGTGCGACGCGCGTCGACGTCGTCGAGCTCGCGGCCGAGATCGACGGCGACGCGATCGAGCTCACGTCGGTCGACGGGAAGGTCGGGCTCCGGATCGACGACCGCGACTCCGACCTCGAGCTGCCGGCGCTCGAGGAGATCGGCGGGCGGCTCGAGAGCGACTACGCGGTCCGCGCCGAACGGCTGACCGAGACGATCTGGGTCGTCGACGCGGACGCGCTCTAGACGTTCGCAGGCTGCTTCACGGCCGCGGCCTCCTCGGCCGCGAGGAACCGCTCCGCGTCGAGCGCGGCCATACAGCCGGAGCCCGCAGCGGTGACCGCCTGGCGATACGTGTGATCCTGGACGTCGCCGGCCGCGAACACGCCGGGGATGTTCGTCTCCGTCGAGCCGGGCCGTGTGACGAGGTAGCCCTCGTCGTCGTGGTCGAGCCAGTCGACGAACAGCGCCGTGTTCGGGTCGTGGCCGATCGCGACGAACACGCCGTTCGTCGGGAGCTCCCACGTCTCGTCGGTGCGCGGGTCGCGCAGCACGACGCCCTCGACCTTCGCGTCGCCGGTGATGTCGTCGACGACGGCGTTCGTGACGATCTCGATCTTCGGGTTCGAGCGGGCGCGGTCGAGCATGATCGGCGAGGCGCGGAACTCGTCGCGCCGGTGGACGAGCGTCACCTTCGACGCGTAGCGCGTCAGGAAGACGGCCTCCTCCATCGCCGTGTCGCCGCCGCCGACCACGACGAGCTCCTTCTCCTTGAAGAAGGCGCCGTCGCAGGTGGCGCAGGCCGACACGCCGCGGCCCTGGAACTGCCGCTCGCCCTCGATCCCGAGCCAGCGCGCGCTCGCGCCGGTGGCGACGACGACCGCCTTCGCGCGGTACTCGTCGTTCTCGACCCAGACCCGGAAGGGCCGCTCGGAGAGGTCGACGCGCGTCACCTCGTCGGTGACGAACTCGGTGCCGAAGCGCTCCGCCTGGCGGCGGAACTCGGCCATCATCTCCGGCCCCATCACGCCGTCCGGGTAGCCGGGGTAGTTCTCCACGTCGCTCGTGATCATGAGCTGGCCGCCCCAGTTGAAGCCCTCGATGACGAGCGGCCGCAGGTTCGCCCGCGCCGCGTAGAGGGCGGCCGTGTACCCGGCAGGGCCACCGCCGACGATGATCAGCTCGCGTACGTCGCTCATCCCGTTCCTTCCTCGAAGCTTTCCCACCGTATTAAACGCTCCGGGCCGGAAGGACGTTCCCGACCTCTCCCATGGTAGGGCAGGCGTCGAGCCTAGGCAGCGTCGAGGGCGCGGGGGAGTGCGGCAGGCGGCTCGGGCGACGCGAGCTCGACCTGCATCTCGCCCGCCTGCTCGAGCTTCACGTCGAGCTTCTCGAGCCGCTTGTCGGCCTCCCCGTATTTCCCGTAGGCGTGGGAGAGGTGCTTCCCGACGAGGTCGAAGTCCTCCCGGAACCGGTCGAAGGTCGTCCGGAGGGCGCCGAGGTTCGCGATCACGTCCTGGGCGCTCCGCTCGATCTGGAGCCCCTTCAGCCCGAACGCGACCACCTGGAGGTACGCGACGAACGTCGTCGCCGAGACCGGGAACACGCGGCGGTCGTGGGCGTACGCGAGCAGCGCGCCGGTCTTCCCGGAGACGAGCTCGTAGTAGACCGCCTCGGCCGGGAGGTACATGAGCGCCCAGTCGTACGTCCCCTCGCCGGGGAGGATGTACTTCGACGCGATCGCGTCGATGTGCCCTTTCACGTCGCGGGCGAACGCCTTCTCGTGGAGCTGGCGCTCCGAGTCGGACTCGGCCGAGACCATCCGCTCGAAGTTGTCGAGCGGGAACTTCGCGTCGATCGGGACGAGCTGGTCGGCGCGGATCACCGCGTCGACGCGCTGGCCGCCGGCGAACCCGTACTGCAGCTCGTACGCGCTCGGCGGGAGCCGGTCGCGGAGGAGGTTCTCGAGCAGCAGCTCGCCGAACCCGCCGCGTGCCTTCGGCGGCCGCAGCGCCTGCTCGAGCCGGCCGAGCTCCTTCGCGCGCGCGTTCAGCTCCTCGGTCGCCTTCGTGACCTCGCCGAGGCGCTCGTGGATCTGCGTCGTCGTCTTGCCCGCGGTCTCGAGGCGGCGGTCGACCTTCGTGTCGAGCTCGCCGAGCCGCCGGTCCATCGTCTCGTTGACGCCCTGGAGCCGCTGCTCCATCTCGGCGTTCCGCGCCGCCAGCTGTGTCGCTGTCTCCTCGCGGAGCGCGCCGAGCTCGCCGCGGAGGATCCGGGGCAGCACGACGAACGCCGCTGCGAGCACGGCGGCGAGGAGCAGAACGAGAACGACGACGAGAACGGCCATAGGGCCGACAAACGCTAGAGAGGGGGTCGGACGGAGCCGGGCTCTACTGGTTCAGCGCGTTGTTCAGCGCCTTGACGAGCGTCGCCTCGTCGCCGCCGTTCTGGAGCGGGACGTAGACGAGCCTCGAGCCCGACTTGCCGACGAGGACGGTCGGCGTCCCGGAGACCTGGTCGGCCTGCGCCTGCGCGGCGACGTTCGCCGCCTGCTTGCGCACCGTCGACGAGTTCCGGTCGGTGAGGAGCTGCTGCACCTTCAGTCCGGGAACGCTCGCGGCGGCCTTCCCGACCATGTCCTCGTTCAGCCAGCCGGTGTTCTCCGTCCCCTGGTTGTCGTAGAGGACCTGCGCGTAGTTGAAGGCCTTGTTCTGCTTCGCCGCAGCGAGCATCGCGTGCTGGCCGCGCACCGAGTCGGGGCCGATGAACGCCCACGGCCGCACCTCGACCTGCACCTTCCCGGTGCGCACGTAGCGCGGGATGATGTCCGGCATCACGGTCGTCTCGAACTCCTGGCAGATCGGGCACTGGAGATCGATGTACTCGACCATCTTCACGGGCGCGAACGCGGAGCCGAGGACGAGGCCCTTCTGCGGGATCCCCTTCAGCAGCGCCTGCACGTCGGCGGCGCCGGGGAGGCCCGCCGCGACCGAGCCGACGGCCGGGAGCGTGCTCGCCGCGCTCGACGACTTCTTGTTGTTCGTCAGCACGATCACGCCGACGACGACCGCCACGATGACGAGGACGACGCCGGCGCCGATCCCGAGGACCTTCGGCGACGCGGTGCGCGCGCGGGCCCCGCCCTTGGACTGGACGGGCGGCGGCTTCGTGGCCGCCTGGCGGCGCGCTTCCCGGCTCTTCTTACCGCTGGCCATCGGCGGCAAGGGTACCGGCCGGCTCGGCCGAGTCGTCGCCCTCGGCGGCCGCCAGCGCTAAGAATCCGATAAGGAGCACGAAGGCGGTCAGCGTCAGCGTCGGGATCGTCATGTAGCCGAAGTAGTTGATCCACTTCACGGCGCAGCCGGCCCCGCCGATCTTGCAGGCGCTCGGCTCGGCGATCACCTGGTTCTCGATCAGGAGGTGGTAGATCGAGAGGCAGGCGCCGACGATCGGGAACGGCAGGAGGTACCGGGCGAACCGGTTGTCGCCGTGGACGGCGGCGAAGAGGGTGAGGATCGACAGCGGGTACATGCAGATCCGCTGGAACCAGCACATCTCGCACGGGATGAAGCCGGCCACCTGGGAGAGGAAGAGGCTGCCGCCCGTGGCGATCGCGGCGACGAGGAACGCGGCCCAGAGCTCGTAGCCCCAGAGGACGTTTCGCAGCCAGCGGAGCGGGCCGCGGACGCGGAAGAGCGCGAGGACGCCGATCACGATCATCGCGCCCGCGATCACCTGGCCCACGACGCCGAGGACGGCGAGGAGGACGATCACGTCGTGGGTCATCGGCCGCAACGATACGCTGGCCGCGCCGGGATGGCGAAACTGGTCAGACGCGGCCGACTTAAAATCGGCCGGCCCTCGGGCCGTGCGGGTTCGAGTCCCGCTCCCGGCATCTCGCCTCTCGCGTTCACGGCCTGGCGCCGCGCCGGCCGAACACGTGGCTCGTGGTCCAGGGCGCCGCGGCTGGACGCGATGATGGGCCGGTGACCCCGCTGCTCGCGTCCGCGCTGACGACCTTCATCGACCAGCACAGCCAGTGGGCGCTGCTGCTGATGTTCGCGCTGCTCACGCTCGAGTCGTTCGGGCTGCCCGTGCCGGGCGAGACCGCGTTGATCGCGTGCTCCGTCCTCGCGTCGCAGGGCACGTTCTCGATCGCGTGGGTGATCCTCATCGGCATCCTCGCCGCGATCATCGGCGACAACCTCGGCTACTGGGCCGCGCGGAAGGGAGGCCGGCCGCTGCTCGAGCGCCACCGCCTGACGCGCGCCTACGCGGAGAAATACCTCCCGCGCGGCGAGCGCTTCTTCGCGCGACACG
>DATJOZ010000130.1:0-21587 GCA_035506655.1 Gaiellaceae bacterium
GTCGCGGACGCGTACCGCGCGCTCGGCTGCGACGTCGCGCGCGTCGAGGGCGTCGAGCTCGGCCAGGGCCCGGCGATCCGGCTCCACGATCCGCTCGGGTTCCCGCTCGAGTTCTTCCACGAGATGGACCAGGCCGAGTGCCTGCTGCAGCGCTACGACGTCTACCGCGGCGCGCGCATCACACGCGCCGACCACGTGAACGTCTACGTCCCCGACGCGGCGGCGGGCTACGAGCTCTACCGAGGGCTCGGCTTCCGCTGCTCCGAGTACATCGCCGACGACCGCGACGACACGCCGCTCGCCGTGTGGCTCTACCGGAAGGCGACGGTGCACGACATCGCGCTCACGACCGGCGCCGGGCCGCGTCTCCACCACTACGCGTTCACGACGGCGGAGACCGCGTCGATCACGGGCCTCTGCGACATCCTCGCCGGGATGCACCGCGAGCGCGTGATCGAGCGCGGCCCCGGCCGGCACGGCGTCTCGAACGCGTTCTTCGTCTACCTGCGCGATCCCGACGGCCACCGGATCGAGCTCTACACCGGCGACTACTACACGGGCGACCCGGATCACAGGCCGTTGCGCTGGAGCGCCTCCGACGCGCGGCGGCGGACGTTCTGGGGCCACCACGTGCCGGACAGCTGGTACGAGGAGGGCACGCCCGTCCGTGCACCGGGCGGCGGCCCGGCGCCGCTCGTCACGCCGACCGCGGACGAACGGCTCGTCACGGTGGAGTAGATTCGCGCCATGAGCGAGTCGCTGCGCTCCTCCCTCGCCCGCTTCGGCACCGGCGTCTGCGTCGTGACCGTGGCGAGCGATGACGGGCCGCACGGGCTCACGGTGAACGCGTTCATGGCGGTGTCGCTCGACCCGCCGCTCGTGCTCGTCTCGATCTCGAAGCGGGCGCGCGGGCACGACCTCCTCGGCGGCAAGCCCTTCGCCGTGAACGTCCTCGGCGCGGAGCAGGAGGCGGTCGCGCGCCACTTCTCCGGCGACCCGCATCCCGGCTCCGTCCGCTGGGAGGACGGGACGGTCGCGCCGGTGCTCGCCGGGACGCTCGCGACGTTCGAGTGCAACCCGTGGCGCGAGTACGACGGCGGCGACCACACGCTCTTCGTCGGCGAGGTCGCCGACCACGCGTACCGCGGCGGCGCCGGGCTCGGCTTCTTCTACGGGCGCTACGCGCGGCTCGAGGAGCCGTCGCTCGGCGTGGAGCACATCCTGTAGTGGCCGGCGCGCGGACCGGAGCCGAGTACGTCGCGGCGCTCGACGAGCGCGAGATCCGCGTCGAGATCGAGGGCGAGCAGTACGTCGGCAACGTCTCGAAGATCCCGCAGCTCCGGAACGTCGTGAAGACGTACGCCGAGCTCTTCGACCTCCAGCACGACCCCGCGCTCCGCGACACGATGACCTACGAGTCGCCGACGAGCGGCGAGCGCGTCGGGACGGCGTTCCTCCAGCCGACGTCCGTCGACGACGTCGCGCGCCGCGGCGCCGCGATGCGCGTCTGGGCCGAGCACTCGCTCGGGAACCTCGGACGCACCGGCGACTACTGCTCGAGCGCCGTGATGGCGATGGCCGGCGCCGAGGAGTGGTTCGGCGAGTTCGGCCCGAACGTCCGCGCGTACTACGAGCACGTGCGCGAGAACGACCTGCTGCTCACGCACACGCTGATCTTCCCGCAGGCGAACCGCTCCGTCGGCCCGTCGCAGCAGAAGGAGCAGACGATCGCGGCGCGGATCGTCGACCGGAACGACAACGGGATCGTGATCCGCGGCGCGCGGATGCTCGCGACGATCGGCCCGTTTGCGGACGAGATCCTCGTCATGCCGTCGACGGTGCTGCGCGGCGGCGCCGACGACGCGCCGTACTCGTATGCGTTCGGCATCCCGTGCGACGCGCCGGGCCTCCGCTTCCTCTGCCGCGAGAGCTTCGACCTCGGCCGAAGCCACTTCGACCACCCGCTCGCGTCGCGGTTCGAGGAGATCGACGCGATCGTCGTGTTCGACGACGTGCTCGTCCCGTGGGAGCGCTGCTTCGTCGTCGGCGAGCCCGACCTCTGCAACGGGATCTACTCGGAGACGAGCGCCGCCGCGCACATGACGCACCAGGTCGTGACGCGCACGCGCGCGAAGACGGAGTACATCCTCGGGCTCGTGTCGCTGCTCGCCGACGCGATCGGAATCGAGCAGTTCCAGCACGTGCAGGAGAAGATCGCCGAGGTGATCGTCGCGCTCGAGACGTGCAAGGCGCTCGCGCGCGCCGCGGAGGCGGATGCCGCGCCGAACCGTTTCGGCGTCGTCACGCCGGCGTGGGCGCCGCTCAACGCGTGCCGCAACTGGTACCCGCGCACGTATCCGCGCTTCGTCGAGATCCTCCGCCAGCTCGGCGCGAGCGGCTTGATGGCGATCCCGACGGAAGCCGACGCGTTCGGTCCGGCGCAGGAGGACGTCGAGCGCTACCTCCAGAGCGCGACGCTCGACGGGCCCGAGCGGCTGCGTCTCTTCCGGCTCGCGTGGGACACGTGCCTCTCCGCGTTCGCCGGGCGGCAGGCGCTCTACGAGTACTTCTTCTTCGGCGACCCGGTGCGGATGGCCGGCGCGCTCGTCGCGTCGTACGACCGCGAGCCGTACAAGCAGCGCATCCGCGACTTCATGGCGAGGGAGGACTGAGATGGCGAAGAACGGCTACGACGTCATCGTCGTCGGCTCCGGGTCGGGCGGCTCGGTCGTCGCGCGGCGGCTCGTCGACGCGGGCGCGAGCGTGCTGCTCCTCGAGGCGGGCGGCGTCGACGAGAACCCGGCGATCCACGATCCCGGCCGGCTCTTCGAGCTCTGGGAGAGCGCGGACGACTGGAACTACCGGACGGTGCCGCAGGCGGCGCTCGGCAAGCGCGAGCTCGGCTGGCCGCGCGGCCGGGTGCTCGGCGGCTCGAGCGCGCTCAACGGGATGATCTACGTGCACGGCCATCCGAGCGACTACGACACGTGGGCGTACCTCGGCTGCGCCGGCTGGTCGTTCGACGACGTGCTGCCGCTCTTCAAGCGGTCCGAGGACTTCGACCGCGGCGCGTCGGAGTTCCACGGCGCGGGCGGGCCGACGCACGTGATGTCGCGGTACGAGCCGCATCCCGTGACGGCGGCGATCGTCGCCGCGTCGCAGGAGGCGGGGATCGCGGCGAACGACGACTACAACGGCGCATCGCTCGACGGCGTCGCGCTCTGCCAGCTCACGATCAAGGACGGCGTGCGGCACGGCGCGTTCCCGGCATTCGTGCGTCCCGTGCTCGACGCGCCGAACCTGACGCTGCTCACCGGTGCCCACGCGACGCGGCTCCTCTTCGACGGCGCGCGCTGCACCGGCGTCGAGCTCGTCCGCGACGGCGCGGTGGAGCAGGTGCGGGCGGAGCACGAGGTCGTCGTCTGCGGCGGGACGATCGAGTCGCCGAAACTGCTGCTCCTCTCCGGGATCGGGCCCGCGGCGGAGCTCCGCGCGCTCGGGATCGACGTCGTCTCGAACGTCCCGGGCGTCGGGCTGAACCTCCACGACCACGCGCTCTCGCCCGTCATCTACTCGGCGTCGCGCACGGTGCCAGGCACCGTTCCGGGTCTCCAGCCGCTCCACGGGCACCTGTTCTGGCGCAGCCGGCCGGGGCTCGTCGGCCCGGACGTCCAGCCGCTCTTCTTCCACCTGCCGCTGTATCTCGAGGGCCAGGAGGGCCCGGCCGACGGCTACACGCTGATGGCCGGGATCATCCGGCCGGCGAGCCGCGGGACGCTCCGGCTCGCGTCCGCCGACCCGGCTGCGCCGCCGCTCATCGACCCCGCGTACATGAGCTGCGCCGCGGACGTCGACGCGATGGTCGCGGCGCTCGAGCTCTGCCGCGAGATCGGCGCGCAGGACGCGCTCGGCGACTGGCGCGGCGCGGAGCTGTACCCCGGCCCCGGCGCCGACCTCCGCGCATACGTCCGCGAGACGACGATCACGTACCACCACCAGGTCGGCACGTGCCGGATGGGGATCGACGAGCTCGCCGTCGTCGACCCGGAGCTCCGCGTGCGCGGCGTCGAAGGGCTGCGCGTCGCCGATGCGTCCGTGATGCCGACGGTCTCGTCGGGGAACACGCACGCGCCGACGCTGATGATCGGCGAGCGCGCCGCCGACCTCGTCGCCGAGGCGATCGGCGCGAGGTCGGCGGAGCTGTCCGCGGTCTAGCCGGCGAGCCCCGTAAGGCCGCCCCGGCGCGCTACCGTTACTCCATGCGTGTCGTCGGCTCGCAGGAGACGCTTGCCGAGATCCGGGACCAGGGCGGCCGCCTCTACGTCTGGGTCCGCCGGGCCGGCTGCTGCGGCCGCGGGACGAAGACGCTCGTCACGTCCTTCCAGCGGCCGGACGACCGCGACTTCCGCCTCTACGAGACCGAGTCCGGCGTCGACGTCCTCATGCCGGCCGGGCTGCCGCGCCTCCCGGACGAGCTGCACCTCGCGCTGCACCGCTTCCCGACGCGCCGCATCGACGCGTACTGGGACGGCCTCGCCTGGGTCGTCTAGTACGACGCGTCGACCTTGCGGAACGCCCAGATGCCGGCGATCCCGCCGACGGCGCCGCCGAGGAACGAGACCATCGAGAACTGCCCGAACCCGATGAAGGTCGGGAGGTAGCCGCCGATCGTCGAGCCGATCGTGATGAAGAGGATGAGAACCCTCCGATCCATGGCGCTTCCATCGGCACCGGTCGCCCGCGCCTGAACCCACTCAACGGAGCCTTAACAGTCGGGTGCCGCTGGTAGTGTCGGTCCCTGCCCGCCGTGGCGGCTGGTCGCTCGACGGCAGGCCTCCTTCGCATGCCTTCGACCGTGTCTCTCGTCGATCCCCCCGACCTCGGCCTGATGCCGACCTTCCGCAGGCTGCTCCGGCTCTGGTGGGGCGAGCGGAGGCTCGGCCTCTTCGGGCTCGCGCTCGCGTTCGTCTACACGCTGATCTCGATCGCGATCCCGATCCTGATCCAGCGCGCGATCGACAACGCGATCACGACGAACAAGGAACCGCTCTGGCCGTATCTCCTCGCGATCGTCCTGCTCGCGACGCTCCGCTACGGCGTCAACTTCTCGCGGCGCTACGCGACCGCGCGGATCGGGATCCGGATCGAGGCGCAGATGCGCGAGATGCTCTACCGCGCGTACCTCAAGTTCCCGCGCGCGTTCTACGACCGGCATGCGACCGGCCAGGTGCTGTCGCGCGCGACGAACGACCTCTACCCGATCCGGTACTTCATCGGCTGGGGCCTCGTCCAGGGCATGCAGAGCCTGATGATGATCGTCGGCGTCGCGATCGCGCTGCTCGTCGTCAATCCGCTGCTCGCGCTCTTCACCGCCGTCGCGATGCCGCCGATCGCGCTGCTCGCATACCGGTTCGCGCGGCGCGTCTCGCCGATCTCGCGCGAGGTGCAGGCGCGGAAGGGCGACGTGACGGAGGCGGCGGACGAGGCGGTCGTCGGGATCGAGATGGTGCAGGCGTTCGGCCGCGAGGACGACGTGCGCGAGCGCTTCGGCCTCCGCGCCGGTGCCGTGAAGGACACGGTGCTGCGGCAGGCGGGCGTCGAGGCGAGCCACCTCCCGGGCCTCTACTACCTGCCCTCGCTCTCGATCGCGGCCGTCGTCTTCTTCGGCGGGCGCCAGGTGATCCAGGGCAACCTCACGATCGGCCAGTTCGTCCTCTTCGAGACGCTGCTGCTCCAACTCGTCTGGCCGCTCGAGGCGCTCGGCTGGATCACGAACCTCGCGCAGCGCGCGCTCGCGTCGGCCGGCCGGAGCTTCGCCTGGCTCGAGGGGATCCACCCGCTGCCGGAGCCGGCGGCGCCGAAGACGCTCCCGGCCGGGGCGCTCGGCGTGCGCTTCGAAGCGGTGCGGTTCGCGTACGGCGGCGAGACCGACGTGCTCCGCGGCGTCGAGCTCGAGGTCGAGCCGGGCGAGATCGTCGCGGTCTGCGGGCCGACGGGAGCCGGCAAGACGTCGCTCCTGAACCTCCTCCCGCGCTTCTACGACCCGACCGGGGGCCGCGTGCTCGTCGGCGGCGTCGACACGCGCGACCTCACGCTCGAGGACCTCCGGCACGCCGTCGCGCTCGTGACGCAGCGGCCGGTGCTCTTCTCGCTGACGCTCCGCGAGAACCTCACCGCGGGGCGCGACGACGCGGACTGGGACGAGGTGCTCGCGGTCTGCGCCGCTGCGGGCGTCGACCAGTTCGGGCCGACACTGCCGGACGGCTACGACACGCTGATCGGCGAGCGCGGCGTGAATCTGTCGGGCGGGCAGCGGCAGCGCGTCGCGCTCGCGCGCGCGCTCGTCACCCGCGCGCGCGTGATCGTCCTCGACGACCCGCTCTCCGCCGTCGACACGCTGACGGAGCGGCGGCTCGTGCACCGCCTCCGCCCCGCGCTCGAAGGACGGACGGCGCTCGTCGCGACGCAGCGGCTCTCCACCGTCGAGCTCGCCGACCGCGCCGTCGTGCTCGACGACGGGAAGATCGTCGAGCACGGCACGCCCGCCGAGCTGCTGCGCGCGGGCGGGATCTTCGCGCACCTGTTCGGGGACGAGGTGGCCGCGTGAGCTTGCTCAGGCGGCCACCGGGGAGGGGGGCTCGGGGGAACCGAGAGGTTCCCCCTTGCGGTGCGCCGCGCCTCCGGTGCGGCGCACCGGGAACAGAGGTTGCGGCGTGAAGCGGCTGCTCCGCTACCTCGACGGCCAGCGTGGCAAGGCGGCGCTGATGATCGCCGTCGCGACGGGGAACGCCGTGTGCCAGACCGGCGGCTGGCTCCTCGTCCGGAACGCCATCGACAACGGCATCAGCGCCGGGAACGAGCGCTACCTCTCGATCATCGTCGCGATCTACCTCTGCGTGGCCGCGCTCGGCTGGTGGCTCCAGGCGATCCTGATCCGCGGGCTCGCCGGGATCGGCCAGCGCATCGTCCTCGGGCTCCGCCGCGACCTCTTCGACCACCTCACCGGGCTGTCGCTCCGCTACTTCTCGCAGCAGAAGGCGGGCTGGATCATCGCGCGGCTGACGAGCGACGTCGACGCGGTCTCCGACGTGCTCTCGCAGGGGATGCCGACGCTCGTCGCGAACGTGATCCTCCTCCCCGCCGCGATCGCCGCGCTGCTCATCGCCGACTGGCGGCTCGGGCTCGTCGTCTTCGCGATCGTCCCGCCCGCGCTCGTCCTCACGCGCTGGTTCCAGCGGGCGTCGCACGTCGCGCTCGTCGAGCAGCGGAACCGGATCGCGGCGGTGACCGCGCAGATCGCGGAGTCGGTCGCGGGAATGGCCGTCGTCCAGGCGTACAACCGCGAGCGCCGCTTCCAGTCGGAGTTCGACTCGCTGAACGAGGCGAACCGCGTGCAGAGCGCGTACGTCCAGAAGCTCTTCTCGGCGTTCTTCTCGTCGATCGAGTACCTCGGCGCGCTCGCGACGGTCGCCGTCCTCTACACCGGCTCGAAGCTGCTCGACGCCGACACGCTGACGATCGGGACGCTGATCACGGCGCTCTATCTCCTGCAGCTCGTCTTTCAGCCGCTGCAGGAGCTCTCCGACGTGTACGGCCAGCTCCAGTCGGGCGCGGCGGCGATGGTGAAGATCGCGACGATCCTCGACGAGCAGCCGGAGGTGCGCGACCGGCCCGGCGCGCAGGATCTCCCGCGGATCGACGGCGGGCTCGAGATCGACCACGTCGTGTTCGCGTACGGCGCGGAGCCGGTGCTGCACGGCGTCGACATCTCGGTGCCCGCGGGCGGCTGCCTCGCGCTCGTCGGCGAGTCCGGCGGCGGCAAGTCGACGCTCGCGCGCCTCGTCGGCCGCTTCTACGACCCGGACGGCGGAGCGGTGCGCGTCGACGGCGAGGACATCCGCGACGTGAAGCTCCGCTCGTACCGCCGCCAGCTCGGCGTCGTGCTGCAGGATCCGTTCCTCTTCAGCGGGACGATCGCGTCGAACATCCGCTTCGCGAAGCCGGACGCGACCGACGAGGAGGTGGAAGCGGCCGCGGCGGCCGTCGGCGTCGACCGCGTCGCGGCGCGCCTCTCGGGCGGGCTCGAGCACGAGGTGCGCGAGGGCGGCGCGGGGCTCTCCTCCGGCGAGCGGCAGCTGATCTCGATCGCGCGCGCGCTCCTCGCCGACCCGCGGATCCTGATCCTCGACGAGGCGACGTCGAACATCGACCGGCCGACCGAGGTGCTGATCGAGCAGGCGCTCGACCGGCTCCTGCGCGGCCGCACGTCGATCATCATCGCGCACCGCCTCTCGACCGTCCGCCGCGCGGACGAGATCGTCGTGATCGAGCGCGGCCGCATCCTCCAGCGCGGCACCGAGCACGAGCTGCTCTCGCAGGAGGGCCCGTTCCGCCGCCTCGCCCACGACCTCGAGGGCGGTGACGAGGATCTCGCGGTCGCGGGGTAGCGCGAACGCAATCGGTGTCTGACACCAGACGCCGATTCGGTGTCAGACACCAAATGCGCCTTCGGTGCCAGACATCAAATGCACCCCGGGTGTCTGACACAAAACGGGGTTCCGGTGTCAGACACCGGCACCCGCGGGAAGGAGCTAGCGCGCTGCGCGCAGCTCGTTCAGCACGCCGAGGCAGACCTCGACGACCCGCGGGTCGAACTGCGTGCCCGCGCCCTCGCGGAGGCGGCGCACCGCTTCCGGATGGCTGAGCCGCCGGCGGTACGGCCGGTCGGTCGTCATCGCGTGGTACGCGTCGCAGACGAAGATGATCCGCGACTCGAGCGGGACGTCGTCGCCCGCGATCCCGTCCGGGTAGCCGCGCCAGTCCCAGCGCTCGTGGCAGTGGCGGACGATCGGACGGACGCCCTCGAGCCGGTTGATCGGCGCGATGATCCGCTCGCCGAGCTCCGGGTGCGTCTGCATCAGCGCGCGCTCGTCCGTCGTGAGCCGGCCCGGCTTCGAGAGCACGTGGCTCGGGATGCCGATCTTGCCGATGTCGTGGAGCAGCGCGCCGAGCTCGAGACGCTTGAGCGCCTGCTCGTCGAGCCCGAGCTCGCCGCCGACCTTCAGCGAGAGATCCGTGATCCAGCGCGCGTGCTTCGACGTGTACTCGTCGTTCGCCTCGAGCGCGTTCGCGAGCGCCTCGACGGTCGTCACGAAGGTGCGCTCGAGCCCTTCGTAGCTCGAGGCGTTCGCGATCGCGAGCTTCGCCTGGTGCGCGATCCCGCCGAGCAGCCGCAGCTCCCGCTCGCCGAACTCCTCCGACTCGATCGCGGCGAGGATGCTCCCCGCGCGGCCCTCAACGTCGAACCGGGCGACGGCGTACGAGGTGCCGGGCGCGATCGGGTCCGGGCGCAACCGCTCGACCTCGTCCGCGCCGAGGATGTACGGCTCGAGCCCGTCGTGGAGCCCGCGAACGTCGGCGACCCGGACGCGGCGCTCCTCGACGGCGGCCTGCTCCTCCGGCGTGTAGCCGTGCGACGCGCGCGGGACGAGCCAACCGGCCTCGTCCTCGAGCCAGACGCTCGTCCGGCCGCAGCCGAGGATCCCGGACGAGCGCTCGACGACGCGGCGCAGGATCTCGCCGAGGCCCGACGCGCTCGCGAGCTCGCGGCCGAACTCGAGCAGCGCCGTCGCGCCGTCGGCCTCGCGCCGCGCGGACTCGTAGAGACTCGCGTTCTCGACGGCGACGGCCGCGTGGCCGCCGAGCACCTCGAGCAGGCGGACGTCGTCCTCGTCGAACTGGTCGAGCCCGAGCTTCGAGACGACGATCACACCGACGACGCGTGTGCCGTAGCGGAGCGGGACGGCGAGGAGCGACTCCTCGATGATCGGCGTGCCTTCGATGCGGCGCCCGAACTCGCAGTTCGCCGCGTCGCCGACGAGCATCGACTCGCCGGTCTCGGCGCAGCGGCCCGTGATCCCGACGCCGACCTTCGCGCGCAGCAGCTCGAGCGGGAGCGCGGCGATCTCGGACGTGAACTCGCCGCGGAACGAGATCGGGACGAGGTCGTCCCCGTCGACGACGAACACGCGGCAGTTGTGGTAGTCGATGAGCGAGCGGAGCTCGGCCGCGATCTCGTCGCCGATCTCGCGGACGTCGTTGAGCCGGTTCAGCTTGCCGCTGAGGCTCTGCAGCATCTTCAGGTGCGCGATCGAGCGCACGTCGCGCGTCGGCTCCGGCGAGTCCGGCCGCTCCGAGCGGCCCTCGTCGTAGAGGACGATCGCGTGCTTGCCCTGCGCCTTCGCGGTCATCATCGCGGCCTCGGCGCACGCGCCGAGCTCGCGCGGGTTCATCGCGTGCTCCGGCCCGAGCGCGATCCCGATCGACACCGTCACGACGCCGACCGCGGGGAACTCGCTCGCCTTGAGCCGCTCGACGAGCCGCTCGGCGACGCGCATCGCGTCCGTCGCGTCGCACGCGCTCATGATCACGCCGAACTCCTCGCCGCCGAGGCGGCAGACGACGTCCTCCGGGCGGACGGCGGCGCGCAGCGTGTCCGCGAGATGGCGGAGCAGCTCGTCGCCGACACCGTGCCCGTGCACGTCGTTGACGCGCTTGAAGTCGTCGATGTCGAGCATCACGACCGCGACCGGCGCGTGCGTCCGGCTCGTCTCCTGGAGCGCGTGCAGCAGCCGCTCGTGGAACGTGCGGTGGTTGAACAGCCCGGTGAGCGAGTCGGTGCGCGCCTGGTGCTCGAGCCGTGCGCGGATCTGCGCGTTGTCGAGCGCGAGCGCCGCCGCGTCGGCGAAGCGCCGGGCGAGCTCGAACTCGTCGACGGAGAACGTCCCCTCCTCGCCGACCCGGTAGATGTTGAGGACGCCCTTGATCTGCGAGCGCGCGATCAGCGGGATCGAGATCAGCGCCTCCGGGTCGATCGGCGTGCCCGGGTAGAACTTCACGCGCGGGTCGAGGTGCGCCTGGTTCACGTGCGCCGCCTCGCGGTTGCTCGCCGCCCAGCCCGTGATCCCCTCGTCGAACGAGATCACGCGGCGCATGATCTCGTCGACGTACTCGTCGCGCGCGAGCACCGGCGTCAGCACGCGCTGCGTCTCGTCCGCCTCGTAGATCGTGAGCGTGTCGTGCGGGATCAGCTCGGAGAGCGTGTCCGCGATGCGCACGAGCAGCGCGTCGAGGCTGAGCTCGGCGAGCACCTCGTGGAACACGTCGGCGAGCCGGCGGTACGACTCGACGAGCTCGGGCGCCGCGGGTGCGGCCGCAGCGGCGTCCTCGTCCGGCAGCAGCCGAAGAGCCGGCGACGGGCGCGCTACCACGCGACCCTCAGCGATGCGGGATGGATGTGCCGCAGACGAAACCCCTGGGAGACGAGGAGAGGACGGATCGAGTCCAAGTTTTGCCGGATGGCGACCGTGGGGTATCCCCCGGACGAGGGAAGCTCGGGAGCACAGCGAAAAAGGCGGCGGCCCGTCGGCCGCCGCCTCGAAACCCTCGGGGCTACCGGATCAGTCGCCCCAGTCGAAGTCGCGCGCGCGGTCGGTGCTCCAGAACCCGGAGTCCTCGACGTTCTCCGCGGGCGCGGCCTGCTCGGCGGTCACCTGGTCCGCCGCGTCCTCGCCGGGCCATGCGAGAACGGTCTCCAAGCTCGTCTCCGAGAAGTCCGGCTCGACGCCGTCCATCGTCTCCTCGAGACGTGCCTGCTCTTCGGTCTTGAAGAGCGGATGGTTGTCGAACGGATCCTCGGCCTTGTAGCGGTCGATCGGCATCGAGCCGTCGAGGCGAGCGTTGCGCTCCTTCAGGTCGAGGTGATCCTTGATGACCTGCGCAAACAGCGACGGTGTCTCTACCGGCATACCTTCCTCCCGATCGGGGACATGCTCCTCGGGGGTCATTGTAACCCGGCCCGTCGCATTATTTGTTGAGACTACTAAAACGTGCGGACGGGAGTGCTCGTCTCGACACGGTTCTTTCCGAGCCGTTTTGCGCTGTACAGCGCGCGATCCGCCGCCGCGAAGAGGTCGTCCTCGTCCTCGCCGGGACGGAGCTGCGCGACGCCGAAGCTGCAGGTGACGCCGAGGCGCACGCCGTTCGTGTCGAGCAGCACGAGCTGCGCGAAGGCGGCGCGGACGCGGTCCGCGAGCTGCGCGGCGCCGGTCTCGTCCGTGCCGGGCAAGAGCAGCACGAACTCCTCGCCGCCCCAGCGTCCGGCGAGGTCGGACTCGCGCAGCGTCGAGCGCAGCACGGTCGCGAACTCCTTCAGCACGTTGTCGCCGGCGGCGTGCCCGTGCACGTCGTTCACGATCTTGAAGTCGTCGAGGTCGGCGAGCACGACCGCGAGCGGCGTGCCGTGCCGCTCGGCGCGTGCGACCTCCGCCGACAGCGCCTCCGCGCAGCGGCGGCGGTTCGCGACGCCGGTGAGACCGTCGACGAGCGCCTGCCGCTCGACGATGCGATGCAGGCGCGCGTTCTCGAGCGCGATCGCGGCGTGCGATGCAAGCGACGCCGCCATCAGCCGCTGCTCCTCGTCGAACGACGGCCCGGCGAGGACGAGCGTGCCGAGCTTCCGGCCGCCGATCGCGAGCGGGAGGTCGAGCCGCTCCTCGCCGACGAGCGGGTCGCCGCTGTGGACGACCGCGCCACCCTCGACGCTGAGCCGCGCGCCGGTGGCGCCGGTCGCCTCGACGGCGACCTGGACGATGACGTGGAGGAGCTGGTCGACGTCGTGCGTCGCGGAGAGCGCCTCGCCGAAGCGGTCGATCGCGTCGCGGAACCGCGCGCGCTCCGCCTCGAGCTCGGAGACGCGCGCCTCGAGCTGTCCGGCCATGTCGTTGAACGCGGTGCCGAGCAGCGCGAACTCGTCGCGGCCCTTCACCGGAACGCGCTCCGAGAAGCGCCCCCGCGCGATCCCGTGCGCTGCCTCCGCGAGCCCGCCGAGCGTGCGCACGATCGAGCGTCCCTCGAAGTACGCGACGATGGACACGAGCGACAGCGAGAGCAGCAGCCCGAGCAGCAGCTTGTCGCGCGAGGTCGAGTTCGCGGCGTCGATGAGCGACTGCGGGCTCAGCACGGCGAAGCGCACGCCCGATCCGTCGCCGAGCGTCGGCGCGACGAGCGCGCGGTAGCGCATGCCGCCGACGTCGATCGTCTGCGTCCGGCCGGACGTGAGCGCGACCCGTCCGTGCACGTCGGGCGACGACGCGACGATCGTCGAGTTCTGGACGACCGCGAGCACGTCGCTCGGCGCGAGCCCGGAGCGCCCGCGCACCGCGTCGACGAGCGTCTCGTCGAGCGGGACGTAGCCGTAGACCGTGCCGATCAGCCCGATGCGGGTGAAGACCGGCACCTGCGTCTGGCCGGAGAGCGGCGGCGGCGGCCCGATGTGGCCCTGGGCGCCGGCGGCGAGGACGTAGATCCCGGAGGCGTCGCGGAGCATGTGGGTGAGGCCCGGGACGTTCCACTGCTGGAGCTCGGTCTGGAAGGCGCGGTTGTTCGCGAGCGTCTGGGCGTTCGCCTGGGCGACGTCGAGCCGCTCCTGGTACGAGGTCAGCGCGGAGCGCAGCCCGGCCTGCAGCCGTGCGTCCACACGCCTCGTCTCGCTCTGCCCTGCCACCGACGCGAAGCCCCAGAACGCCGCCGCAATCGGAAGCAGCGAGAGCAGCACGAAATAGAGGACGAGCTTGACCTTGAAGCTACCCAACCGCGCTCCCATACCACCCTCGATGTTTCCTGGCCGGACCACCCCTGCGCATACCTCGTTCGAGTGATGTTTTCGGCATCACGGAGGTCGAACATGAGCGGTATCGAGCGGGTGGTGGCAGCGATCCTCCTCGCCGGTGCGGTGGCGGGGGCCGCAGCCTTCGCATTTATGCTCGGCCACACGCCGGAGGTCACGTCGCCGCTCGGGATGCCGGGCCGTGGGGCGCCCGGAGCCGTCGTGATCGCGCCGCTCCCCGGCCTCGGCGTGCAGGCCGTGGTCGCGAAGCCCGCCGCGAAGCCCGGCGTCCCGATTCCGGTGCTCGTCGCCGGTGCGAAGCCGATCCGGATCGCGCGGCTCGTCCCGGTGCCGCGGCTCGCGCCGCAGCCGAAGCCGGCGCCGGCGCCCCGGACGAAGACGCCGACTCCTTCGCCCGCTCCGACGCCGACACCCACTCCGACGCCTTCACCGTCTCCGACTCCGGCGCGGCCGGTGCCGACCCCGGCCGCCCCGTCGGCGCCGACGCCGGTCGAGCCGACGCCGCCCGCGACCCCGGTCACGCCGGTCGAGCCGACGCCGCCGGTGACGCCGGTCGCGCCCAAGCCGCCTCCGGTCGAGGTCGGCGGCCGTGAGCTCACGCCGCTTCCGCCGACCGCGGTGACGATGATCCCGGTCGTCCCCGCGAAGCCGGTCGCGCCGTCGCCGCCACCCGTCCCCGCGCCGCCGACGCTCCCGATCACGGGCACGCCGTCCGACGGGACCGGCGGAAGCAACGGCTGATCTAGGATTACGGCATGCCACGCCGCCCCGGACCGGCTCCGATCGTCCTCGCGCTGACCATGTACGACGTGTGGCGCCGGCTCCCGCCCGCGCAGCGCCGCCAGCTCGCCGCGCTCGCGCGGAAGCACGGGCCGACGGTCGCGTCGAAGGCCTACAAGGCCGCGCGCAGCACGCGTCGGCGCGGACGCTAGGCCGACAGCGCCGACGCGGCGAGCGCCGCGCGGACGATCCGGTCCTGCTCGCGGAGATGCGCCGTCGGGTAGCCCTCGCTCGGGCTCGCGCGCCAGGGGCGGCCGACGTAGACGAGCGGCACGCCGTCCGGCTTCGCCTCCTCGAGCCGGTGGCGGATCGCGCGCCACGCGCCCATGTTCTGCGGCTCCTCCTGCGCCCAGACGACCTCGCGGAGGTTCGGGTAGCCGCGCACGAGCGCCGCCGCCTGCTCGACCGGGAACGGATAGAGCTGCTCGAGCCGCGCGACCGCGACCGACGACGCGCCGGCGCGATCCTCGTGCCCGACGATGTCGTAGTAGACCTTCCCCTGGCAGAGCACGAGCCGCGTCACGTTCGCGCGGTCGGCACCGGTGTCGTCGAGCAGCGGCTGGAACTCGCCCGACGAGAGATCCCCGAGCGTCGACGACGCCTGCTTCAGCCGCAGGAGCCCCTTCGGCGTCATCACGACCAGCGGCCGCGCCGTCGCGTCGAGCGCCTGCCGCCGCACGAGGTGGAAGTACTGCGCCGCCGTCGTGCAGTTCGCGATCCGGATGTTCTCCTGCGCCGCGAGCTGGAGGAACCGCTCGAGCCGCGCGCTCGAGTGCTCCGGCCCGTTCCCCTCGTAGCCGTGCGGCAGCAGCAGCGTGAGCCGCGACGTCTCGCCCCACTTCGAGAGGCCGGCGGAGATGAACTGGTCGATCACGATCTGCGCGCCGTTCACGAAGTCGCCGAACTGCGCCTCCCAGAGGACGAGCGCCTCCGGCGCGGCGGCGGAGTAGCCGTACTCGAAGCCGAGCGCCGCGTACTCCGACAGCGGCGAGTTGTGGATCTCGAACGACGCGGCCGCCTCGTCGAGGTGCTGCATCGGCGTATAGGTCGAGCCGGTGCTCACGTCGTGGAGGACGGCGTGGCGGTGCGAGAACGTGCCGCGCTCGGTGTCCTGACCGGTGATCCGGACCGGGATCCCGTCGACGAGGAGCGACGCGAACGCGAGCGCCTCCGCCTGGCCCCAGTCGATCCCGCCCTGCTCCAGCGCCTCGCGGCGCCGTTCGAGCTGCTTCATCAGCTTCGGGTGCGGCGTGAAGCCCGCCGGCACGCGCAGGAGCTCCTCGTTCAGCGAGCGGAGCCGGCCCGCGTCGACCGCGGTGACGACGCCCGCCCCGGTCGACGCCGGGATCCTCCCGTCGCGGGCCGCCTGCGGCGTCGCGCCGAAGGACGCCTTCAGCTCCTCGTGCGCGGCCTTCAGCGTCGCCTGCACCTCGGCGGCGAGCGCGTCGGCGTCGGCCTGCGAGATGACGCCGTCCGCGACGAGCCTCGCCGCGTACTGCTCGCGCACCGTCGGGTGGGCGGCGATCGCGGCGGCGAGCAGCGGCTGCGTGTACGCGGCCTCGTCCTGCTCGTTGTGCCCGTGGCGCCGGTAGCCGACGAGGTCGACGACGACGTCGTGGCCGAAGCGGCGGCGGTATGCGAGCGCGAGCCGCGTCGCCGCGATCGCGGCCTCCGGGTCGTCGGCGTTCACGTGGACGATCGGGATGTCGAAGCCCTTCGCGAGGTCGGACGAGTAGCGCGTCGAGCGGCCGCTCTCCGGGTCGGTCGTGAAGCCGACCTGGTTGTTCGCGATCAGGTGCAGCGAGCCGCCGGTCGAGTAGCCGGGCAGCGCCTGGAGGTTCAGCGTCTCCGCGACCTCGCCCTGGCCCGCGAACGACGCGTCGCCGTGGATGAGGATCGCGAGCGCGACGCTCGCGTCGTGGAAGCCGTCGCGCGTCGAGCGGTCGGTCTGCTCGGCGCGCGCGCGTCCCTCGACGACCGGGTCGACCGCCTCGAGGTGGCTCGGGTTCGACGCGAGCGTGACGGTGATGTCGCCCGCACGCGTCGTGCGCGTGCCCTCGGCGCCGATGTGGTACTTCACGTCGCCGGAGCCGCCCTCCTCGGTGATCACGACCGCCTCGATCGTCCGCTCGCCCTCGAACTCGCGGAGGAGCTCGGCGTACGGACGGTCGACGACGTGCGCGAGGACGTTGAGCCGGCCGCGGTGCGCCATCCCGATCACGACCTCGTGCGCGCCGTCCTCCGCGCCGAGCTCGATCGCCTCGTCGAGCATCGGGATCATCACGTCGAGACCTTCGACGGAGAACTGCTTCTGTCCGAGGAACGCGCGGCGGAGGTACTGCTCCATCCCCTCGACGCGCGTGAGGCTGCGCAGCAGGTCGACGCGCTCCTCGTTCGAGAGCGGCTGCCGGTAGCGGCCGGACTCGATCGCCTGCCGCAGCCAGACGCGCTCCTCGTGGTCGGAGATGTGCTCGATCTCGTACGCGATCGTCCCGCAGTACGTCTCGCGCAGGCGCGGCAGCGCGTCGGCGAGGGTGTCCGCCTCGACGTAGAGACGGAGGAGCGACGCCGGGATCCGCGCCTGCAGCTCGGGCGTGAGCCGCGGGACGAGCCGCTCCGGCTCGAGCGCAGGGTCGCCGGCCGGCTCCGTCCCGAGCGGGTCGAGATGCGCGGCGAGGTGGCCGACCATCCGGAACGCCTTCACGAGCGCCATCGCCGCCGCGACGCCGCCGACGACCTCGTCGTCCGCTGCGGCCGGGACGGGCGCGGGCGCTGCGGGCGCGGGCGGCGGTGCAGGAGCGGGCGCCGGCTCGGCGACCGCGGCGTGCCCGTTGCCGCCGTTCCGCTCGAGCTTCTCGAGCAGGCGCGCGAGCCCGGGCTGCGCGGCGAGCAGCGTCTCCGGCGCCTCCTCGAAGAGGGCGCGCCACTCGTCGGGGACGGCGGAGGGATTGTCGAGGTATTGCTCGAGGACGAGCGCGGCGTAGCCCGCGTTCAGCCCGTCGACATCAGGTCGGCTCATCGCAGACCCTTTGTAGCAGCCTTACCAGAGCGGCCGGGACCCGGCGACCGCGATCGCCATCCCGAAGAAGAAGCAGAGCGCCGCGATGTAGACGGCGTAGCGCGCGAGCCTGTTCTCCCTGCCGCCCATCCCGGCCGCGACGAGCGCGAGGATGATCGTCGGCGCGACGAGCCGCAGCGGGTGCCACGCGAGCCCCGCGACGCTCCCGAAGATCGAGAGCGCGGCGAGGTAGCCCGCGACGACCTCCGCGGAGCGCGTCCGCTTGACCGGCGTCGCGTCGGGGACCGGCTCGGCGCTCATCGTCCTCTCGCCCTCGCCGTCGCAGCCGCGCGCGCGGTCCGCGGGTACGAGCGCGTCGGCCCGCCGTGGTGCCCGGTCGGCCGCGGCCGGAACCGGCGCCTGCGATTCGACCCGGGCCCGGAGTCGTCGCCGAGCGAGGCGATGACGGACGCGCCCTCCTCGGGCTTCGGCTCGGCTTTGACGGCGTAGTAGATGACCATGCAGAGATAGACGATGGGGATCTTCAGGATCACCATGAGGAACACGAGCTCCCAGATCGTGTCCGGCGCCACTGCCGGAGAGTCTAGCTCGCGGCCCAGGCCTGAAACGCGTCGACGACGGCCCGGAGCCGCTCGCCGGCGTCGGTGAGGCGGTACTCGACCCGCGGCGGGCGGGTCGTGGTGAGGACGCGGCGCTCGACGACGCCCGCGGCCTCGAGGTCGGCGAGCCGCTGCGCGAGCGTCCTCGGCGGGATCCCGTCGAGCGCCTGCTTGAACTCGTTGAAGCGGACGGCGCCCGCCTCGGCCGACGCCCAGAGGATCGCGAGGACCCAGCGCCGCCCGAGGAGGTCCGCCGCGCGGGCGACCTCCTCGGGCAGCGGACGGCACTGGTTACAGCGCATGGAGCGAGCGCTCCGGGTTCGGCTCGAGCGCGAGGTCGAACACCTCGCCGAGCGTCATCACCGGGTGGAACGTCATCGCCTCGCGCACGTCCTCGGGGACGTCCTCGAGGTCGGCGCGGTTCCGCTCCGGCAGGATCACGTCGGTGAGGCCGGCGGCGTGCGCCGCGAGCACCTTCTGCTTCAGCCCGCCGATCGGGAGCACGCGGCCCTGCAGGGTCAGCTCGCCGGTCATCCCGATCGTGTGCTTCACCGGGCGCCCGGAGAGGAGCGACGCGAGCGCGGTCGCCATCGTGATGCCTGCGCTCGGCCCGTCCTTCGGCGTCGCGCCCGCGGGCACGTGCACGTGGAACGTGTGGTCGTGGAAGTGCCGCGTGTCGATCTGGAGCTCCTCGGCGTGCGAGCGGACGAACGAGAGCGCGATCCGCGCCGACTCCTTCATCACGTCGCCGAGCTGTCCGGTGAGCACGAGGTCGCTTCCGCCCTCCATCTCGGTGGCCTCCACGAACAGGACGTCGCCGCCGACGCCGGTGACGGCGAGGCCGGTCGCGACGCCGGGCACCGCGGTCCGCTCCGCCGCCTCCTGGAAGAAGCGCTGGCGCCCGAGCGCGTCGCGCACGACGTCCACGTCGACCTCGACGGGCGGCTCGACGGACTCGGAGGCGATCCGCGTCGCCGTCTTGCGGAGGATCTTCCCGAGCTCGCGCTCGAGCTGGCGGACGCCGGCCTCGCGCGTGTACTCGGAGACGACGAGCTCGAGCGTCCCGTCGGAGACGGACACCTCGTCCTCGCGCAGCCCGTTCGCCTCGCGCTGCCGCGGCCAGAGGTAGCCGCGCGCGATCGCCGTCTTCTCGTCCACCGTGTAGCCGTCGAAGCGGATGACCTCCATCCGGTCGAGCAGCGGGCCGGGGATCGTGTCGGCGACGTTCGCCGTCGCGATGAAGAACACCTGCGACAGGTCGAGCTCGACGTCGAGGTAGTGGTCGCGGAACGAGTGGTTCTGCGCCGGGTCGAGCACCTCGAGCAGCGCCGCCGACGGGTCGCCGCGCCAGTCGGCGCCGACCTTGTCGACCTCGTCGAGGAGGATCACCGGGTTCATCGTCTTCGCGTCGCGAAGCGCGCGGACGAGCCGGCCCGGCAGCGCGCCGATGTACGTGCGCCGGTGGCCGCGGATCTCCGCCTCGTCGCGGATGCCGCCGAGCGACATGCGCACGAACTCGCGGTTCAGGGCGCGCGCGACCGACTCGCCGATCGACGTCTTGCCCGTGCCGGGCGGGCCGATCAGCGTCAGGATCGCGCCCGAGCGCTTGTCGTTCTCGATCCCGCGGTCCTCGCGCAGCTTCCGCACGGCGAGGTACTCGACGATGCGCTCCTTCACGTCGTCGAGACCCGCGTGGTCCGTGTCGAGCACCTCGCGCGCGTGCCGCGGGTCGAGCCGCTCCTCGGAGCGCTTCGACCACGGCACCGCGACGAGCCAGTCGAGGTACGTGCGGATCATCGACGCCTCGCCGGTCGAGTCGCCCATCGACTCGAGCCGGCGCAGCTCGCGCTCGGCCTGCGCGCGGACCTCGTCCGGCATCCCGGCCTCCTCGATCTTCGTCCGGTACTCCTCGACGACGGAGCCTTCGTCCTCGCCGAGCTCCTTGCGGATCGAGTCCATCTGCTTGCGGAGGAAGTACTCGCGCTGCTGGCGCTGCGCGCCCGACTCGACGTCGTCGCGGATGCGGCGCCGGACCTGGAGCTCGGCGAGCCGGTCGCGCTGGATCTTCACGGCGAGCTCGAGCCGCTCGACGACGTCGACGGCCTCGAGCAGCTCGACGCGCTGCGCGAAGGTGATGTCCGGCGAGTACGCGCACGTGTCGGCGAGCGCGCCCGCCTCGGTGATCGAGCGCAGGAACTGGCGGATGCGGTCGTCCGCGTCGCGCAGCTCGAGGATCTCCTCGACGACGGCGCGGTACTCGCGCTCGAGCTCGCGGGTCTCGACGGGCGGCGGGTTGTCGTCCTCGCGCTCGTCCACCTCCACGCGGAGCCGGCCCTGCGCGTCGGTCTGGGCCGCGCCGATCTCGGCGCGGTGGAGGCCGGTCAGCGAGACGGCGCGCGCCCCACCCGGGAGCCGGATCGTCTCGACGACCTCGGCGACGGTGCCGACCTTCGCGTACTCCTGCTCGTGCTGCGGCACGAGGAGGACGCGCGCCTCGTCGGCGGTGTCGACGGTCAGGGTCACGGTCATGCCCGGGAACACCACGGTGTCCTCGAGCGGGACGAGCAACAGGTCGGTCACGTTCGCTTCACTCTCCAATCTGTGTACCAGGTATCCAAAGTGTACCGATAGGAACGGCCCTCGCCGGAGCGCTATTCCGGCTTAACCGGGCCGCAACGGAGCGCTGGTTCGATGGTGGGATGCGGCTCCTGGCCCTCGCCGCGGTCGTCCTCGCCCACGCCGGGCTCCCGGCGGGGTGGAAGGCCGTCAGCGTGGGGCCGGCCGGTGGGGTCGTCGCCGTCGGCCGGATCCCGAACACGTTCGTCCCGTCGGACCGCCGGGCGAGCGCCGTCTACCTCCCGCCCGGCTACGACGCCCGGCGGCGCTACCCGGTCGTCTACCTCCTGCACGGGATGCGCGGCTCGCCGGCGTCGATCTGGAACGGGCTGCACTTCGCGGCCGTCGCCGACGGGCTGATCCGGTCGGGCCGGGCGCGGCCGTTCGTCGCCGTGCTGCCCGTCGCCGGGCCGACCGTCCACCCGAACACGGGCGAGTGGGCCGGCGTCTGGGAGCGGTACGTCGTCCGCGACGTCGTGCCGTGGGTCGACCGCCATCTCTCGACGAAGCGCGGGCCGGGCGGTCGTGCGCTCGAGGGCCTCTGCGCGGGCGGCTTCGGCGCGGTCGACATCGGCCTCCGCCACCCCGGCGTCTTCGGGACGCTCGGCTCGTGGGAGGGCTACTTCGCGCCCGTCTTCCGCGACGGGCCGTTCGCCCGCGCCGGCACGGCGGACCTGCGCGCGCACGACCCGGCGCTCCTCGTCCGCGCGGAGGCGCGGAGGCTCCGCCGCGGCCGCGTCCGGTTCTACGTCTCGGCGGGCGGGAACCACGGCGGCGTCCGGAGCGCCTGGACGCTCGCGTTCGCCCGCGAGCTGCGCGCGCTCCGCCTGCCGCACGAGCTCTGGCTCCTGCCCCGCGCCGACCGCGGCCACTTCTGGCGCGCGAC
>DATJOZ010000131.1:0-4304 GCA_035506655.1 Gaiellaceae bacterium
AGGAGGCCGGACTGCCAGCCGCCGAGCGACGACTCGTCGGTGAGCTGGAACGAGTAGAACGCCGTGACGTACGGCTGGCAGTACGCGAGCGAGACCGCGTCGCGGAGCTGCTGCGTCTGGCTCGGGGCGTGCGAGGCGGCCGGCGGGAGCGGGCCCGTCTCGGGCGGGCTGTCGGGCGCGAGCGCGAGCTTGTCCGGCTCGACGCCGTGGTAGAGCGCGGCGTGCGACGCGTCGGGCTTCGTCTGGAAGCCGTCCTCCGTGTACCAGAGCGAGACGCAGCGGCCGGCGACGCAGCGGCCGGGGACGGGCTGCGCCGTCCCGGCGAACGCGGTCTGGTAGTCGGCGACGAGTCGCTGGTAGTCGCCCTCGCCGATCACGCGCTTGTCCGCGTGCTTGCGCCACGGCCGCTCGGCGGCGTTCAGCGGATACGGGTGATGGTCGATCGTGTCGAAGATCGGTGTCTTGCGGCCGGACGCGCGGAACGCCTTGCCGAGTGCGGCGATGAACGCGCCCGGCGAGAGCCCGGCGTGCGTCGCGGCGTGCGGGTTGTCGTTCCCGTTCGACGACGTGGCCGGCCCGACGACGTCGATCGACGGCCGCGCCGCGTGCAGCAGGTCGTAGCAGAGCGCGGCGGTCTGGAAGTACGCGGCGGGCGCCGCGGGCGTCCCGTCGGCGTTGAACTGCGGCTGCCAGTACGAGCCGGAGTTCGGCTCGTTGCCGACGATGATCGCGGTGATCTGAGGATACGCGAGCACGAGGTGCGCGGCCGACTGGCAGAACGACTGGCGCGACGCGTCCGTGAGCG
Organism: Gaiellaceae bacterium; assembly: GCA_035506655.1. GTDB lineage: Bacteria > Actinomycetota > Thermoleophilia > Gaiellales > Gaiellaceae > Palsa-739. The sequence goes on from DATJOZ010000131.1 coordinate 806, forward strand.
GAACGTCGCGCGCACGGTCGGGGTAGAACGCGACGACGACCTGGACGTCCCAGCCGTGTGCGTTCTCCGCGAGCGTCTGCATCGCGTCGGCGAGCCGGAGACCGCCGGGCGGCGTCCAGATCGCGTTGACGCGCACCGTGCGGAGCCCGAGGTCGAGCGCCGCGTGGAGCGAGTCGATCGACTTGTAGAGGAAGCTGTCGTCGACGACGCCGAGCTGCATCGACTTCGGCGGCGTCGCGGCGCGCGCGCCGCCCACTCCGGCGACGGCGGGCAGCAGCGCTACGCACAGGAGAAGAAGGGCGACGCGGTGGAGCCTCAGTACGCTCCTCTTCGGGCGAGCACGGCGGGCAGGGTCTTCGCGAGAATCGAGATGTCGAGCCAGATCGACCAGTTCTCCAGGTAGTAGAAGTCGAGCCGGACGAGGTCGTCGAAGCTGAGGTCGATCCGGCCCGAGACCTGCCACAGCCCGGTCATCCCCGGCAGCACGAGATAGCGCTTGCGGTGCCAGTCCTCGAGCTGCACGTAGTCCCGCAGCGGCAGCGGACGCGGGCCGACGAGGGACATCTCGCCGCGCAGGACGTTCAGCACCTGCGGCATCTCGTCGATCGAGTAGCGGCGCAGGAACTTGCCGACCCTCGTCACGCGGGGATCGTCCTTGATCTTGAAGAGCGGTCCCGATGCCTCGTTCGCCTTCTCGAGCGCTGCCTGTCGCGTCGATGCATCGGCGTACATCGAGCGGAACTTGAACATCCCGAACTCGCGCTCGCCGAGCCCGATGCGACGGTCGCGGTAGAACACGGGCCCCGGCGAGTCGAGCTTCACCCACAGCGCGATCACCGCCCACAGAGGCGACGCGATCACGATCAGCAGCGCGGCCACGACGATGTCGAACGCGCGCTTCACCGCCCAGTCGAGGCCGGACACGACGGGCGGGCGGAGCTCGAAGAGCGGGATCCCCTGGCCGGCGACGTACTCCGCGCGCTGGCGGAGCAGCTCGGCGGTCGTCGGCGCGAGCCGCACCTTCACGCCGTAGCGGTGCGCCTCCTCGACGAGATCGAGCAGCTGCTCCTCGCGAAGGTCGACGCCGCTGACGATGAGCTCGTCGAGCGGCTGCGCCTGGAGCACCGGCGCGAGATCGGCCAGCGATCCGAGCACGGGCAGGCCGGCGACCTCGCCGTCGTCGGTCGCGAGGACGCCGACGAACTCGTAGTCGATGCCGCCGCGCCGCTGCCCGAGCACGCGGCGGAGCGCGACGAGACGCTCGCCCTCGCCGACGAGCACCGCACGGCGGCGCGCGCCCGCGACGCGCCACACGTCGCTCGTCACCATCTCGTAGCTCGAGCGGAGCAGCGAGATGACGATCGCGGCGAGCACGAACGCCGTGCCGTAGAGCCCGAACGTCGTGTGCTGGTAGCCCGTGCCGATCGCGAACGCGAGCGTGATCACCGTGACGAGCAGGAGCGACGAGACGATGCGGCCGGCGCCGCCGCGCTGCTCGCGCGGCGCGTAGAGCCCCGCGCGCCAGAAGACGAGCACCGTGACGACCGCGAGGAACGGCAGCCAGGTCTTCTCCGCGTCCCACGGCAGGCCCCAGAGGATCGGCCGCTCGCCGTAGTAGAGCTCGCGGAGGACGAGCGCGAGGTAGATCGAGCCGGCGAGCCCGCAGAGGTCGACGACGACGAGCGCCGCGACGCTGAGCGACCGGCGCGCGAAGGCCCGCAGCTGGACGCCCGTCGGGACGATGCGCACGGAGCGGATGTCCGCGGCGTGCTGGGGCGGTCCGGGAGGAGCGCCGGCGGGGGCGTCGTCGACGTCCGGGTCGCCGCGCCCGACAACAGGCTTGGTCGCCACGAGGCCGGGATTCTACCCGGGTCCTGTGAGGATCCCGTGTGCGGCCCCGGTACGCTGGTGCGCCGTGCGGACCCGCACCGCCGCCCTGATCCTCGTCCTCGCGACGGCGCTGCCGCGGCTCGCGGCGCTCCTCCACGCGCGCGACACGATCGTCACGCAGAACGTCGACAAGGGCGACATCTTCGCGCGGATGTACCTCGCGAACGGGACGTACGGCTTCATCCCGGGCCACCCGTCCGCGTACACGCAGCCGCTCTACGGCTGGTTCCTGATCCCGCTCTACTGGACCTTCGACCGCAGCTGGGAGGTCGTCGGGCTCGCCCAGATCACCGTCGCGGTCGGGACGACGCTCGTCGTCTGGCAGATCGGCAAGCGCTGGCTCTCGCCGACCGTCGGCCTCCTCGCGGGCCTCGCCGTCGCGCTGCACCCCTACCTCGTCTGGCACGACGTCCACATGAACCGCGAGATCCTCGACCACTTCCTCGCGGCGTCGACGGTCTGGCTCACGCTGTGGGCGGCGGAGCGGTTCGGCTGGAGGCGGGCGCTGCCGCTCGGCGCCGTGCTCGGGATCGCGATCCTCGGGAACGTGCGCCTCGACGCGCTGCCGCTCGTCGTCGTCGTGTACCTGCTCGTGCGCGCCGGGCTGTCGCGACGCACGTTGATCGCGTCGGGTGCGCTGCTCGCGGCGACCGTCCTCGTGCTCGTGCCGTACATCGCCCGGACGAAGGCGGACGTCGGCTGCTGGACGATCACGACCGACTCGCGCGCACTCTGGAAGGCGAACAACGTCAACACGTACCGTGTGCTGAAGAGCGGCCGGTGGATCGACCACGTGCCGATCCCGGCGTCGTATCCGCCGAGCCCGCAGGACGTGTACGACCACTGGGTCGCGACCGGCGTCGTCACGCCGTACGACGAGTGCGCGCAGGCGGCGTTCTTCCAGAAGAAGGTGATCTCGTTCTGGGTGCACCATCCCGGCGCGAAGGCGAAGCTCGTCCCGATCGACGCGCAGTTCTTCTGGCAGCCCTCCGTCGTCGACGTCACCGATCTCCCCGGCGCCGGGACGTGGCTCGACACGATGCGCTCGGTCGCGGAGCCCGCGTACATGATCCCGCTCTACATTCTCGGCATCGTCGGGCTCTTCGTCGTCCCGCGCTTCTTCGCCGGCCTCGCGCTGACGATGCTCGGCTACCAGACCGCCGTCGCGGTGCTCTTCGTCGGCGAGACGCGCTACCGCGTGCCGTGGGACTTCCTCACGGCGCTGCTCGCGTCAGCCGCGCTCGTCGAGATCTTCCGTCGCCTGCGCGAGCGCTCGCGGGTCGGCGGGAGCGGAACGCCGGCCGAGAACGCGTAGCGACGCGACGAGCGCCGTCCGGCGCGTCGCGTCGAGCAGGTCGTAGTCGTGGAAGTACGCGTGCACGTAGCACGGCAGCGGCCGAAGCACGGCGCGCGCGAGCTGCCCGAGCGAGTGCGTCGTCGGGAGGATCCCCGGCGACGGCTCGCCGCCGCGCGGCGTGCAGTCCACGAGGCCGAGCTCGCGCACCGCCGAGCGCACCGCGTCGTCCGTGTACCAGCCGCCGCCGCAGAAGAACGCCGGCTCGAGGCCGCGCGCGCGGAGCCACGCCGCCTCCTCGCGGACGCGCGCCGC
>DATJOZ010000132.1:0-2306 GCA_035506655.1 Gaiellaceae bacterium
AAGGAGCTCTCGAAGCGGCTGAAGAAGGCCGGCTTCCGCTTCGTCGGCCCGACGACGGTGTGGGCCGGGATGCAGGCCTGCGGCGTCGTCAACGACCATCTGGCCGACTGCTGGGTGCGCGCCGACGTCGAGCGGGAGCGCACGTCGTGATCCTCGCGGCCGTCGCGACGATCCTCGCGCTCGTCCACACCGGCGCGCCGTCGCGGAACGGCCTTGTCGCGTTCGACCGCTGCTGCGGCTCGACGGCGACCGGCATCTGGACGGTGCGCCCGAACGGGACCGGCTCGCGCCGCATCTTCCGCCCGGCCGCCGACGACGCGGCGCTGACGCCCGCGTGGTCGCCGCGCGGCGTGCTGATCGCGTACGCGCCCGGCGCGCCGACCGGCGGGCTCTGGGTGATGAACGCGAACGGGACGCTCCGCCACCGGATCATCCGCGGGAACGGCGACGTGCTCTTCCCGACCTGGTCGACGAACGGCGCGAAGCTCGCGTTCGCGGACCTCGCGCGCCCCGGCGCGCGCCTCCACGACATCTGGGTCGTCGGCAACAACGGCCTCGGCCTGCGGCGCCTCGCCGCCGCGTCCGTCGACGAGAACGATCCCGTGTGGGCGCCGGACGACAGCGCGATCGCGTACCAGCGCGGGCGCGACGTCTGGGTCATGCGGACGAACGGGACCGGACAGCGGCTGCTGATCCGCAACGCGAGCTCGCCGTCGTGGTCGCCCGGCGCGACGCACATCGCGTTCGTCCGCAACGGCGACCCGTGGATCGTGAACCGGAACGGAACCGGCGCCCGCCGCGTCGTCCACGTGCCGCAGCCGCAGATCTCCGTCGCGTGGTCGCCGGACGGAAGGCTCCTCGCGACGTCGCCGATCGACCGCGGCGACATCCTGCTCGTCGCCGCGAACGGCTCGCGGATCACGCCGCTGACGAACGCCGCGGGCTACTTCAACGCGCTGCCGGCCTGGCAGCGGCTTCGTTAGGCTCGGCGCGATGCTCGACGATCGCGTCCGCGCCGTGCTCGCGCGCCTCGAGGCGGAGGACGCCGCCGAGCGCGAGCAGGGACTTCCGTCCGCCGTCCGCTCGCGCGCGGTCGCGCCGACGACCGGGCGCTTCCTCTTCTCGCTCGTCGCGGTGCAGTCGGACTGCTCCGTGCTCGAGCTCGGCGGCTCGCGCGGCTACTCGACGATCTGGCTCGCCGCCGGCGCGCGCTACCTCGGCGGCAGCGTCGTCTCGTTCGAGAGCGACCCGCTGAAGGTCGAGGCGTGGCGGCGGAACATCGCCGACGCCGGCCTCGAGGAGTGGGCCGAGCTCGTCGAGGGCGACGCGCGCGAGCTGCTCCCCGGGCTCGAGGACGTCTTCGACGTCGTCTTCGTCGACGCCGAAAAGGAGGACTACGAGACGCTGTTCCGGCTCGCCCGCGCGAAGGTCGAGCCGGGTGCGCTCGTGATCGCGGACAACGTGCTGTCGCATCCCGACCCGCTCGCGCAGTACTCCGCCGCGCGCCAGGCCGACGCGACGACGGTCAGCGTCACCGTCCCGCTCGACCGCGGGCTCGAGCTCACGACCGTCCTCGCGTAGCGGTCCACCCGGACCGCTAAGGTTCCGCTACCGCGGAAAGGAGGTGGTCCGGCAGTGAGCGATTCAAGTACGGGCAGTGGAGGTACCAGCGGGTAGAGGTGTGTCCCCGGACCCACGGGGAATCGCCTAGCCAGCGTAGGGGACGACGCGTGTCGCGCCGCCCGGCCTAGCCGGAGCAGGAAGCGCCTCTACCACTTCAACGCTGGTAACCGGACCGAAGGGCCGCGCGAGCGGCCCTTCGTCTTTCTCAGGCGGCTGCGGCGACCGACGACGCCTCGGCGGCGAACGTCTCGAGCAGCTCACGCAGTTGGCCTTCGAGGTCGGCGCCCAGCGTCTCGTGCGCGCGGGGGACGGCGAGCTCGACGGGCGCGACGCGCGCGCCCGCGATGCCGAGGATCTTGCGGAGGTCGGCCTGCGCCCACATCGCGCCGAACTGGCCGGTGCTCGCGCCGATCACGGCGACGTCCTTGTTCGCGAGCGCCGCGGAGCCCCTCGGCCGCGAGCCCCAGTCGATCGCGTTCTTCAGCGCGCCGGGGACCGAGCCGTTGTACTCCGGCGTCGCGAAGAGGATCGCGTCGGCGGCTGCCCAGTCCTCCCGGAGCCGGCGAACGGGCTCCGGGAGCGGCGCGGACTCGAGGTCCTGGTCGTAGAGCGGCAGGTCGCGCACTCCGTCCCAGAGCTCGACCTCGACACCCTCGGGCGCGGCCGCCGCGGCGGCGCGCAGG